>JAFSWQ010000012.1 GCA_017444385.1 Clostridia bacterium | reverse complement strand
CGAGAAAACCCAAAAGGTTTTCGAGAAAGAGGAACGACCGAGCAAAAATGAAGTTGAGAATTTTTCTCAACGAATAAAAAGCGAAAGCCGTGACGAGCCCACGTAGTCGAAACGTCTTTTCCAGGTAAACCTATCGCGTAGCGGTTTATTCCTTAATATCCAATGGAGACGGTCGTACCGTCCTACGAATAGTAGTATCGCGAATGACCGTCTCATTGCGCCCTTTCGCAAAGGGAGAGAGGACGCGCCCAAAGGGCGACCACAGGGAGAACGACGGCGGGGAGAGGGTTTTAAGAAAAAGTAATCTAATAGGGAAAATGGTGTTTTACGAAGAAATTAAAAGAAAAATCAAGTTGATATATTATTTAATCTACTTTGCGTAATCAAGGCTTTATTTGCAAAAAGAGGTAAAACCGAGTGCTATTTTAAAACCCCCAACATTCCGTCGAGCCTTTGGCTCTTTGGAAACGTTCCGTCCCCCTTTGCACGCTCGAATCCCAGATTCTTCGCTAAAGGGTGCAAACTTCTCGAATTCGCTTACGCTCATTTTCGCCTTTGGCGAGCAAACCGTTCCCCTTCTCACGTCTTCGTTCTTGCTTTGAAAATCACCGACATCAAAAAGCCGAACAGTATCGCCGAGCCTAATCCCGCCGCGCCCGCCTCGATTCCGCCGTATAGAACGCCGATAAGTCCCTTTTCGGATAGCCCTTTTAGAGCGCCTCTCACGAGCGTTGCGCCGAACCCCGTAATGGGTACGGTTATCCCCGCCCCCGCGAAATTCTCTATATACTTAAACACCCCTATCGCTTCTAAAAACGCGCCGAGAAGTAGGAAAATAACGAGTATTCTCGACGAGGTCATCTTGGTAGTATTTATCAATAATTGCCCGATAAGGCAGACGAGACCGCCCACCGCAAACGCCGCAAGATACCTTAAAAATATACTCATAACCCCTCTATTGATATCGCGTGCGCGATGGCAGGGATTGATTCCCCTTGCAAACTGCTATCCTTACTCATAAGCGCGCCGGTCGGCATAAACAACAGCCTTTTTATGCTTCCGTCCAATAGTTTACTCATAACGTAAGTGCTGAAAACGAGGCTCGAACACCCCGCGCCGCTACCGCCCATACGCACGTTTTGTTTTTCGTCAAACACCATCATTCCGCAATCGTTGTGAATATTTCTAACGTCTATTCCGTCCCCTAAAAGAAGTTTGTTCATCATTTCCACGCCGAATTTTCCCAAGTCCCCCGTCAAAATCATATCGTAATAATCGGGGGTTCTGCCCGTTTCTTTAAGGTGGTCTTCAAGCGTGTACGCCGCCGCAGGCGCCATCGCAGCGCCCATATTGTTAGTGTCGGTAACGTCGTAATCAACCACCCTTCCTATCGTAAACCCCTCTATTTTCACGCCTTCGCCTTTTGAAGAAAGCACCACGCAACCCGCGCCCGTGACCGTCCATTGTGCGGTGGGCGTCATTTGAGTTCCAAGTTCAAGAGGATATCTATATTGTCTTTCCGCCGTCGAATAATGACTGCTTGTAGAGCAAGTCGCGTCGTTGAGCGTGCCGTTTGCGATGAGCGCGGAAGCGATCAGCAACCCTTCGGCGAAAGTGGAACAGGCGTTATATAAACCGAGATAGGGTATTTCCAATTCCCTCGCCGAAAACGCGGACGAAACTATTTGATTTAATAGATCCCCCGCGAACATCGCGTCTATCTCTTCCTTTTGTTTGCCGCTCTTTTTTATGGCTTTTTCTATCGCGGTGAACTGCATTTTGCATTCGGCTTTTTCGTAGGTTTTTTCGCCGAAAAGGTCGCTTCTTAACACCTCGTCGTAGTATTCTTTAAGAGGTCCTTTCCCTTCTTTCGGCCCCGCGATTCCGTAACTTCCTATAATGACGGGTTTATTCTCAAACGTCCAGGTATGCTTGCCTTTTCTCATCTCAAAACAACCCGATTATAAAGTAGACCACGCCCACCGCGATAGACGCGGTAACGCCCGAAACGATTATAGGCCCCGCAACGACGAACATTTTACTCATAACGCCCAAGATCATTCCCTCTCTATTGAATTCCATAGCGGGCGAAACCACGCTGTTAGCAAACCCCGTGATAGGCACGATAGAGCCTGCGCCCGCGACCTTGCCTATCTTGTCGTAAACGCCGAGACCGGTAAGCAATGAACCTATAAAAATCAATATGCAAGAAGTGAATTGCGCGGTGGTAACTTCGCCGATATCTTTGATAATGAGTTTAAGCATATCCCCTATAAATTCGCCGATACAGCATATAAAACCGCCTATAACGAACGCGAGAATAAGCGTCTTGACTTCCCTCGACTTCGGCGTAGTTTCTTTAACAAGGTCGATATATTCCTTTTTACCGATCATACTTCACCTCTTTTTTTGTCGTAGCGTTCCGAGCCTCTTCCTCTCGCTCAATTCTATATATCTCTTCTTTTATCCTCTTTTTATAAAAATATCCGTCTATCATACTTTGAGTATGGACGGAAAGATAGTATTATATTCGAGATAAATATAGAAGTTTTATCTTATATTCTTAATTATTATCGCGTAGCGATTTGGTTTACTTAACTTCCAATGGAGACGGTCGTACCGTCCTACGAATAGTAGAGTAAATGGCAACCGTCTCATTGCGCCCTTCCGCCAAAGGCGGGAGCAAAGGGAGAGGGGACGTTCCCAAAGTGCGACCGTAGGGAGAACGACGGAAGGGAGAGGGTTTTACACACTAGTTTATAAGAGTAATAGAACAAGCGGTGAAACGATAAATATTAAAAGATAATGACAACGAGTCAAGGGCTTGTTTATTCTTTTTTAATCAAGTGTTTATTTGCGAATTAGGTTATACCAAGTGCTATTCTAAAACCCCCGACCTTTCGTCGAGCCAAGGCTCTTTGGAAACGTCCCCTCCCCCTTTGCCCGTTCGAATCGCAGATTCTTCACTAAAGGGTGCAAAATTTCGGAAGTCGCTACGCTCGTAGAGAAAAATTACTATAAACGTAATGCAAGAAACAATAAATATATATCTTTTACTTAACAATGCAAACTTCCGGATCTCGCTACGCTTAAAAAAATACTTATTTAAAGCATTAGTAAAAACCGTAATAAAAATATATTTTTTACACATATTTGAGCAAAATTCCGAATCTCGCTCGTAGAGAACACAATAACAATTAAGCAAATTCTAATTAAAGTTTTAACCGCACTTCCCTAACTCATTTTCTTTTTCATCTCTTCAAGGATTTTGCTTTCCAAGCGGCTGACCTGTACCTGCGAAACGCCGAGTATCTTCGCGACCTCGCTTTGAGTTTTGTCGCGGTAGTACCTTAACAAAATTATCTTCTTTTCTCGCGGCTCTAACCCTTCGATGACCTCTTCGAGCATTATTCTATCGAGCATATCCTCGGTCTTGTCTTCGGTCTTTAACGTGTCCACGAGATACGCGCCGTCCTCGTCGTATTTCTCGTACAACGAAACGGGCATCTTCGCGCTGTCGAGGGTAAACACAACGTCGTAAGCGGTCATAGAAAACTCTTCCGCTATCTCGGCGATAGTGGCTTCCCTTCCCTCTTTTATCGCGAATTCCTCTCTGTACCTAGTTATCTTGGTGGCAAGGCTCTTTATTTGGCGGGACACCTTTATAGGACCGTCGTCGCGGATATGCCGCTTTATTTCCCCCGCGATCATGGGCACGGCGTAAGTGGAAAACCTGACGTTAAATGAAACGTCGAATCTCTTTACCGCCTTTATTAACCCAAGCGAACCTAATTGAAGCAGATCGTCGTATTCTATCGCGCAATTTTTGTAACGCCGAGCGATACTCTTTATAAGCGGCATATTCTCTTTTAACAACTCTTCGGCGGCTGCGTTCGATCCTTGTTGCGCCTCTAATATCTTTTGTAGCGTGTCCTCGTTACTTAGCATTTTTTACGAAAGTCTTTTCCATTACCACGGTCGTACCGCGACCGACTTCGCTCTTAACCGTTACCCCGTCCATAAAGGTTTGCATTAAAGTAAATCCCATACCGCTTCTTTCCTCTTCGGGCTTGGTGGTGTAGAACGGCTTCATCGCCGTTTCGACGTCCGAAATTCCGCAACCCGAATCCCTTATTTCGATTATCGCCGTTTTTCCCGAAAGAGATACCTTGACGGTTATTTCCCCCGAATTTTCCCTCGAATAAGCGTGAACTACGCAATTCGTTATCGCTTCGCTGACGGCGGTTTTGACGTCGTTCAACTCTTCCAAAGTCGGATCGAGAGCCACGCAAAAAGCGGCTACGGTCGACCGAATGAAACTTTCGTTGCAAGTTTCGGCTTTTATTTTCATTTCAAAATAGTTTCCGTTATTCATTATTCACCTACTAATCACCAAACATCGCGGGAACATTCGCTCGCTTTTATTTTGTTAAAATTTACGCGAAAACAAGTTCTTTCGAGTCTCGTCTTCCTATCCCCGCCGAAACACAACCTAATTCACTTTAGGCACGACTTGATAGATACCCGAAATTTTGAATATCTTGTCTATGCGGTCGTTAACGTCTTTAACGAACAACCGCGAATTCGATTTCTTGCAATTTTTGAACCTGCCCAAAAGCATACCTATACCCGTGGAATCCATAAAGTCAACGTACCGTAAGCAAAACACCACGTCCTTTGCGCCCTCGCCGATAACTCTATCCGCAAACGCGCGTATTTCGGGCGCGGTATGCTCGTCGATATCGCCTTTGACGTAAATAACCGCAACGTCGCCGTCTCGTTTTTGCCATATTTCCATATTCGCCTCCGAAGATATGATAACACCTAATAAAAAAAGAAAAACCGCCTACTTTGACGAAGTAAGCGGTAATAAGTCGAAGATTTCGCGTAATAAGATTAGTTGAATACGCAATTCATAAAAAATTTGTACGCGGGGGTAATCCCCGCGTACGTCGTTAGCGAATTATATAACTATATTAACCCCAAGGATTTTGCGATTTAGGTTGACGAATGCCGACCATTACGCATTGTTCGAGCAAATACCAAACGTCGTTGGCTCTTCTCATCTTGATATTTCTCGGGCTGTCCGCGCCGCCCGAACGCAACCAAAGGTTACAATATCCGCCGTCTTGATAGGAATATTGGTTGGCGGTGATGGTGATGGTAAAGGGCGCGGAAGGGGTATATTCGTTTTCGGGTTTCGCGCCGTTGAAGTAAGAATACGCGACGTATTTTTGACCGTCTCTGAATCTGTCGTTGAGGAATTGGATCTCGCCCTGGCTCATAGGTTGTTGATAGGGACCTCTCAACCAATTAAGCATCTCTAAACCCGCAGAGCGATCCTCGCCGTAAGCGCAAAGAGCGCACACGGTCAAAGCGGCGGTCTTGAAAGGCGTATCCATAGAAGCCTCGGGTAACGCTTGCATATCCGCCAAGGTTTTGGGAAGATAGTCGAAGCGGAAAGTCGCGGAATTCGCGCTCGTATTTGCAGCGGGGGATTCGACCTTTACGGTCTCCTTGGAACTATTGTCTTTTTTACCGAAAATACACATATTGACCTCCTTTGGTATTACACGGATTTTTTGAAAATTAAATCTATCGAGGGCGCGTCGCATACCTGAATAGCGGTAGTTATGACGTCGCCTTTCAATTCAAATTGCCTTAAACCTGAAAGCATCTCGTAGTTTGCGGGGTTTTCGTCCACGATTTTGTATAGATTGGGGTACTTTTTCGACCTTAAAACGCATATCTTCATTTTTTCGCCGAACATGGTCAATTCGTTGCCTTTGATGGTAAACGACCAGTCGTTTTCGCTTTTCCACTCGCCGCGAAGGGACGGAAGAAGTTCGTTAACTACGTCGTACGCGCCGTATCGAGAATTCTCGGTACGCTTAAATTCGTCGGTCGATAGTCCGCTTATCGGGAAGTTTTCAACGATATGTATATACCCGTTTTGGTAGTAAAGCTCGTCGACGGTCGCGTAAGGTTTTTGCTCGTAAGAGTATTTCAACTCGTTATTCTTCAAAGCCAAAATAACTCTATCCCCATCGATTTTCTCGCTGAAAGTGGTTTGTAGAACGGTAGAATTACGCCATAAAACGATAATGGCTTTGCCCTTAATCTCTATTCTTGGGCCGAGGTGATTCGGTTCCCAATATCCGTCGAGGTTGATTTTATCCATATTTATAGAATACCACAATTTTCTTCATCCTGTCAAGATAGAAAAAAACCGTTTTTTTCGTCCCGTTGAGCTTGTCAAAATCTTATCCTTGTTACATTTAATCGTCACGTTAAGCGAATACAAAATCTCGTGCTTTTTACTCGTTTTCTCGTCACGTTGAGCGTAGTCGAAACGTCTCTTCCGAATTAGGTTTCATAATTCGTTATTTGATACTTCATAAGCAATTAAATTTCTTTTTTTCTCTACGAGCGTAGCGACTTCCGGAAGTTTGCACCCTTTAGCGAAAAAACGAGCGCAGCGAATATCGAGCAAACGCATAACGTTTGCGAGAAAAAGGAATAGTCAAGCAAAAACGAAGTTCTTAAAGAAGAACAAGTAAAAGCGCAGACTATGACGTGCAAAGGG
>JAFSWQ010000002.1 GCA_017444385.1 Clostridia bacterium | reverse complement strand
TTGCAATATATAATCATCAAAAAGGAGCAAATTATGGAATACATCGACAATTTTATTAAACAAACACAATCCACAAAAAACCTATCCTCAAAAACAATTATCGCATATCGTTCAGACCTTACGGATTATGTTGGGTATTTAAGCAAGCCCATTTGGGAGACAGATATTAACGATATTTATACGTATATAGATCGCATTTTCCGGCGTGGACTGAAAGACACGTCCATTAAACGCAAGATCATCTCTTTAAAATTATTCTATGCCTATCTCTATCACGAAAAGTTAATAAACGGGAATCCATTCTTTGATATTAAGTTTACTTTCCGACAAGAAAAGCGTTTACCAAAGACCTTAACCGTTAAAGAAGTCTCTCGCCTATTATCCTCGCTATACGACTGCAAAAATAATGCTAAAACCGATTTTTCCGTGTTTGAAATCACCCGAGATTTATGTTTATTGGATTTGCTCATAAGCACCGGAATCCGGATCGGCGAAGCAGCTAATATAACATTATCGGACATTATAGTACAAGAACATACTATTCTGATTCATGGCAAAGGCAGGAAGCAAAGACTTTTATATATCTCCAGTCAAGAAACATGGAATCATTTGAAAGATTGGCTACGCCTTAGGAGAACTTTTTCTCCTTCTAACGACTATTTATTTCTTAACCGATATCTCGCCCCGCTGACGATATATAGTATTGAAAACATTTTTAACAAATACAAAACATTATCCGGCATAAATGAAAAAGCCACACCCCATTATCTTCGTCACACGTTTGCCACGAATCTTCTTGCAAATGGCGCGGACTTACGTTCTGTTCAAGAAATTCTCGGTCACGCAAGTATCTCCACTACTGAAATATATACCGAAGTGACAATGAAAAGAAAGAAACAAGTTTTGACCAAATACAATTATCGAAACAAGTTATAAAAAAATCACATCGTAGGTTCAAGACCTGTTTTTGTAAATAATTGCAAAAAAGCAGCCGTTGAAATCAAAGAATATTGAGAAAGGACAAATTGCCCGAAAAGCACAATATATAGCAAAAAACCACAAGAAACTATCCGTATCTTGTGGTTTTGATTGCCTGTAGCCTTTTCGTACTACAGAGATGGTGCGCGATAACGGACTCGAACCGCTGACCCTCTCCACGTCAAGAAGACGCTCTACCAGCTGAGCTAATCGCGCACGGTGATATTATTATACGACTTTATTTTTCGTTTTGCAAGCGTTTTTTATATTTTTTTCAAAACTGTTTAGTTGTAACGTACTGCTTCGCGTTAGGGGATGTTTCGACTTCGCTCAACATGACGTACCGGGCTATGCAGCTTCGCGTTAAGGGATGTTTCGACTTCGCTCAACATGACGTACTGGACTATGCGGCTTCGCGTTAGGGGATCCTTCGACAAGTTCAGTATGACGTTCTGGGAAAAAACTACATTGTGATAGGGGATGTTTCGACAAACTCAACATGACGTACCGGGCTATGCGGCTTCGCGTTAGGGGATGTTTCGACTTCGCTCAACATGACGTACTGGGCTATGCGGCTTCGCGTTAGGGGATCCTTCGATAGACGGATTCTTAAAGATAGAGGATAAATCCGACAATTAAAATACGACGAAGGATAGGAGGTTAGAATACAAACTATTACGACAAATAATGATCGCTACGCCGATACTGTTTTTCGACAGGATATGACGGTATTTTTATTTTCTATCACGCGGTCGCGAGAAACCGCGTATTATGTCGTATATGAGCAAAATACATTTCGTTGGGGCGGGCGGGGCAAGTATGAGCGGACTATTGACTTTATCCTCTTATTTAGGCGAGGACGTTTCGGGAAGCGATAAAAATTACTCTGAAACGTTACTTCGACTAAAAAACGAAGGGTACGACGTTTACGTAGGTCACGATCCTTTGAAAGCGAGCGCCGCCGACCTCGTAGTATATTCGGGCGCTGTAGAAGAAATCGATACGGAACTCAACGCCGCAAAGACTAAAATCGAGAGAGGAGCGTATTTGGGTAAAATAAGTCGAAACTTCAAAGAATGCGTCGCAGTTGCCGGAGCGCACGGTAAAACGACGATTTCCGCTATGATAAGCCACGTTTTGCACAAAACGAAGGCGAGGTTTTGTTGCCACTTCGGCGGTGAATTCGTAGAGCCTATCGAAAAATATAACGGCACGGATATATTCGTTACCGAGGCTTGCGAATACCGTAATTCATTTTTATCGCTTTTCCCCGATTACGCGATAATCGCAAACGTCGAATACGATCACCCCGATTTTTTCCCTTCTTTCGACGAAATGAAACATAGTTTTCAACGATTCGCCTCGCAAACGCAAAAAGTTCTCGTTTTAGGGAAGAACGCGAACGTATGCGCAGGTGGGCACACGACCACGCTAAAAGAAGAAAGGGATTTTTCGATAAAAATTCTCGACGATAACGAGTGCGCGTTTGCGCTCTCGTTGGAAAACGATATCCAAGCCTTTTATTTGCCAAACGAGATACTTCGACATAATATGACGAATGCCGCGTATGCCGCCGTGATTTTGCAAAAAATGGGGATAGCCGTCGAAACGACCGCCGAAGCGCTCGAATCGTTCAAAGGGGTAAAACGTCGTATGGAATACTTGGGAAAATACAAAAACGCCGACGCTTATCTCGACTACGCGCATCACCCTACGCAAATAGCCGAGGTGATAAACTGCGCGAAAAGAAAATACAAAAAGGTGTTCACGGTTTTTCAACCGCACACCTATTCGCGTACGAAGGCTTTTTTAAGCGACTTTGCAAAGGCACTCGATAATTCGGACGCCGTAAATCTGCTTGACGTTTACGCCGCAAGAGAAAAGTATGACGAAACGGCGTCGTCACGCATACTCTTCGACAAATTATCCGTTAGAGAAAAATATATGGATAGTGATTTGAAGGATTTTCCTTATACTGCTACCAAAGATTCCGCCATCCTTTTTTTAGGTGCGGGAGATATCGATGATATCGCAAGAACGTTAATTAAATTCGGGTAAATAAAAGTAATATCTTGAGGTAACAAACCCTCGAAAAAATTATTCCTCGCTCAACGCTTTTTCGTAAGCGTCTAAAATATACTTCGAAATAAGGGCTCTCGTCTCGGGATTGATAGGATGCACAATATCCTTGAATTCACCCTCGGGCGTCTTTTTGCTGGGCATTGCGATAAAGGGGCCTGCGCTGCCTTCAATGACCTTTATATCGTGTACCGCAAAACAAGCGTCGATAGTTATCGTAGCAACCGCCTTGAGTTTTCCGTCCGTTTTCGCCAATCTGATCCTGACATCTGTAATTTCCATATAAACCATCCTTGCGCACGTAGCGCGAAACGCGTATTATTTTGTTAGCGTTAGAATTATTTTAACATAAATGTTACATTCGTGTCAAGAGCGATATGGAAGTAAAGTTTACATTTAAGATAATTCTCGTATCAAAATCGCGGTTTTATAATGATTATCGAGATAGAACAAAGCCGTTAAAAGAGGAATTAGTCGTTTTTAGTTGTCTTTTTTCTCGTTAGGTGTTATCATTTCAGTATGAAGAAATTATTTATAGTTTCCACTATTCTTATAGTATCCATCGTCACGGCAACTTGCTTTTTCGGTTGCGATAAAAGCAAAAACACTTATACAACCGGTGAATTCGGCATCTTAGACGCCGACGATCCCATAATCGAGTTTACTTTTTCGACGGGCGACACTATAAGAGCGGAGCTTTACAAAAAGACTGCGCCGATATCCGTTGAGAACTTTTTGAAGTACGTCAAAGACGGCTTTTACGAAGGCGTAGTATTCCATAGAATCATTAAAGATTTTATGATACAAACGGGCGGCTTCGAAGTAAAGAACGGTTACTTCACCGAGAAAGACAGTACTTATCCCGCTATTTACGGCGAGTTTTCTGATAACGGCTGCACTTATAACAACGTCGAACACTTAAAAGGCGTTTTGTCGATGGCAAGAACGAACGTCAAGGATTCGGCGACTTCGCAATTCTTCTTCTGCTCGGTGGATAATTATCCTACTTTAAACGGTAGTTACGCGGCTTTCGGAAGAGTCATCGACGAGGAAAGTATGGCGGTAATCGACAAATTCAACAATATCGCTACGACCACGGGCGTATTGGTCTACGGCGATATGGGATATTATTCTTCGGACGTGCCCACACAAACGATATCCATAACCAAAATCAAAATTATAAAAGAATAAACAAATAAATATAAAAAGGAGACAAAAAATGAAAAAATCTTTATTGTTCGTAACAGTAGTAGCGCTCGTACTTTCCTGCGTTTTCGTATTCACCGCTTGTATATCCAACATGAAGAACGTAAGCAAGAAATTCGAAAAGAAAGGTTACACCGTCGTAACTGCCGACTATCAAAACAAGGACTCTAACGCAAGTTATTACGACGAGACCGTAAATTGGACTCTCACCGCTACGCCCAACAGCAACAGCGGATCCGTCATCGGCGGCGTAAGCGATTTGTTAAACACCGTTACCGTCACTTGCTACTATAAGTCCGACGTAGCCAAGACCAAATATAACAACTCAAGTTACAAAGATTACAAAGACGCAAGCGACTCCGAAGTATGCAAATACATCAGCGGAAAAGTCGTAGTCATCGGGCCTAAAGTCGGCGTTAAAATCGCTAAATAATTAGATTTAAGAAGACAAGAAAGGCCGTTTGGAATCCCAAGCGGTCTTTTTTTGTTACGCAATTCATTATGAGTGATGAAAATCTATTGATAGATATTCTATGGACGGATTTTTCTTTTAGCAATAGGCATTGTAGAACAGGCAATTACTCGCTGCCTACTGTTCGTATTCCTCTTTGCTCGGATAGAACTGCTTTCGACAAGAAAGGCTCTTCCTCGATAAAAAAACTTTCGTTTAGATTATTATATATCGTTTAAAAGCAAACTTTGGTCTTTTAGCTCGGTTATCAAATATCAAAGTCGTCAGAGCCGTCGCGTTTGGGTTTTGCGGCGGTTGCGCCGGAGGAAAGAGTACCGCTTTGACGCTCTTTGATAGTGAACGTAGTCGCCTTTTCTTGCTCTTTTTCTTGCTCTTCTTTGAGCTTTCTATCGGCTTCTTCCCTTATGCGTTTATTCTCTTCGTCAGCCGCTATCATCTTGTCGATGGCTTCTTCTTCGTCGAACATTGTATCAAAGGGGTTGATACCCGCGTTTCGAATTTGATCTTCGATACTCTTATCGCCCATCGTCCTCATTCTACGCAATCTAAGCCTGTATTGCTCGCGCAATTCGTCTTTTTCCTTTTGCGCAATCCTTTCGGCGGGCATTTCTGTCTTTTGGACGGTGCTTTCGTCGAAGTTTTCGATAAACTCGTCGAGTTCTTCATCCTCGCTCTTATAATTACCTACGGGCGCGATACCCGTGGAAACGAGCTGCTCTTCTCTCTTCTTTGCTTTTACGCCTCTACCCGACAAATAGAACACCAAACAAACGATAAATATCACGACCGCCACGGTTACCGCCGCGGCAATTATTATCACCATCGTTTTATTGACGGTTTTGGGCTCGCAAATAACGTAATAGGTACCCATTTCCTTTTGTGCTAACTTTATCTTTCCGTTTTCGTAAACGTAGGGTACCTCGGTCAATTCGCTGTTATTGTAGCCAAACAATACTACAGTATCGGAAGTGGCGGCGTAATCAATATACATAACGAACGCCGTATTGTCCGCGGTCTCTATCGAATAAGGAACGTTTAGAACCATCTTCGCGACGTACTTGGAAGAAGCGTTCTTTACAGCGTTTTGCAAAGTCTTATCCGCGTTAAGCTTATTTATCGTCAAATTGCTTTCGGTAAAGTTGCCTTCTATCTCTACGTCGGATATCGACGTAGACAACTTGTTGTCGAGCAAATTCAACGAAGCGGAAATAAAGCCGCACCTGTAATTATCGAAGAACGGATCGTTTTCGAATTCTTTTTTGATACGAGGGATAATTCTGTATCTACCTTTTTCGGTAGGCGGTTCGTTAAAACTTTCCTTGCCCTCTTCGTCGGTGTAGTAGCACTCGAAGAATACCGATAAAGATTCGCTTTCCTGCGCGTCCGCATAAGCGCAATTGGTGATGGTAAATTTAGGGGTTATTTGCTTCCCTAAAAACTGTTCAACGTCCGCGACTCTGACCTTTATTTCCCTCTTATTTACCGTGAGCTCGCCGCTTGAATCGTCGACGATATTGTAGTTATCGGTCTCGCCTCTAACGTTGAGTTTATAAACTCCGACTTTGACCGCGCTATCCTTATTCGAATAAGCGCTACCGCCCACTAAAGCGTATATTTTTATAGAGGAAAGGATAGAGGACTTATCGTCACCCTCTACCAACCCGACTATGCTCACAGCGTCTTCGGGGTAAGCGGTTTTATTCATCTTATAGAAGTCGTCGCCGTAATCTATCAACCTATCGAGCGCTTTTATATAGAGGTCTTTTTTGGATATCGTCAACTTCTTTTCTACGTCGCAAGTATATATCGCGTTGTCTACGGAAATCTTAACGTCGTAATCGCCGACCGTGATAGGCTTATCAACTTGTATGCCCTTACGGTAGAAAGTCACCGAATATTCGTCGCTTTTGATTTTATATTCGGAAGGTAGCGAACAAAGCACGTTTACTTCGGATCCATACACGAGAGACAGGTTGCTCACGGTCATTTGCTCTGCGGAAAGTTTAACCTTTCTTATAATAAAATAGACTATCGCGGAGCCTTCGTAGTTTTTCCCGTCCGTTACGGTTATCCTCATAGCGTAACGACCGGGAATAGACGGCAACGCGTCCAATTCGCCCTGAACGACTTTGTTTTCGTTGACGGAAAAATACGCGAAAGAAGGCTCGTCAACGTATTTTGCGGGAATGGTGTATTTGTCGTTCAAATACACTTCCGCGCCATAGGAAAACGCGCTGAAATCGACGTCCGAATATATCTCTCCGCTTATATCCCGTTTGGTTATATCCATAGTAAAGATCGCGCTCTCGCAAGCGTTATAAAAAGAGTTTCCTTCGAAAGAGAAGGTAAAATACAGTCTGCCTACTTCGTTGGAAGGTTCCGCGAGGACAACTTCCGCCGTTTCATCTTCATAAAATACTACGTTTAATTGATCGAATGCGACCGAGTTTATCACGCTTCCGTCTTGATTTTTTAGAAGGATATTCCCGTCGGTGTACGCTTTTTTAACGACGTCCAAAGCCGCTTTATCTTCGTCGTAAGGGGCGGATAATACCGTTTTCCTTTCAAAAGACACGTCCGCTTTCAGTAATTCGAATGTCACTTCCTTGCTCTTGTAGTAATAGTAGTTGCTCTCTTTGCCCGAAAATGCAAAGTATATCGAATAGTACCCTATTTCGGTGATAGATTCCTTGTAAACGTATTCGTCCGTACCGTCTTTAAGAACGTAACTCTTCACGAGATAATCGCTGTTCAACGCCGCGTTTTCGATGGTTATCCCAAACGCTTCCTGCAACGAATACCCGCCTTCACCCGCTTCGGCGTACGAATACCGCTTCTGTATCTCGTTTATTTGAGTTTTTATCTCCGCGTAAGCTTTGACTATTTCGTATTCCGCGCCCGCTACGCCGTAGTAGTTAGTGCCCGAAACAACGGCTTCGACGTAATATTTGCCCACGTCCACGGGGACGATCGAAACCGTCTTGCTGCTGTCGGTATAGTATTCATAGGTAACTTCCACGTCGGTTATATTCTCGTCGAAATAGACGGTGGGAGAGAAAACTACGCCGTATTGCGCCTTTATAGGCTCGTCGAAAGATATGTCGGTTATAGTCTTTTTCGCTACCGTTAGTTTGATGTTGCGAGAGGTTATGGTGCCGTCGTAGGTCAAAGATACTCTTACGTCGTACTCGCCAGCATTATATATCGCCGCGGTTTCTTGATATTTGTCGTCGACCTTAACGCTCATAGAGGACGTCGCTTCTCTGTCGTCGGTAAACCTACCTTCTACGCGAAGAGTCATTCCGTATTGATATTCCAAGACGTATTTATCGCCTTGCATCGTAGGCGTAGTTTCAACGCCGTTGATATAGAACGCTATTTCAACGTCGTCTTCCGCTTTCGCGCCGATCGGCAAAACAATAAACAACGCCGCGCACGTAACGATAAACAATGCTATTAACAAGAGATTTCTTATTGATCCTTTCATACTTTCCTCTATTCCTTTTCGGTAACGTCACCCGCGATACCCGCCGTGACGTCGCAAGTCACCGTGACGCTTGACGTTACGTTTTGAATGACTTCGCTTTCTTCGCCGGATAAAACGCCTATGACGCTTCCGCCGTAAGTAAACTCGGAGCCCGTTTCACTCATCGTCAAAGAGCCGCTCGCAGCGCTGTCTTTTATTAAAGTGGATTCGCCCGCGATACCGCCGCAAACTATCTCGGTATTTTCAAAGTCGATGGAAATATCGCCGTCGAACGCGGAAGAGTCAACCGTTCCGTCGCCGATTAAGCCGCCCACGACGAAACGACCTTTTTCGTTCTCGCCCGAGAATGACAACGTACCCGAGAATGTGGATTCGTCAACGCTTCCTTTACCCGCTACGCCGCCCAAATAGACGTTGGCGTCGGCGCTTGAAGAAACGAGAGACGCACTACCCTCGAACGAGCCATTGAACGCGCCGTTACCGACTGCGCCACCCATTACTATGGACTTAGTCGCGGTGACCGTCAAGGTACCGTTGAAGCCGCCGTCCGCGCTAACGCACTCGCCCGCAACGCCGCCTATAACCGCGTTTTCGGTCACGGTCAAAGTAACGTCCGCAAGGACGGTAACGTCTTCTAACGTCTCCGCAACCGCCGCAACGCCGCCAAAGTAATCGGAAACGGTAGAATCTACGGTGATATCTACATTTATATCGGCGGACTCAACGTCCGCATAACCGAACAAACCGCCGAGATAAGAGGACGAGGAATTCAAATCCACCGTCAAATCGACGCCTTCCGCTTTTCCTATCGCTTCACCGGCAAGTCCGCCTATTCTATTAGCGGTAGAATTGATCCTCACGCTACCTTCGACGTTTTTGATAACGCTTGAAGTTTCCCCGGCAAGACCGCCGACGTTTTCCGCAACTACGGTTATTTCAAGGGATAATACCACGTTTTCAAATTTCGCGTTTTCGCCTTTATTAGTGCCGGTCAAACCGCCGACGTTGACGCCCGAGCCACGTAGCACGCCTGTGACCGAAACGTCCTTAAAGGAACAATTACGTGCAACTCGTACGAGCGCGCCCGCTTCGGTAGCGTTGAATTGAGCGGTAACCTCGACTTGAATACTCTCAAACACGCTTTCATCCGCTTCAATAATTACGCCTACCGAGTTATTGGAAACGTATTTTATTTTCAAATTCTTTATCGTAGCGTTTTCGACCGCTCCAAACGCCTTATCGGAAAGAGTCAGCGTCTTTCCGTTTCCGTCCAATTTCGACGAGAAACTCGAAACGTATGGGGCAGTCAAATCCGAAGTCAACTTAAACCAAACGTCAGTTTCGTAACCGTCCATCTTTGCGAACTGCTCTTCGTTTGCGACGAGGTAAGGCTCGGTTTCGGTGCCTTTACCCTCGAAGTCTTCGTTCACTATCTCTTCGGCGTGAACGTAAGCGGTCACCGTCTTGTCTACGAAGTTGAAGGTTATCTCATAGTCGCCGTAGCCTGATAAAACGACATCTTTGTCGACTATGCTTACGCCCAAAGGTAGAGTGATTTTTGCTACGCCGAAATACTCGTAAGAAGTAAGATCGAGGTTAGAAACGGGGAAAGACAAAACGCCGACTAAATCTATTCGTACGTTCTCGCAAGTATTTTCCGTCGTTTGATAAGGAAGATCGGGTATCCTCGAATACCCTTGCGAATTATCCCAACCGTCGAACACCTTTTCGAAAGCCATAGTTAGAGACATGTATAGCGGATCGCTTTCAAACGAACGCAACGTCGAAGAAGTCACGTAACAGTTAGTAACGCTACCGCTACCCGCCGCGAAAGAAAGGGACGCTTCTTTCAATTCGGAAGACGAATAGCAATTCTTAACCGAGCCGCCGTTATCGTACACGAAACCAGCAAAGTTTTCTTCCGCGCCGTCGAACACGCTCGCGTAACATCCCTCTATATCGGCGGTCGAAGAATACGCGAAACCACCGCCCGAGAGGCAATTTATCTTACCTATAACAAAGGAATCGGATATACTGCCCGACGCTTGAGCGACAAGCCCGCCCGCAATAGACGAGAGAGCGTCTATCCTTCCGTTAAAGCCGCAACGCTCGAATCTACAATCCGTAGCCTTTGCGACGAGACCGCCGACCGTTCCGCTTTCCGCCGAAAGGTTAGCGTTGACGCATACGTTCTCGAAGGTGGAATCGGTAGCCTCGAAAGCGATTGCCGCCGCGCCTAACGAACCGTGGAAAGAGGACGACTCTATATACAGGTCTTTTATGGTAGCGGAAGTCAAAGAACCGAATAACGCACCCTTTTCGCCGCTTATCGCTATCCCTCTCAAAACGTGACCGCCGCCCGAAAGCGTACCCCTAAAATCGTCAGCTATAAGAGCGGGTGTGGATAAATATATGTCTTCGACTATCGAATAATAAGCAGAAGGCTCTTTGGATATCTTAATGAAATCGTTTATGGTAGCAATGATATAAGGCGAAGATTCGCTTCCCTCGCCCGATAAAGGCTTATCGTTATACTCTATTATATCGCCTTTAAGAGTAATGGGAAGACCGAAGAAGAGGTCGTCCGTTTCCCCTACCACGCCGCATCTCACGATAACGAACGTCGTCTTTTGATCTACTTTTATTTCGCCCGTCGGCGTACCGCCGTAATTGATCGAGCCTTTGCCGACTACGCCGACGTAAGCGGTATCCGCTTTAACTTTCAACGACAATTCAAGATTTTCGTCGTAATCGAAGGCTTTTTGAGAAACGCCCGCTACTCCGCCCACGATCGCTTCGGCAGCCTCGACGTCAATATTTAAAGCGAATAATCCGCTCAAATCATCGATGCTCGCTATACCCGCTACTCCGCCCACGGTCGCGAATTCTCCGCTCGCGGTTATGTCGCCTTCCGCGCTACCCGATACTTTACCGTTTATCTGACCGAACGCGCCGACGTAACCGCCTCCCGTCGTTATACTTCCCGAAAGAGCGACGTAGTATTCGCCGTCCGCGCTACCTACAGCAAGCCCAGTTTTAGACGCGCCGCCCACTGTGATATCCATACTAACGGTGACGCGCATTTTGCCTTTATGATTGGCAACCGCTCCGCCTACGGTGGAAGACTCCCCTTCTATTCTTCCGCTGACCGAGCAGTCGAGAATATCGCCCTCGAACCTACCCGCTAAACCGCCTATAGACGCTCTCGACTTTTTGTCGACTATAACGACGTTATCCGAAACGCATTTTTTCATCTCGCCGTCGCCCTCGGCTATAAGACCGCCTAAGGTTATGGCGTCTACGTTGAACTTGCAGTTAAGCGTTTTCACGTTTTCCATAGAACCGTTAAAATAAGTTGCCACTATTCCGCAATAATCGCCGTCTTTAACGAGTATATTTTCGAAGGTCAGGTTTTTGATTTCGCCGTTAGAAACACGTCCGAAGAATGAGTTATACCCTTTTACCGCTTTCAAAGTAGCGTTTTTGATCACACAACCGTCCCCGTCGATATGCCCCGCAAAAATCTCGTCCGCAAAGAGAGGGGATATCTCTTTGCCTTCGAAGTCCAAAGTATCAACCGTAAAGACGAAATAGGCAAGAGGATTTTCGTTAAGTAAAATTAAGTCTTCAACGCTCTCTATGGGGAAAGGTTTTTCTTTGGTGCCGTATTCGCCGTAATCGACAGTAAATGACAACTCCACGCTCTTCATAGAAGACGAGCGTCCCTCGCCGCCGATAGCTTGAACGTACAAGGTATATACGCCGTCTATGACGATATTCTTTTCAAGGTCTATCGTAGTCAACGTGCTTTCGAAATATTCGTCGTTATAATGCACTTCGTAGTGATCGGCGCCTTCAATCGGCACTATGATAAGTTGTTTGCCGTTTAATTGTATTTTGGGCGTAGAAAGTCTTACGGGATATTCGAACAACTTTTCTTCGCTCTTCGGCGAATCGTACACAAACTCGTCGTCGGATAACGCCACGACCGTAACGACGGAAGTTTCTTGCATTTTATAAGAATAGGACGTCCCTTCAACCGCAAAAGTTTGCTCGTTTACGCGAAGCAAAAATCTTTGCGCGTCTTCGTGCGAATACCAAGTAAATTTCCCGTTATCGTAGCTGATATCCGACGGCGCGGTAAGGAAAGAGTATTCGTCGGCTTCCACGTGAACGCGGCTCATATTCTCGTCGATATAATCGTAAGAACGCGTATATGAGTAACTCAAGCCCGACGATCTTAACGAATCGCCGTAGCCCGCTTCCGCTATCGCCGTAAGATAGAAAACGAGATCCACGTCCTCGAACACTTCGTCCAAAACGTAGCTCGTTTCTTCGGTGTAAAAATCGTAAGTGGTGAGTTTGTCGTCGTACGGGGTTTCCACCGTAAGCTTGTATTTCAACGCGTGAGCCACTTCCCCCCATACTAGCGTACGAGTAGAAGAAACGTAATAATGTAGGTCGGGCGTTGAAAGAGTCTTCTTTACTACTCCGCCGTCCTTTACCTTCACCGCCAACGACTCCGAGTAAAGAGATGAAGAATAGAACGTGTTATCGCCTAACGAACGTACTCTTATTTCGTATTCGCCGTCCGCGTAACCCGCAAACTTGAAGTAAGGATTTAACGAAGTCGTTGCCAATCCGTCGACCTCAACGCGATATCCCCTCGAATACTTGACGCTATCCCAAACCACCGCTGAAACGCCGTCCACGGACTCTATTCGAATATTAAGAGGCGGTGAGTCCGGGGAAAGTGGAAATACTATTGCGTTACTGTCTTTGGAATTGCCGTAACTCTCGCCGTCGCCGTTCGCTACGACTGTATAAGAGTTTTCCGTCAATTTAGGATCAAATTTGTAGTTGAGTTCCTCGGTCTCCGCTACAATGACTCCGTTCAAGAACACCGAGTATTTGACCGCGTTGGTTATTTTGTTCCATACTATCTTTTCGCTATCGGCGTCGTACGATATGATAGGCGTAGAAATAGTTGGCAAACGAGGGTTACCCGATCCGTCTATGACCAAGACGTAGACGTTGGACTTGTTGCTATCGGTATATATGCCGCTACGACCATAGGCTTGAACTTGTATGCTGTAAGTACCGGGTTCCGTTATATCGAGGGTATAAGTTGAAACGTTCGCCCCCACCACGGTATCGTACAGCACGTTGTTTTTGAAAATTTTATAACCGTCGGCATTGGAAACTACCGACCAGCGCATAACGCCTTTACCGTTTATTTCTTTTATCTCGGGGGAAACGAGTTTGGTCAACTGCGTTTCGGACGTCGCGTTACGGACAAATTCTTCGGAATACGGGGAATCGGAATATTTGCCGCTACCTAACGCTTTTACTTTTATCGACAAACTTTTCCCTTTTTGAGAAGGCACTTCGCACCAATTATACGGAACCGTCAATATATCGCCGTTGACGTTTACTTCATAACCGTCGGCGTTATCGACTTTCGACCAGAAAAGAGTATTACCGTCCAAAGACAATTCGGTCGGCGCGCTTAACTGTGTGGTTTTGGCGCAGGCGGTAAACGTCGCAAGCGACAATATTAACGCTATGACTATGATCAACGTCTTTTTCATACTCTCTCCTTCCGCATACGCGTACGCACGATACGCGCATACTATAACGATTTATTATATCATATAAAAAGAATATTTTTTACAAAAAAGAAAAAATTTTAATAAAAACCATAAAAAAGGCGGCAGACAATCCTTTCCGCCGCCTTTAACTATAAAAGCGTATTGTTAATCGGTCAAACCCAATGCGCCGAAGACCTCGCCTAAACCCTTGTTGATAACGAGATCGGCGTATCTATCGTACGGGGTGGGTTGTTTGTTTATAAGAATAAGTTTATTTCCGCCGTAGTACTCGATAAGCCCCGCCGCAGGGTAAACCACCAAAGACGTTCCGCCAACTATAAGAACGTCGGCTTCGGATATGTATTCGACCGCGCCCTTAACCGTCGCGTCGTCGAGCGTTTCCTCGTATAAGACCACGTCGGGTTTCAATATCCCGCCGCACGAACAATGAGGCACGCCGCTTACGCTTTTTACGTAGTCGAGATCGTACTTTTTACGACAATTCAAGCAAAAATACCTGTCTATCCCACCGTGTAAGTGGAACACGTTTTTACTACCCGCAGCCTCGTGCAAATCGTCTATATTCTGCGTGACTACCGCTTTCAGTTTCCCTCGTTTTTCCAACTCAGCCAACGCGTAATGCGTAACGTTGGGTTTCACGCCTTCAATTAGCAGTTTATCGCGGTAAAAACGATAAAACTCCTCGGTATTATTGAAAAAGAAAGTGCGCGAAAGTATTTCTTCGGGCGGGTATTTGTATTTCTCGTTATACAGTCCGTCAACCGAACGGAAATCCTTTATACCGCTCTCGGTACTGACCCCCGCTCCGCCGAAAAACACTACGTTGTCCGATCCGTTTATAATTTCGCAAAATCTTTTGATATCGTCCGTCATTTTTCTCACCTCTACTTAATTATACTCCGCAAAAGAGGGAATTTCAAGAGAAAAATCCGTTTTTATCGAGATACAAAAAAACGGGACTGCGAAAATGAGGTTGCCGCGTTAAATAGGCTCGCTCGACTACGCTTTGACGCACGAATGCTCGATACGTCGCGGCGTTTAGTTGAGTCGATATCCTAACGGCTTATCATTTCACAGTCCCTTGTCTTTAAGACGTTGTTTTACTTGGACTTATTTGTCGCACTTTTCGGACTTCTTATCGCAATTCTTTTCGGTTTCCTTGCAGTCCGTAGTCTTTACGTTTTTGCAATTCTTATCCTTTTTAACGGATTTAGCCATACTTCCCTCCTTATTCGTCGATTTTGAGCATTACCGCTCCTTGTTTTTCTTTGCATATGGGACACTCGTCCCACGCTTCTTTGCCCGTCGCTTCGTAACCGCAGGACGAACACTTCCATTTGACCGCCTTATTTCGCTTGTACATAGTTCCGTTCGCGTATTGATCGTAAAGGATCTCGAACAGTTTCATGTGACAGGTTTCGACCTGTATGATATTTTCGTACAGTTCTGCGATCTCGTCGAAGCCCTCTTCCCTTGCTATCGAAGCGTATTCGGGATATATTTTCTCCGCCTCGTTCTTTTCGTCTTCGGCGGCGAACTTAAGGTTTTCCGCGATATCCCACTTTTCTTTGAACGGATATCCCGTACTAACGTCGATATTCTTTAACGCTTTAGGATCCGCTTTTTGTATAAAAGTGTAAAACATCCTCGCGTGGTTGAATTCGTTATAAGCGACGTTGTCTATCATCTCCGCAAGGCACTTCAACCCCGCGTTTCTCGCGCCGTACTCCATAAATTCGTAACGGGTGCGCGCTTGACATTCTCCCGCGAAAGATTTCGCCAAATTGATAAAGGTTTTGCTCTTTGCAAGTTCCATTTTTCACCTCCCATCATAGTATGAACAGAGCCGCTTTAAATTATACGTGGGCGTGAAATATTCCATCGCTTAAGATAATTAAGCACACCTTTTTCATTTTTCATCTCTTTCGACCATTTAACCGATTTATTGATACTCGCACATATTGACTTTTTTCGCAAACGAAACTATAATAAAAGAAAAAAAACGACAAGGAGTTCAATATGGCAAAATCTAAATCTTCTTTATCCAAAAACAATTTATTGACCGCCCTTTTATACGTCCTCGTTGGCGTAATGTTCATCGTCTTCAGAGGCAGTATGCTCAAATGGGGCTTGACTATAATCGGCGCTTTGGCGATCGTTTACGGTATATTCCTCATCGCGAGCAAACAAGTAGTCGCCGGTATTATTTATATGCTGGTCGGCATAGCGATAATAGTAGGCGCATGGCTGTACTTCGGATACGTAATCCTCATAATCGGCGCTTTGTTGATCGTTAGAGGCGTGATCGATCTTATTCAAGGTACGACGAAGAAGAAAGCGAACGCCATTAACATTTTAATCGCGATCTTGACCATCATAGTAGGTATATTGTTGATAGTCAGCAAATGGGTCGTACTCGACTGGTTCTTCATCATCGTCGGCGCGGTGCTTATCGTAGACGGCGTACTTGCGCTCTTCGGCAAAAAGCCCGTAAAATAATATGGATATGTCCTTTGACATCGAAAACGACCGCCGCGTAAGACCTCGCCCTACTATGTTTATAAAAGGCGAGGAAGGTTATCTTTACGTTTCTTTGAGAGAGGAAACCGAAACGATAAATAAGTTTATTAACTCTTTCAACCCCTCTCAAATAGAATTGGATTTCAAACGGGTCGACAACGCGTTTATCTCTGCGTTACCTTTTGCGATAAACGTGGAAGACGAAGAAACAGAGGCAAGAACGGGCGACGTTTTTATCGTGAATAAAAACACCCTTCTTTTTTGCCTTTTAGACGGCGTGGTAAAAGGGGCGAAACTTTCGAGAACGTTCTACGACGAAGAAAAAATCCTCGCCGTTTCAGGCGAGGCACATGCGTGTTTAGAATGGGACGAATAGCTATTTGACGCGTCTTTGACGCCTTTTAAGCATCAATTTTTTAGGCGCAAGCCAAAGAATAAGGGGTCGGAAGTTATATAAAACTCCCGACTTTTTATTTTTGAAATTGCTTTTTACCTCTCGTAAAACCGCTTTAAGAGGCTGTTTTTTGCCCGCTATAAAGATAACCGGCAATTCCACGAAGTCGGGGCGCGAAGTCTTCAAACGATACAAATATATGCCCGTCAGTATTTCGGATATAAACAATCTTTCGCCTTTGAACGAAGTTTTTTCTTCAAATTCGTCGAGAATTGGGAAAATCCATTCCGCGTAATCAAAAAAAACGGATTTTTCGAAAACGAACATATTGTAGTAATAGATTCCGTCGCTATCAAGGTACTTGTTCGCATACGGTAGAATCTCGGGTGACCTTTCTTTCAATATATCGAGCATTAAAAAGAGGTCTTCTTTATGGTGCGCGCTCGCGTAACTACCCCCTACCGAACGCCTTTTTGTACGCATGGGGGCAACGATCGAATTAGAAGACAAAACGCCTTGTAAAGCCGCTTCCGAAAAAGCCGCTTCGTCTACGTCCGCAAACTCGTCGCACTCGTAATACGGATATTTTCTATTTTCAAAAAGGAAAAAACGTCTATAATGACATAAACCTAAAAAGTCGGGATCGCCTATCACTTCGTAGTGTTTCCACGCCCAATAAAGCGCGGTCATCTCGTTAAAAGTAGGGTTTTTATGTGAGATATTATCCCCATCGTCATCGCGTAAAGTACCGACGGAAGAGGAAGAACCGACGTGCAACGGCAAAAGAAACGAGGCGCGAAGCTCGTCTATTTCCTTATGATATACGGTCAAAATCTTTACGTTCTTTTCCATTTTAATCCGTCGTAATAATCGGCGAGGCGAGCCGCTTCTTCAACTATATCGTAACCGGCTTTTTTTACGAGCGCGACGTTATCTTTCAAAGGCGAATCCAAGAGTTCAGCCATTTTATTAGCCCAGTTTTCCTTGGCGTTTTCGCCGTCAATGGACATAAAAACGCAGGTTGAAGTTACGTCGACTTCGTGAGTGATATATTGGGATAGAATTGTCGGCAACCCCGCCGTTTGCGCTTCTATAGCGACAAGAGGAAGCCCCTCGTAGCGGGAAGGCAGAACGAATAAATCAAACAACGCGTAGTATTCCTCTACGTTTCTTTGTTCGGGATATACTGTGACGAGGTTGTTTAACCCGTTTTCTTCAATTATTCTTTCGACGATCTCACGCTCGCTTCCGTCGCCGACAAGAGCCAAACGAACGTTCGAACGCTTCTTCGCAAGAAGGGCGAACGCTTCCACTAAGAAGGGAACGTTTTTTTGGATTTCGAACCGCCCGACAAAACCAACTATCTTGTTATCGGCTTTCCCATATTTTTCAGCCGCCGCCTTTCTTTCTTCTTCGCTCAACGAAAACCTATCGAGATCGACCGCGTTATGCAAAAGAAACGCCTCGTCAGCTTTCTTTCTATACAGCCAGTTTACACTCAAATTACTGCAACCCAATAAATGGGTGGCATTTTTGGAAGAGATCGAACGAAGAGCCGTCTTGACGTAATACTTAAAACCCTCTTCCCTGTGCGTCGTAGAGTGCGCGTGACAAAGTCTGAACGGAACGCCCGCTTTTTTAGCCGCCATCAGCGGCACGAATGAGAGCGTCGTAAGGTGAACGTGGACTATTTCGTAACCGTTTTCTTTGAATTGTTTACTTAAAAAAGAAACGCATTTGGGAACGTTGAACACTTTGGGATAGTGAAATATCCTACCCCCCATAGCCAAAATTTCCTCGTCGTAAGGCGAGTCGTCGTAGGTGTAGAAATCAAATTGGTATCTCGAATGGTCGATATTCTTATAGAAATTGAAAACGCAACTCGCGACGCCTCCGGTCGAGACCGTCCCTAAAACTTGCGCTATTCTTTTCGGTTCAGCCATAATAAGATCCTCGAAGAAACCGAGGAAAGCGGCGATATGCTTCGAAGCCGAAAACGCGCTTCCTTCGTTCCCTATTTCTTTAGTATGATTAATAATCCAAGTATAACACCGCGAAATATAAAAGGCAATACTTATTCGTGACGGGCGTACTTGGATTGAGAGTTATCCCTTTCGGGATGTTCTTTACAATATTGATTATATTCGTCCATGACCGTCTTTGTATCGCCGAAGTCCGCTATCCTGTTGTTGTTTATCCAAACGGCTTCCTGACACATTCGTAATATGGTCGACTGATCGTGAGAAACGATGATAAAAGTGGTGCCCTTTTCCTGCAATTCCTTTATCTTTTTCGCGCATTTTTCTCTAAAAGGCGCGTCGCCGACGCTCAATACTTCGTCGACTATCAATATGTCGGGATTAACGTCGACCGCAATGGAAAAGCCCAAAATAGAAACCATACCCGAACTGTAATTTTTCAAAGGCAGGTCTATATCGGTGCCGAGATCGGCAAACGCGAGGATACTATCCATCTTTTCGTCCATTTCCTTACGGCTGTAACCCATCATCGCGCCGTTGAGATAGATGTTTTCTCTACCCGTAGCGTTTTTATCGAAGCCCGCGCCGAGTTTTAGTAGAGGAACGATGTTTCCTTTGGTTATTATCTCGCCCTCGGTGGGTTCCAAAACCCCCGATATGAGTTTTAGAAGGGTACTTTTGCCGGCGCCGTTTCTACCTATTATACCGAGCGAAACTCCGCGTTTAACT
Source organism: Clostridia bacterium (assembly GCA_017444385.1). Classification (GTDB taxonomy): domain Bacteria; phylum Bacillota; class Clostridia; order Christensenellales; family CAG-1252; genus RUG14300. The sequence goes on along the minus strand of JAFSWQ010000002.1, from coordinate 88,860 downwards.
TGCAAAGAAACGTCTTTCAACGCCCAAAGCTCTTTGTACTTTATCTTGCGTTTCAACAACTTGACGACGTATTCTTTCAAGTTGTCGACCTTCTCGACGAGTATCTTATAGCACATGGAAACGTCGCGAACGTCCACTAGCACCTCGCTTTCTTTTTCGATATTCTCGTTTGTTTCTCTTAATTCTTCGTTCATAGCGTTATACGTAAAGCGCAAATACTTTCTTTCTCCAATTAAAGAGAAGAAGCCCGACGATCATAGCGGCAGCCGCCGAGGCGTAACAAATACCCAAAGTTTTGAAATCGCCGGCGTCGCCCAAAGCGACCACTTCTCTAAAGTATTTAACGAAATGATACATAGGATTGAATAATTCCACCGTCGCCATTTTATCCGACAAAATGGTTTCCGAATAGAAAAGCGGGGTTCCGTACGTCCAAAGCATAAGGAAAATACCGTACAAATGTTTGATATCTCTAAACCTTACGAAAATAACGCAAAGGATAAGTCCTACGCCCAAAGAAAAGCCGAACAGCGCGGGGAAATAGGGCACGATCATAATGATCGTCCAGCTGAACGTTATATCGGCGCCCGACCACATTCTTACGAGCATTACCAATAACACCGCTATTATTGAAAACGCGAAGTTGATGCTCGAAGATAAGGCGGTAGACAAGGGGAATACAATATGCGGAACTCTCGTCTTCGTCAAAAGATCGCCGTTTGAAACTATACACGGCAAACATTGAGAGGTACACATTCTCATAAAAGAAAAGACCACGTTACCGCACATAATATAAACGGGGTAGTCTATGGTTATACCCCTATTCGAAAGCAAACGCGAAAAGACCAACGCCAAAACTATCATGGTGAGCAATGGATTAAGGATAGTCCAAGCCACGCCTAAAATAGAATTGCGGTATTGCAACTTTATATTATGTCGCACCATTTCGAAAAGAGCGTTACGCGCTTGACGAAAGGTAAAAGTGTTCGCTTTTCTTTTTCTCAACTTCATATTCGTTTATTGTACAGTACGTTCTTTAATTTATCGTTAACAAACCTCGAAAAACGTCCCGTTAGATATATTATAACATATTTTCAGTAATTTGGAAAAACTTTTTTCATCGTTTGACTATTCTTCTCCTTTTTGATATGATTCTATTATGGAAACTTTGGACAAAAAAGAAAACTTGTTTATAAAATTTTTCGGCGACAAGACGTTTCTAAAAGTAGTGATCGCCGTTTTTTTGCCCATTCTCATTCAAAACGCCATAACCAATTTCGTTAATCTTTTAGACAATATAATGGTCGGGAAAATCGGCACCGAGCAAATGAGCGGCGTCGCGATATCCAACCAAGTGTTTTTCGTCTTTAATCTATGCATCTTCGGCGCGGTATCCGGCGTAGGTATTTTTACCGCTCAATACTACGGCGCGAAAGACTACGAGGGCGTAAGAAATACTTTGCGTTTCGCGTTATACGCTTGCGCGCTTCTTCTCGTAGTAGCCGAACTGCTTTTCCTACTTGCCGACGAACAACTCATTTCCCTTTTCTTACACGAAGGCGGAGGCGAGGGGGATATTGCGGCGACTCTTGAATACGGTAGGCAATATCTTCGCATAATGACTATCGGTCTACCCGCTTTCGCGGTGACTTCGGCATACGCGAATACGTTGAGGACTACGGGACATTCCACTCCGCCTATGGTGACCGGGCTTATAGCCGTCGGCGTAAACCTTTTTTTGAATTACGTCTTGATATACGGTCATTTGGGCGCGCCCGTTCTCGGAGTAAAAGGCGCGGCGATAGCGACGGTAGTGTCGAGATACGTCGAGGCGACTATAATAGTCGCGTACTCGCATATAAGCAAAAAGACCGCCTTCTTTAAAGAGGTTTACAAAACCTTACGGATTTCCTTGGTAAACGTAAAAAAGTTCACGATGAAAGGGTTGCCGGTAATGCTGAACGAAACGCTTTGGTCTATGGGTATGACCACACTCGTTCAAAGTTATTCGGTAAGAGGGCTCGACGTAGTGGCGGCGATAAATATATCAAACACTCTATTCAATTTCTTCCACGCGGGAATCATTTCGATGGGGGTTTCGGTGGGTATTATAATAGGCAATCTACTCGGCGCGAACAAACTTGAAGAAGCAAAAAAGACGGACAACCGACTTATCGCGATTTCTCTCATTTTAAGTTTGATATTAGGCGGCGTTATGGCTGCGATAGCAAAATTCTTCCCTCTTATCTACAACACGACCGACTTGGTGCGCGAAGAAGCGACCGCTTTCATCTTCATAGCCGCGATGGTAATGCCTGTAAACGCGATACTAAACGCGGCGTATTTCACTATAAGAGCGGGTGGAAAGACCTTTATGACCTTCCTCTTCGACAACGGAATGATATGGGCGGTAAACGTGCCTTTGTCTTTGATACTATCGCGACTTACCGATATTCCCATAATACCGCTTTACGCAATAATAAACGCCTGCGATTTGCTGAAAATGACGGTAGGTATCGTATTATTAAAGAAAGGGACTTGGTGTAGATGTATCGTAAACGTCGCTCAACAGACGTCTATAGAAGAAGGCGAAGTCGATTAGAATTTCAACCCGTTTAAGATAGCGACTATATTTTCGGCGGAGGAAGTCGCATTTATGCTTTCAACCGTAAAATCGGCGGCGTTTTCGTAGAGAGAACGCCTTTTTTCATATAACGCTTTTATTCCCTCTTTTTGAGAGATCGGTCTATCTTCCGCAGTCAATAACGATAACGGTCTATTAAGATAGAATACCACGCCGTTTTGGCGGAAAGCAAGCACGTTTTCCTCTCTAATAACGCTTCCGCCACCGAGGGCTATAACCTTACCGCTCTCTTTAACAAGTCTTCTCACGACAGTCGATTCGATATCCCTGAAAACGGCTTCGCCGTCTTTGTTTATAATGTCCGAAGGAGTCCTTCCCGTTTCGCGTTTTATCTCTTCGTCCACGTCGTAAAACTCTCGACCGAGGATATCGGCGACCAGTTTTCCAACCGTGGTCTTCCCCGACGAAGGCATACCTTCCAAAACGACGTTCACTTTATCGCGAGCGATAGCCGATATAAGTTCCTCTACCTTATCGTCAAAGTTTTCTTCCCGCCATATCTCTTCGGCTTTCACCGCCTGCGCGACCAACATAGGAAGTCCGCTCGAAGCGACTATACCGAGATTTTCCGCCGCAAGAATCAAGCGAGTTTTACGCGGATTATATACGCAATCGAAAACGCCCTCTAACGACTCGAAACCCGTCAATTCGATAGGACTTTCGTCGACGTTAGGATACATTCCCACGGGGGTTGCGTTAATCAAAATTTGCACGCCTTTTCGAGGGCAATTCGTATAATTCACTTCGCCCGTACGGCTCACGACGTAAACCTTTTTCGCACCCTGTTTTTGCGCCAAAGCGCACGCCGTGCCCGAAGTGCCGCCCGAACCTAAAATCATAACGACCTTATTTTTAAGGGTAAGCCCGCACCTCGCTATCATATATTCCATACCCGAAACGTCGGTATTATAACCGTACAAGAGCCCGTCTTTGACCTTTATGGTATTTACGGATCCCGCAAGAGTTGCGATCGGCGAGATTTCGTGAAGATAAGGTATCACCGATTTCTTATAGGGAACGGTAACGTTAAAACCTTCGTAGGATGGGTTTGCCAAAAAGAGGGGCAACTCTTCCTCTGTAAGTTCGACGAGATCGTAGGACGCGTTAAGCGCGTTATGTATTGCCGCCGAATAACTGTGACCGAGTTTTTTGCCTATCAAAGCGTATTTCATACTATCTCTTTATAACAACCGAGGAATTTGAATTTATCCGAGCCGAGTTCGAGACGGGCGATGAGATTTTGAACGCTTTTGGAAGTGACGTCGCCCTCGAAATCGAAATAGAACAAGAATTCGAAGTCAGAACTTATCGGACGGGATTCTATTTTCGTCAAGTTGAGATTATGAGCGGAGAACTCGCTCAATATTTTACTTAAACTTCCCGCTTCGTGCGGTAAACTCGTTACAAGGCTTATTTTCTCGCTACCTCGGAAAATTTGAAGTTTCTTGGCGATACAGATAAAACGAGTATAGTTGTCTTTATGGTCTTGTATTGCTCTATCAAGCACGACAAGCCCGTACTTTTCCGCGCAATCCGCAGAGCAAATTACGGCGGTGGTTTGATCGCCGGATTCCGAAAGATCTCTCGCCGCTGTGGCGGTGTTTTCCGCCGAAATGGTTTGAAGCGAGCGTTCGGCGATGAACTTACCGCATTGGCGTAGCGCTTGAGGGTGGGATATTACCTTTTCTATCTTTTTTATATCGCTTCCCTTCACGCACGCAAGACAATGATCTATACGCAATTTAAGGCTTCTCACTATACGGAAATCGTATTTTTTCATGAGGTCGTAAACCTCTAAAACCGAGCCTGAAGTGCTGTTTTCTACGGGAAGAATACCATATTCGCAAAAGCCTTTGTCCACGGCGTTGAACACGCTCGCAAAATCTCTAAAATAAGAAACGTCGCCTACTTGGAATATCTTTCTCGCCGCCCTTTCCGCATTGCTTCCCTCAACGCCCTGACAAGCCGCGCTCGCTACCACGGGGAACTCAACGCTCCCTTCCATCAATACGTCTTTTATCTCTTTTACGGTGGGGGAATTTCTGTTGATCAATGAACTTTGATAGGCTTTGCTCGTTGCGAAAATCGCTCCGTACAACTCTTTGACGTAAACTTGCATTTCGGCGGGAACGGTCTTGGCAAGCCTAAACAGTATGGCGTTTTCCCTTGAAAAATCGGATACGCTTTTTTCATTTTTCGCTTTATATTCGGCGATATCCGCGCATAATTCCATTCTTTGCATATAGAGCGCGAGTATCTTATCGTCTAACGCGTCTATTTCCTTCCTCAATTCGTTGATATCCATAATAAACTCCTTATCGATCGTTCGTTGATCGTCAAATTATTTCGTCGAGCAAAGCGAGGGCTACCGCGCTTTCCACTACGGGCAACGCTCTTACCGCGAGGCAAGGGTCGTGACGACCTTTGACCTCTATCGTCGCGTTCGTTTTCGTAACGAGGTCGACGGTTGCTTGCGGAAGAGATATAGACGGCGTGGGGCGCATGGCAACGCCTATCGTCAAAACGTTTCCGTTGGAAATGCCGCCGTTTATACCACCCGAACGGTTACTTTCGAATACGACATTAGAATTTTCATATCGTAAACCGTCGTTCGCTTCGCTTCCTTTAAGGGCGCAAAGATCGAATCCGTACCCGAATTCCACTCCTTTTACGGCGGGTATCGCATATAATACTTCGGCTATTTTTCCTTCAAGACCACCAAACAGATTGTCGCCTATCCCGGCGGGAAAGCCGTAAACGACGCATTCTATTTTAGCGCCTACGCTGTCTCCGGTCTTCGCCGCTTCCTTTATCGCCGACAACATTTCCTCTTTATTTGAAAGCGAAGGGAAACCGTCGTCGCGAACGCCTAATAGCGTTTCGTAATTTTTACACTCGTCGCGGTAACTCTCACCGTCCACCGCGCCGACTTTTTGAACGTATGCGGCTATCTTTACGCCCTTTTCGCCGAGTATTCCCAAACATTCTCCACCCGCTATGCAATAAGCCGCGGTGAGCCTACCCGAAAAACGACCTCCGCCCGAGAAGTCAAGCGCGCCGTCTTTTACATACCAAGCGTAATCGGCGTGAGAAGGTCGCGGTTTGCCATATAGCGAATCGTAATCGCTCTTTCTTACGTTGACGTTCTTTATTATTCCTTTGAATTCGTCCGTCAAAACGTTATCGCAAACGCCTGAAAATATCGGCTCGTCGGGCTCTATCCTCGAGGTCGAATAAACGCCGCTACTCGCTTTTCTACGTAAGAGTAGGTTCTTTATCGTATCTTCGTAAAGAGGATAACCCGCCAACCCTTTGACTATCGCGCCGATCTCGTCCGCATGGGACTCGCCGAATATCTCGACTTCTATTTTTTTACCGACGTATTTCGACATTTCCTTTTCCTCCTAAAGCGTCAATATCCTCGAAAAACAAGGGGTAGGACTTATTCACCGATTCGCAGTTCGTCACTACGGACGGAGAGGAAGCGCACGCCGCCAATATCGTCGCGGACATAACGCTTCTGTGATCGGGTTCGCAGGTAAACCTCGCGCCCGTAGGTTCACCGCCCGTTATCGTAAGATCGTCGCCCGATATTTCACAGTTTATCCCCGCTAAACGAAGGGCGTCGACTACGCCTTGCAATCTATCGCTTTCCTTCAATTTTAAGCGAGAAAGGTTTTTCAAGATCGTTTTACCGCGAGAGTACGCCGCCGCAACGGATATTATCTGCGCGAGGTCGGGTATGTTTTCGCAATCTACGACCGTGCCGGTTAGTTCGCCTTTTTTTACAACTACGCTTTCCTCTCGCCTTTCGACTTGTGCGCCGAAACTTTCTAAAACGTCGAGTATCTTCTTATCGCCCTGCGCCGAGCGTATATCAAGCCCTTCGACTTCTACTTCACCACTTATTGCGGCGAATGTCAACGGAAAAGCCGCGCCCGACCAATCACCCTCGACGATCTCGTCGCAAGGCGAATAACTGCCGCCGCGTATGGTGATAACGTCGTCTACGGTGATTTCAACACCGTGCTTTTTCAAGTCACCAACGGTCATATCTATATAGTTTTCGCTCACCTTTTTACCCGTTATTTTAAGGGTAGAAACGCCTTTGCACGCCGATAAAGCGAAAAGCAAACCCGTGATATACTGCGAGCTGACGCTCCCGTCGATAACGTAATCGCCGCAGCCTATCTTCCCGCGTATTTCCATATCGACTATATCCGCCCCGTGAGAATTCAAAACTTCTATAAGCGGCTTACTCGGTCTAAAATATATCAATCTATCCGCGCCCGTAAATCTCGCTTTAATTCCCAAAGCGCAACAAAGAGGAAGCAAAAATCGCAGAGTCGAGCCGCTTTCTTTACAGTCTATAACACACTTTTCTACGGGAGAAAAGCCATTAAATTCAACCGTTCCGTTTTCGAGAGTAAAGGTCGCGCCCATCGCGCTCAAAGCGTTCAAGGTCGCCGTGACGTCGTCGCTGTCGCCTATTCTTTCTACATTTCCGCCGCCCGACAAACAAGCGGCTATCAAAGCGCGGTGAGCCGCCGATTTTGAAGGCGGCGCGGTTATCTTACCGCGACAAACGAAAGGTTTTATTCTCGCTTCGCTCATAAAGATATCTCCTTTAATTGTTCGAAGGTAACGAATTGCACGATGGGTTTCAATTCTTTGTTTATCAAGACCATATCGACGCCCGAGGCGTTTCCTTTCTTATCGTGTTTGACGATGGATAACAACTCGTCGTAAGGATAATCTCTATCGGGACAACCGTAATAATCGAGAATATCTTCAACCGCCTTTACGTTTCCATCGGTCAAGCCGTTGAGAATTCGGGATATCTTCAAAGCGTAACGCAAACCCACGCCCACGCATTCGCCGTGACTTAAAGAATAGTTTTCATACTTTTCTACGGCGTGCCCGAAAGTATGACCGAGGTTGAGCAATTTGCGAAGCCCGCCCTCGAATTCGTCCTTCTCGACGATTTCTTTTTTATACCTCAAACAACGAGCGATACAATCGCTCATATTTTCGAGAGATATCTTTTCACCGAGCAAAAGAGAATACTTCGCTATTTCGCCTTTACCGCAAGCTATCTCTCGAGAAGGTAGCGTCTTCAAAAACTCAACGTTTATATACACGCCGTCGGGTTGATAAAAAGTCCCGCAAAGATTTTTACCAACGTCAAGGTTGATAGCGGTCTTACCCCCTACCGATGAATCAACGTCGGCTAAAAGGGTCGTGGGAACGGATATGAATTTAATACCGCGCATAAAGGTAGAAGCGACGAATCCCGAGAGATCGCCGACTACCCCGCCGCCGAACGCCACGACGAGATCTTTCCTATTGAAACCATCGCGAGCGAGTTTATTAAGAAGATCGATATAGACCGCCGCGCTTTTGCTCTCTTCGCCCGCTTTTACGACGTAGGTAAAAACCTCTTTGTCGACGAAGTAATCCGCAAAATAATCGTGATATAACGCGTTCACGTTTTCGTCGGTGATTACGGCAACCTTCTCGCCGTCGAAAACGTAGTCGGCTAAGGCGTTCAAATCGTTATTTACGAAAACGTCGTATTCTTTCGACGCTTTTACTCTTATAGTCATTGTTTGTTCCTCACGTCTATCTGCAATTTAAGTTCGTTACCCTCGGCAAGTAGTTTCTTCAAGCCTTCGGCGTCTTTGTTAAGTAGCGCGTCCCTGTAAGCGATAAGGTGGGTAATGAATTCGTTCAATTCTTCGAGGATGAAATCGTTGTTACTCATCATCAGTTCCGTCCACATAACGGGGTTGAGTCTCGCGACTCTCGTCAAATCTTTATAACTACCCGCCGAATAGCCGTCGTGCGATAACGCGGACTTGTTTTTAATGTAGTTGTTCGAAACGACGTGGCATAATTGAGAAGTGAACGCTATCATCTTGTCGTGATTTTCGGCGGTCGTAACGACCACTTTACCGAAACCCAACGATAAGAAAAAGTTTTTCAAATAATCCAAAAAGAATATATCTTCGGTAACCGGAACCAAGATCATGCTCGCCCGCTCGTAGAGGTTTACGGTAGAATGCTCGATACCCGAGAATTCGCGTCCAGCCATAGGATGACCGCCTACGAATTTGACGTCGGGGTAAGATAAAGCGAATTCATCGAAAACCTTAACGACTTCCCTTTTCACACCGCAAAAATCCATAACTATCGCGCCCGTTTTAAGTTTAGGCAGATATGGAAGCAAAGCCGCTTTAACGTCTTTCGGGAAAATACAAACGACGAGCATATCCAACTCGCCGACGTTATCTAAAGTCAGGCGATTTTCTATTCCGAGCAGTTCGGCTTTTAGCATTACCGCGGGATCCAAGTCGTATGCGTAAACTTCCGCCGCGTTTTTCTTTATTAGGGTACGGGCAAAAGAAGCGCCCATAAGCCCCATTCCGATTATTCCGATTTTCATATTCCCTCTATTTGTTTTTTATCAACGTACGGTAATATCGCGTTTACCCTCTTAGCCAAATCGGCGAATTGATCGGGCGTTATGGATTGCGCGCCGTCGCAAAGGGCTTTTTTAGGATCGTTATGCACTTCGATTATAAGCCCGTCCGCGCCTACGCCCGCCGCCGCCATCGAAAGAGGGGGCACCAAGCGAGCCACGCCCGAAGCATGAGAAGGATCGATTATCACGGGCAAATGGGTGAGTTCCCTCAATACGGGAACGGCGGATAGGTCGAGGGTATTCCTCGTCGCAGTCTCGAAAGTTCTTATTCCGCGTTCGCAAAGAATTATGTCTTTGTTACCTTCGCTCATGATGTATTCCGCGCTCATAAGCCACTCTTCTATCGTGTTGGCAAGACCTCGCTTCAAAAGTATAGGCTTTCGTAATTTGCCTACTTCCTTCAAAAGTTCGAAGTTTTGCATATTTCTCGCGCCTATTTGAATGATGTCCACGTTTTCAAAGAGTTCGAGTTGAGATACGCTCATTACCTCGGTGACGATGGGAAGCCCGGTTTCCGCTTTCGCTTTCAATAAAAGTTCTATGCCGCTGCCGCGTAGTCCTTGGAAGGAATAGGGCGAAGTACGAGGTTTGAACGCGCCGCCTCTTAAAACCTTCGCGCCCGCTTTTTTGACCTCTTTAGCGATGCCTATTATTTGTTCCTCGCTTTCTACCGAGCAAGGTCCCGCTACGAGCACGAAATTGCCTCCGCCGAAAACCGCGTCGCCCACTTTGACGACGGTGTCTTCGGGGTGGAATTTTCGATTGGCGCATTTGAACGGCTCTTGAATTCGCTTTACGCTTTCAACGATATCCAAAGCGTTCACCAAATCGATATCTATTTTGCTCGTATCGCCGATAAGACCCAAAACCGTGGAATGAGCGCCTATACTCAAATCTACGTCAAGACCTTGGGATTTTACCCACTCGATAAGTCTGTCAAGTTGTTTTTGATCGTGTTTTTGTTTTACTACTATGATCATAATCTACCTCTCCGAATTTAAAAAAGCGACCGATTCACACGGTCGCTACTACTTACAACGTTTATATAAAACGAAACGACCGCTATTAAGATATCGGTTCAAAGAAATAATATCCGTAAAAATAAAAGCCGTTCAGTTTCATTTTCTACCTCTATATTCAATATAAAACTTTCTTTCTTTCAAAGTCAATTATTTAAAAGACTTTTTCGAAATTTTTTTCGTCTTTCTTATGACGAGCCAAGGGAATGCGTTCGCTTGACTTTTAAGTATTAGAAATATACAATAATATTATGAGTGAAAAATGTAAATTCGACGTAAAAGGAATGACCTGCGCGGCTTGTAGCGCGAGGGTGGAAAAAGCGGTGAACTCGGTGGAAGGCGTAGAAAAAGCCGAGGTCAACCTTTTGTTGAACTCCATGACAGTCGAATTCGCCACGCCCGCAACGAAAGAGATCATTTGCAAAGCGGTATCCGACGCGGGCTACTCGGCAAGCGTAGAAGGAAAAGCGAAAGAAAACGAAGAGGTAAAAGAAGACGGATATAAAAAGCGTATAATAACTCTCGTTATATCCATAGTTTTCACGGTCGTTTTGACGTATTTATGTATGTTCCGAAATATGTTTTCGGCGCCTCTCCCCGCATTTCTTGAAAATCCCGTAACTCTCGCTCTTCTTCAATTTATCCTCGCGTTAATCGTGCTATTATTGAACGGCGGTTTCTTCGTAAGAGGGGGTAAAGCGGCTATCCATCTTTCACCGAATATGGACACATTGGTATCTTTGGGTAGCGGCGTAGCATTCGTTTACAGTACAATAATCTTGTTCATAATGACCGGCGCGGAACATCCCCACGAATACCTTCATTCTCTCTATTTCGAAACGTCGGCTATGATACTCACGTTGATAAGCGTAGGCAAACTTCTCGAAGCGAAAAGCAAAGGAAAAACCGCTTCCGCGATCAATTCGCTCATTGACCTCGCTCCGCAAAAAGCGTTATTGCTTACCGACGACGGCGAAAAAGAGATCGGTATCGACGAATTGAAAGTTGGGGATATGTTTATAGTAAAGCCGGGCGCGGCGATACCTGCCGACGCCGTGGTAGTAAAAGGTTCGAGTTCGGTGGACGAATCCGCGTTAACCGGCGAAAGTATGCCCGTGGATAAAAACGAGGGCAACTCGGTAAACGCCGCCACGCTAAACCTATTCGGGGCTATAGTATGCAAAGCGGTAAAAGTCGGCAGCGAAACCAATTTCAGCAAAATAATCGAAACCGTAAAAGAGGCAAGCGCGGGCAAAGCGCCTATCGCCCGTATCGCCGATAAAGTCGCGGGCGTATTCGTACCCGTAGTCTTAGGTATCGCGCTCGTTACCGCGATAGTTTGGGGAATTATAAGAAAGGACGTTGAATTCGCGCTAGCAAGAGCAATAAGCGTCCTCGTTATAAGTTGCCCTTGCGCGTTGGGACTCGCCACCCCCGTAGCGATAATGGCGGGCGGTGGAAGAGGCGCGAAAAACGGAATTCTCTATAAAACCGCAGAAATAATGGAAAACGCGTCCAAAGTAAGAATAGTCGCCTTCGATAAAACGGGAACGCTTACGCAAGGAAAACCTGTCGCTACGGCTGTGTTTCCTGCGAAAAACTCGACCGAGAGCGAACTTTTGACAGTTGCAGCGTCGTTAGAATCTTTGAGCGAACACCCTATTTCCAACGCGATAGCCTCGCTTTCTACGGTAAAAATCGAAGTCGATGACTTCCAAGCGATAACAGGCTTCGGGGTAAGAGGCAGCGTTGACGGAAAAACCGTTCTCGGTGGAAATCTCGCGTTAATGGAAAGCAATTCAGTTGACGTGAACGAATTGAAAGAGATCGCCGATAACGAAGCGAGAAAAGGGCGTACGCCTATATATTTCGCGAAGGCAAATAAACTATTGGGACTCGTTATCGTCGCGGACGTTTTGAAAGAAGACGCGGTAGAAACTATTTCCGCTCTCAAAAACGCCGGCGTCGCTACCGTAATGCTTACGGGCGACAACGAAAAAACCGCTGCGGCGATAGGCGAAGAAGTAAAAGTAGACAAGGTGTTCGCCGAGTTACTTCCCGTCGATAAATCCGACGTCTTACGCAAATTACAGCAAATCGGTAACGTAGCGATGATAGGGGACGGAATAAACGACGCGCCCTCTTTGACGGTAGCGGACGTAGGTATCGCGGTAGGAAGAGGCGCAGACGTGGCGATAGACGCCGCCGACGTCGTACTTACTTCGAGTTCGATATCCGACGTTGTAAAGACTTTGAAACTCTCAAAAAGCATACTACGCGTTATAAAACAAAACCTGTTTTGGGCGTTTTTCTATAACGCGTTGGGCATACCCCTCGCAGCCGGAGTTTTCGTGCCTTTGGGCGTAACGCTAAATCCTATGATCGGCGCGCTCGCTATGAGTCTTTCAAGCTTTTGCGTAGTTGTTAACGCGTTAAGACTTAATATATTGAATATAGATAGAATTAAGATAAATAAAGATATAATAGATATTTCGAACGTAAAATCGGATGTAGAAAAGGAGAATTATATGAAAATAACCCTTTCAGTAGAAGGAATGATGTGCGAACACTGCAAAGCAAGAGTTGAAAAAGCCCTCGCCGCTCTTGAAAACGTCGAAAAGGTCGACGTCGATCTCAAAAAAGGAACGGCTATAGTAAAGAGCAAAGTTGAATTAGACGGCGATATTCTTAAAAAAGCGGTCGAAGAACAAGGCTACAAGGTAACCGCCGTAAAGTAAACGATATATTACCGTTTTTTCATAGGCAGTCGTTTTTGCTTGACTATATTGCCAAAAGTTAATATACTGTTAATATAAAACGCAAAGAACAAACATCGTCCTAACGGCGTAATTTTTGTTTATTTGCTCGAAAAACTCAGAAAAGGAATAAAAACGTATGTTAAAACTGATAGATATTAAAAAAGATTACGAGATGAATAATTCTCTCGTACACGCATTGAAAGGCGTTTCGGTGAGCTTCCGCAAAAAGGAATTCGCCGCCATATTAGGACCTTCGGGATGCGGAAAAACCACGATGTTGAACATAATCGGCGGGCTCGACAGATACACGTCGGGCGACCTCATTATAAACGGTATTTCCACGAAAGCTTTTACGGACGAATACTGGGACGCGTATAGAAACTCGGAAATAGGTTTCGTTTTCCAATCCTACAATCTTATACCCCATCTTACCGTTTTGAAAAACGTCGAACTCGCTTTGAATCTTAGCGGTTACAACCATAACGAATGTTCGGAAAAAGCGCTCGAAGCGTTGAAAAAGGTACACATGGAAGAGCATATCCATAAGAAACCCCATCAACTCTCGGGCGGGCAAATGCAACGCGTTTCGATAGCGCGCGCACTGGTGAACGATCCGTCGATAATCCTTGCGGACGAACCCACTGGTGCGTTGGACAGCGAACTCGGCGAACAAGTTATGCAAGTGCTTAAAGAGGTATCCGAAGAAAAACTCGTCATCATGGTAACGCATAACGAAGATCTTGCCGAAAGATATTCTACGAGAATAATAAACGTCAAAGACGGGCTTATTATCAACGATTCCGCCCCTTTCGAAGGCGAAAACGAGGAGGAAACGCCATCGGATAAAAAACGCGAAAAATTGCCGAGATTAAAGAAGAATCCCAACGCCCCTTTCAAATATACCAAGATGAAATGGATAACGGCGATGAATTTGAGTTGGAAAAACCTTATTTCCAAACTCCGCCGTACCATGCTCACTACGATAGCGGGAAGCATAGGTATTATAGGTATGGGGCTCGTCTTAGCGTTAAGCAACGGCATAAACGTTTGGATGGATAATATGAAAACCACTATGCTTGCGTCCGTACCCATAGGCGTTTACGAATACAGTATGGACTACGACGTTATGACTCAACTATTCGAGACGTTCAGCAAGGGAAGCGGCGTGAGCGGAACCTTCCCCGACGGAACAGAAGCGCGTCTTGTTGAGGAAGCAAGCGGTAAATCTACCGTCGATCAAATGCTGAACACTATGGCGGATAGCCTTAAATTCAACGAGGTAACCCCCGAATTCGTGGAATACCTGCACGCTCTTCCCTCTTCGACCTATTTATCCTTACACGAATACTACGGAACGCGTATGAATATCATAGCGTATAATAAGTTCCTTGATTACTACGACGACGTTTCCCCGTCCCCTTACAAATCCACGAATATTTCCACTATGGCGGGTAACGTTTTAGGAAATTCGTCCTTGGAAACTACGGGTTGGAACCAGCTCATTGGAAGCGGATATATGGAAAAGTATTACGACGTTCTTTACGGGAAGTATCCCACCGACAAGAGCGAGATCGTCCTCGTAGTCAATGAAAGCAACGAGGTATCGTATAGATTTTTGAACCAGTTCGGCTATTACGACGAAGCTTACGGCGGCGTTGAAAAAACAGACGAAAAAGGTAATTCATATACCGCTTTGGACTTCTCGAAAATAGTAGGATATACTTTGAAACTCATACCGAACGACGACTATTTTGTGAACGCTACCGATGAAGATACGGAGTATTCGCTTCCCGACGATACCGCTTTGGAAGACCTTTACCTCAATAAAGGTATGGCGCTTACGGTTGTGGGTATATTAAGGGTAAAGCCGACCGCCCCGATGCCCGCACTTCAATGTAACTTCTGTTACACGCCAGAACTCGCGAAGTACGTTACCGAATTAGCGAGCCAAAGTAAAATAGCAGCGGCTCAAAAGCGTCTTTTAGCGGCGAACAGCGCTAAAAACGTGTTCTCGGAAACCATGGCTAAAAACGTAAACCCTCAAGGAAAAGGTCTTGCCGCGATATTGAGTTTATTGACGACGGGTAAAGATCTATCCGCGTTCAACAAGTACGTCGGCGCGGAAACCACCCCCGTTTATTTCAACATTTACGCGAGAAATTTCACTTGTAAACAAGAAATAACTCAATATTTGGATAAATGGAACAGCGAACACGACGGCAAGGTAAAATACTTCGACGTTACCGAAATGTTCATCTATAACCTTGAAACCATAACCAATTTAGCGACGTTGGCGCTCGTTGCGGTGGCGGCCATATCTTTATTGGTTTCGTCCATAATGATAGCGATAATCACGAGTAACTCGGTCACCGAAAGGACGAGAGAGATAGGTATACTAAGAAGTATCGGCGCGAGAGCCACCGATATATTAAACGTATTCATAGCGGAAACCGTGATAATCGGCGCGTTGAGCGGATTACTCGGTATCGCACTGACTTACGCGCTTGCCCCCGCGTTGAGCGCGATAGTAAAAGCGTTCTCGTCAATAGGCGGATTAGCGGTAGTAAGTCCCGTCGCGACAGGGTCGCTGCTCGGGTTGAGCATAGTCCTCGCGGTAATATCCGGCTTTATTCCGTCCTTGCTAGCTGCGAAGAAGAACGTGGTCGACGCTTTGAAAGCCGACTGATAAACAATTCTAACGTGTTCATATATTTGCGCATACAAAGAACCGCTTCTCCAAAACGAAAAGCGGTTCTTATTTTGATATTATAATGATCTTATTTACTCTCTTTGATAGAAGTCTTTACAGTATTTTAGATAAGAAATCTTGTAAGCGGGGATTTTGAGGACGTTCAAAGACTTCCTCGGGGGTGCCTTCTTCGAGTATCTTGCCTTGCGCGATAAAGCACACGCGGGTAGCGACCTCTTTCGCAAAACCCATCTCGTGAGTAACGATTATCATCGTCATTCCCTCGCCCGCTATTTGCTTGATGAGTTCGAGAACCTCGCCCACCATTTCGGGATCGAGCGCCGAGGTAGGCTCGTCGAAGAGCATTACCTTGGGATTCATTGCCAACGCCCTTACTATCGCAATTCTTTGCTTTTGACCGCCCGAGAGAGTGGAAGGATAAACGCTCGCCTTGTCTTCCAAACCTATGCGTTTAAGTAAGCGCATCGCATTTTCTTCGGCTATCTTGGTGATCTCGGCTTTGTTTTTATAGGGTAACTCGATAGGCGTTTTAAGCGTGGGATACTTCGTTCTATCGACGACGCGTTCAGCGTTTTCGATTTTAGTGACGATCTTCAATTTTTTCTTATAAAGCTTTGGATCGTAGGTCGTCAGCAATTTGCCTCTTCGCTCGATAACCGATTTAGTCTTTTCGCATTCCTCGTCGATAGGTTTAAGCAACTCGTTGTATTCTTTTATCAACGCTTCGTTCTTGGCTATCTTCGCGTCCGCTTTCGCTCTTAATTTCGCCTCGTTCTTGGTTACGTATTTATTATAAAACGGTAGAATGAAGTTGTTCCATCTGGCTTTGCGAAGGTTACTCATGCCCACCTGAATAGGCGCTAAAGTGATATTGTCAAGAACGTTAAGGTTGTTGAACAAATTGAATTGTTGGAACACCATACCCATCTTTTGACGACATACGTTGATGTTTATTTTAAGGTCGGTAAGGTCTTCGCCGTCGAATATGATCTCGCCAGCGGTGGGATCTTCCAAAACGTTCAAGCAACGCAAAAACGTACTTTTTCCGCCGCCCGAAGGTCCAATTATGACCACCCTTTCGCCCTCGTAGACGTTGGTCGTTATTTCGTCGAGAACCAAAAGATTACCGAATTTTTTCGTAAGATATTTTACCTCTATAAGAGGCTTCTTTTCGTTCATATTAGCGTCTGTCACCTTTATGCAACCTCCTTTCGAGCAATTTAAGTATGATGGTCATTGCGTAAACGGTTACAAAGTAAACCGCCGCCGCGAACAGGTAAGGCGTGATAACGTTGTACGTCGTGTTGACTATTCCCTTTATCGCCGTAAAGAATTCGCTTACGCCGATAATCAAAGCGACCGAAGTCTCTTTGACGAGAACTATCGCTTCGTTACCGAGAGGGGGTAAAATGTTTTTTGCCGATTGAGGTAGAATAACGTGAAACATCGTGGAAGTATAACTCAAACCAACCGCTCTTCCCGCTTCCATCTGCCCTTTATCGACGCTCAAAATACCCGCGCGCATTATCTCCGCGACGTATGCTCCGCTATTGATACCGAAGCCTATCGCAGCCACAAAATAGGGGGATAATTCACGGTTAAAGAAAATAACGTCGGCGAAAATGACGAAATATATTATCATCAGTTGCACCAAAGTAGGCGTGCCTCTTATAACGGCGAGGTATAAATTGGAAACCCCGTTCAAAACTTTATTGATGGGATTGGTCTTGGGCAAAACCATAAAAATAGCGAGAATAGTCCCTATTATTATACCCAAGAACAACGCCATAGCGGTTATACCTATCGTCCAGCCGTATGACTTTAAAAGTAATAGTAGTATTTGTTTTTTGAAAATAATACTGAAATCAAGTTTCATTTGCTTTAATCAATGATGGGCTGTATGGAAACTTACGTCTCCAACAGCCCGTTTACGCATTATTATTCGTTTATCG
Source organism: Clostridia bacterium (assembly GCA_017444385.1). Lineage (GTDB taxonomy): Bacteria > Bacillota > Clostridia > Christensenellales > CAG-1252 > RUG14300. The sequence goes on along the minus strand of JAFSWQ010000002.1, from coordinate 71,292 downwards.
CCTCGTAATGCGACGCGACTATAAACTCTTTAGTTTTATCAGCCGAAGTATTTAGCGTTGATAGCAGCCATCGTTCCGTCAGCTTTCATCTCGGCAATAGCCTCGTTGAGCCATTGTTGAAGTTCTTTATTGCCTTCTTTTACAGCGAATGCATATTCGTCGTCGAATACAGTCTCTTCGCAGATCTTAACGCCTTGATAATTCTCTACGAATTTTTGAGCGGGGAATTTGTCGATGATGACGGCGTCGACTTTACCTTGGGTGAGAGCGAGAACGGCTTCCGCGCCGGTGGTGTATTTGCTTACGTTGCCGGGAGCGGCGAGACAAGCGTCTTCACCTTCGCCAGCCCAGTCGGGATCCATTTGAGCGAGGAGTTGACCTACCGTACCGCTTTGAACGCCTACGGTCTTACCACCGAGATCGAAAGGACCGGCGATATCGCTGTCGTTCTTGACGATAATAACTTGAGAACTGTCGAATACGCCTACCGAGAAGTCCAAGGTTTGATCGCGTTTTTCGCTGTAACTAATACCCGCCATAGAGATGTGAGCTTTGTTAGCGCCGGGAGCAAGCAAAACGGAATCGAATTCCATATCGGCGATTACCAACTTAACTCCAAGCTTGTCCGCCAACTTTTGAGCGATGTCCATATCCCAACCGGTGATTTTGCCGGTTTCCTCGTCCTTATATTCGAAGGGAGGGAAATATGCGTTGGTCGCGACTACGAGCGAACCGTATTTCTTGATACCCTCGGGAGTAGCGTCGGTTATAGACGCCTCTTCCTTTTTACAAGCCGCAAATACGGAAACGCAACCTACCATGACCGCCAAGGTCAATATTGCTACGATTATTTTAGTGATCTTTTTCATTGTTTTTATCTCCTTTGAGTTTTGTTTTTGTTTTATGCTCAAAGTTTACTATATTCTTGCGACACTTGGCAAGCAATTTTACATACTTTTTTGAATTTATACATTATTTTTTTAATTTTTTTCGATTTTACTGCATAATTTTGAATAATTTATTGCATAAATGCATATTTTATTCATTTTTATCATCTCCAACCGACTTAGATCTACAAATTATTCGTGACAAATCAGCTCAAAAACGGAAGAAAGGCGGAAAATGACGCGACGATATACAAATAAATTGAAAAAGGAAGTGCGTTTTTCGAGGAAAACGCTTTGAGCATAACTTTCAGTGAGACGAGCCCTACTATAAACGCGGAAATAAAGGCGGGCAGAATAAAGAGGGCGTCAAAATCGGCGAAGTTGGTTTCGGGTATTTCCAAAACCACTCCCCCTATTATAACGGGAAACGATAATAAAAACGAAAGACGAGCCGCTTCTAACTCTTCTATGCCCAAAACTCTCATTATAGAGATAGTCGTGCCGCTACGGGAAACGCCGGGAAGTACTGCCACGCCTTGCGCGAGCCCGGTGAGAAAAGCGTTTTTCAGATTCGGCGCGTTTCTCTTATTTGAAGACGGTAATAGCAGCAAAGTCGCAGAGAGAAAGAAGCAAGGGGCTAAAAACGCACCGCTCAACGCTTCGGGCAATAAATACTTAAACGCGAACGCTACCGCTACGGTCGGCATGGTAGCAACCAAAAGCCACCCGAGTTTTTTCTTCTCGCCGCGCTTAAAAAGAGAAAACACGTCCTTTCTCATCACGACTAAAACCGAAAGCAAAGTCGCAAGGTGTAAAAACAAGTTGGTTTCCACGCTCGGCGCGGCAAGCCCCATTTTCTCAAAAAGAATAAGGTGTCCGCTCGAAGAAACGGGTAAAAATTCGGTAAGTCCCTGTATCGCGCCCAATAATACGCCTCTTATAATAGTAATAATAATATACATTTTTCTTTTTCCTTATTATTCCTTGAAAAAAATCAATGGTTGATATATAATAAATACGCGCGAACATGGGGACGTATTCCCCGCATCAATAAAAGTAAGAGGTTAAAAATATGAAATTAGGTGTAGTTGGATTACCTAACGTCGGAAAATCGACGTTGTTTAACGCAATAACAAAAGCGGGCGCGGAATGCGCGAATTATCCGTTTTGTACCATCGAGCCCAACGTAGGCGTAGTAGCCGTCCCCGACGAGAGACTCGACAAACTCGCCGCTTTGTACGACAGCCAAAAGATAACCCCCGCGGTGATAGAATTCGTCGATATAGCGGGTTTGGTAAGAGGCGCGTCAAAAGGCGAAGGCTTGGGCAATAAATTCCTTTCGCATATAAGAGAGGTCGACGCAATCGTTCACGTCGTAAGATGTTTCGACGACGATAACGTTACCCACGTCGACAATAAGGTCGATCCGAAAAGCGATATTTCGACCATTGATATAGAACTCGAACTCGCCGACCTTGAAACCGTCGAGAAGAGACTCGTCAGGCTCAAAAACCTTTTGAAGAGCGATAAAAAATACGCATACGACATAGAAGTTGCGGAAAAGGTGCAAGCCGAACTCGCTAAAGGCGTCCCCGTAAGAGATATGGGGCTTGATAACGAAGAAAAAGCGGTGGTCAAAGAAATGTTCTTGCTCACCGATAAACCCGTTATCTACGTCGCGAACATAGGCGAAAAGGATATAGGGAAGCCTGATAACGATCACGTTAAAGCGGTAAAAGACGTTGCAAAAGCCTCTGGCGCAGAAGTTATCGTATTATGCGCGAAGGTAGAAGAGGAGCTCGCCGAACTCGACGACGAAGACAGAGAGTTGTTCGCCGCCGACTACGGTCTTACCCAAAGCGGACTCGACGTACTCGTAACGGTGGGTTATAGGACTTTAGGACTTATAAGCTATCTAACCGCAGGCGAAAAAGAGACTCGCGCATGGACTATAACCGTGGGAACGAAAGCCCCTCAGGCGGCAGGCAAAATCCATACCGATTTCGAAAAAGGATTCATAAGAGCGGAAATAGTCAACTATCAAGATCTTTTGGACTGCGGTTCTACCGCTGCGGCAAAAGAAAAAGGTTTGATGAGAAGCGAAGGTAAAGACTACGTTATGAAAGACGGCGACGTGGTTTTATTCAGATTCAACGTATAATAATATGGCAGTATTAGATAGATTTTTACGCTACGTATCCTACGATACGCAAAGCGATGAGAACAGCGAGACCAGTCCATCGACCGAGAAACAGCTCGAATTGCTTAAATTGCTCGAAAAGGAATTAAAGGAACTCGGCATTACAGTCAAAGTCACCGACCACGGATACGTTTTCGGGACTCTTCCCTCTAACGTGGGTTCTAACGTCAAAATTGCCTTTATCGCGCATACAGACACTTCCCCCGCGGCTTCGGGCGAGAACGTAAAGCCGCAAATAATTCGCTATACGGGCGGGGAGGTAAAACTCTCCGACGAGGTTGTCTTTTTGGAAAAGAGTTTCCCCGAAATAAACGCGTACGTCGGGCAAGATATAGTATTCACCGACGGCACCACGCTTTTGGGCGCGGACGATAAAGCGGGAGTCGCCGAAATTATGAGTATGCTCGAATATTTCGTAAATAATCCCCATATTCCTCGCCCCGAGATAAAAGTCGCTTTTACGTATGATGAGGAAGTCGGAAGAGGTACGGAACACTTCAACGTTTCGGAATTCGGCGCGGACTTCGGTTACACCGTCGACGGCGGGGTCATCGGTGAGATAAGTTACGAGAATTTCAACGCCGCTTCGGGCGTATTGACTGTAAAAGGATTATCCGTTCACCCCGGCGAAGCGTACGGTAAAATGATAAACGCCGTTGACGCGTTCGATTATTTCCACTCGCTTTTACCCGAAAACGAACGCCCCGTCTCAACGAAAGACCACGAAGGCTTCTATATGATAGACGAGGTAAAGGGCGATTTGGAAAACCTTACCGCGAAATATATCATTCGCGACCACGATAAAGAAAAGTTTCAAGCTAAAAAAGCGTATTTTGAGAAGTGCGCGGAAGAAACGAATAAAAAGTTCGGCGTGGGCGTCGCGAGCGTAAAAGTCAAAGATTCGTATTACAATATGAAAGAGATTTTGAGCGAATATATGCATCTCGTAAAAACCGCCGAAAACGCGTTTAAAAAAGAGGGCGTTAAGCCTTTGATACTTCCCATTCGCGGGGGTACCGACGGAGCGCATCTATCGTTTGAAGGTCTGCCTTGCCCTAATCTATCCACGGGCGGGCATAACTTCCACGGAAGATTCGAATATATTCCCGTCCCCTCTCTTGAAAAAATGGTGAAAGTCCTCGTCGATATCGCGTCGTCTTACGCTTTATGGAAATAAAGCCTATCGCAAGAATACGTAATAATTATAATTCCAAATTCGGAATACCCCGTCAAAGCGGATTGACGAGAGTACTTTCCGAGATCGTATTCGAGCGGGAATACCGAGACGTTAATTATATAAAAGGGATAGAAGGGTTTTCGCACCTTTGGTTGATATGGAATTTCTCCGAATCAAAGGATAAAACTTCGCCTTCGGTGAGACCGCCGCGGCTGGGCGGTAACGAGAAAATAGGCGTTTTCGCCACCCGATCCCCATTTCGTCCCAACGGTTTGGGCTTATCGCTCGTTGAACTGAGAGAGATAAAAGAAACTTCGGACGGCACGGTTTTGGTAGTATCGGGCGCGGATCTTCTTAACGGAACGCCAATTTATGACGTCAAACCCTACGTCGAATACGCGGACAAACCCGAAAGACCTGCGTCAAGTTACGCGTCAGCACCGCCAAAGAAGATAATAGTAGCATTTGAATGTTATCCCGATAAAGGATTTTTCACCGACGAAAAAGAGTACGATAGCTATCTCGACCAACTTGTTTCCGCGCTATCATACGATCCTCGCCCCGCATACCATACCGACGAAGACAGGATTTACGGTACGACTTTCGGTGATTTCGACGTAAAGTTTAAGATAAAAGAAGGTACACTGACGATAATTGATTTCATAAGGCTTTCCGCAATGGATTAAAATAATTCAAGAGTAGCGTTATGCCGTAAATTGTCGTTAGGCGATAAAGGATCTCTCGAAAAAATCGATATATCAAACGCGTACGTAAAACCCATATTGATAAAACAAACATAAAAGGCTGTTTGAAAATTTCAAACAGCCTTTTTGAATTTGTAATTTAACGAAAATGCGTATTATTCAGCTTCTTCGTCGTTATTTTCGGTCAACACTTGCGCTTCGTCTATTTGATCGGAAACTTCGTGTCCGCCTGCTATCGTATCTTCGAGCGCAATGTTCTTTTTGCTGATTTTCGCTACTACACCCGCAAAAGCGTTTTCGATCTTATCAGCGATTCCCTTTCTATCAAGGATATACAATACGAACAAGGTTCCTGCCAAAAGTACGAAGCCAACGCCGAGAGTTATGCCAGCGCTTGCGCCGTAATTCTCGCCCACGCTCGTAGCGGAAATAAAGCCCGTTATCAAATAGGTTATACCCGCTATAACGGCAACGATAGTTGCATACGGGAATTGAGTTTTGACGTGGTCGATATGGTTGCATTGCGCGCCCGAAGAAGCCATTATCGTAGTATCCGAAATAGGACTTACGTGGTCGCCGTAAACCGCGCCGGCCAAAACCGCGCTCATCGTAAGGAAGAACAAACCTTCGCTGCTGCTTGCGGACATAACCGCCGTGGAAATGGGGATTAGAACCGCAAACGTTCCCCAAGAAGTACCGGTTGCGAAAGACAACAAGCAAGCGAGGATAAAGAACACGAAAGGTATAACGCCCAAAGCCATACTGTCCGCAGTGATATTCGCTTGAACGAACGCTTTTGCGTTAAGAGTGCCGTCGATGACTGCTTTGTTGAATTCGTCTACTCCTTCGCCTTTAGCGCCCATTATGCCGCCGAGCGTCCAAGCAAACGTTAAAATAAGGATAGCGGGAACCATGGATTTGAAGCCGTCCACTATGGATTCCATACTCGCTTTAAAGGTAAGCGCTTTCGTCGCATAATAGAATATGAGGGTTATTACGAGAGCGATAAACGAACCGAGAGCAAGAGCTGAACCTGCGTCGCAGTTACTGAACGCTTCGAGAACGTTTGAAGATTGCAAGGTTCTACCAATCGTACCTGCATCCCAATCGTAATAATAGCCGTTGAATATCATAGAGCCAACGCAGCACACGATCAACGTAACGATGGGGAATACGAGGTTACGAACTTTACCCTTTATCGAGTCGTCGGTTTTGACGTCTTCGGTGGGAAGATCGGTCTCGCCGGCGTAAAGGTCACCCGTTTCTTTTGCGATCTTCTCATTACGTTTCATCTTAAAGAAATCAAGTTTAAGAAGAACGGTAACTACCATAAAGCCAATAGTAAGAAGCGCGTACATATTGAAAGGAATGGTCTTTATGAAAGCGATGATACCGCCGTCAGCATAGCCGGATACCGCCGCAGCCCAAGAAGAGATAGGCGCGATGATACAAATAGGAGCCGCCGTGGCGTCGATAAGATACGCGAGTTTGGCGTGGCTTATCTTGTGCTTGTCGGTAACGGGACGCATCGCGCTACCAACGGTAAGACAGTTAAAGTAATCGTCCACGAAGATCAAAGCGCCCAAACCTATGGTCGCAAGTTCTGCGCCGTGCTTGGTCTTAATCTTTGTCGCAGCCCATTCGCCGTACGCCTTGCTACCACCGGTCTTGACCATCAATACGGCAAAGATACCGAGGATAACGAGGAATATAAGGATGCCGCCGTTTCCGCCAAGTTGATTCGCCATGGTTATAAACAGGTTGCTTATCGCTTCGAGAGGATTGCCGCCCGCTAAAAACATAGCGCCTGTGAAGATACCCGCAAACAAACTCAAATACACCTGCTTGGTGATGAGCGCGAGTACGATTGCGATGATGGCGGGAACGAATGCCCAGAACGTACCGACGAAATAGTCGCCCGCCGCCGAAATCATATTAATAAACATATATTTCTCCTTTTGGACGGAATACCGTCCGTGTATTAACAATAAAAAAAGGCGGTAAACATAAAGTCCACTGCCAAAAACTATCCAAACAGTAGCGCTCCACAATTACTTGTGACAGTCTTCAAGGTATTCCCTTAAAGCCCAGCGATTCTCGCGCGGCTCACGCTAAAACCACTTCGGCGAATCGACCTTTCACCGCCGCAACGAGCCTTACGCGACGATTACTCTTCCTTTCCGCTCCTCTATGTTTATGCGAATTATACCACTTTACCGCAGTAAAGTCAATCAATTTGTTAAATAATCCTTAAAATGATCTATTCCTCGTCGATTTCGCGTTGAACCTCTTCTACGGTCGTTACGCTCGAAGGCGTAGGCAAATCGGATTCATCGTCGGCAGTTTGAGTTAAGATATCGTTATCGACAGTTTCCTCAACGGGAATATCGCTTTCAAGCGTTTCGACGGGTTTAAGTATCGGCGCAAGCCCGTCGCGATTACCCGTTTTGAACGTAGCGGCAAGGGCGAGCAACAAGGGCGCCGCAACGGCGGCGCAAACACCGAGTTCAAGCGGGAAGTTGGTGCTTAAAGTCAACACCAAAAGCCCCGTCCCTATCGTCGTATTGCCGAAGGTTTTACCGGCGTTGAACGCGAACATCATGCCCATAACGAGAGTGGTATTCGTAACTACGCCTACTATGGCTCCGACTACCGCGGAAACCGAAAGCGACAATCTGTTCGCCGCTTTGGCGTTAAAGGCAACTTTCTTCGAATAGGCTATTTTGAACGCCTTTCTCATACCCCTATACGCAAAATAGCAAGTAATGGGAACGATTACTCGCGGCAAGACGGAAACCAAAGGATTATGGAATATAGGCGAGGTGGGACTACCCGCGCCCGTTGTAAAGGACGCGATAAGGGAAGTCACACCGAAAGCAAGACCGGTAAACAAACCCATTTTAAGTCCTTCGAATTCGCAAGCGACGATGACCGCTAAAATCGCAACTACGGCAAGGCTCAACGGTCCGATGTAAACGGGAACTAACAAGAACACCAAAATCAAAGCAAGTAAAACGCCTGCGACCGCAAGATCTCTTATTTTCATTGTTTGGCAATCTCCTCTCTCAACTTCTCGATGCCGAAGCACTCGTCGATATTGCATTTATCCTCTTCATAAATAAAGACGGTTTGATAGTCTATTTCGGCTGCGACGTCGACGACAACGTGCCCCGTCCATTGATCTTCCGAACGGAAGTACCTGAAGTAACCGCTATCCCAAAGTTCGATGGTTTCGTGTACCGCCGTATATTTGGCGTTTTCAACGTTCGCACTCAAATTCTCGTAAGGCTTCGCAATTGCTTCTTTGTTTTCAACGTCGATATCGAAAACGAGCGTATAAAAACCTTTCTCGTCGTCGTGAGTAATTGAAACGTTCTTTATGGTATCAACTCTTATGATGAAATCGGTTTGAGTATATTTTTGCTCTTGCGCAGGGTTAAAGTAGGGTTTATCTTTGTATTCTACCGTCCCCTTGTCGAGGTCGGCAGAGATCTCGCCGCTTTCCGAGCGGGATATACCTTCGAGCGTCTTTATTTGAACCATCTTGTCTTCCGTCATATTAGCGTATTGCCCGTTAAAGAAGGTTTGGTCTTTTAACGCTTTGAGAATGATCTTAAAGATAGGTTCCTGCTCGTCGTCCGGAATTTGCACTTCGCCTCTATAAAACTCTTCGCCGTTTTTTATTTGCGTGATATACTGCCTGACCGTACCCATAGTCGTTACGCTGCAATCGACGTCGTAGCGACGGTAATCGCAATTTTGGTCGAGTTTACAAGCGTTTTCATACGCTTTGACTGCAAGGGTTATAAGTTCCTGTTGGGTAGAGTTTTCATCGTAAGTCATCCAAGCGACGATACTTTCGTCGGTCTCTACGCCTTTCAAGTTGCTTCTGTCTATTTCGGTTTTCTCGGTTTTACCCTTACCGAAGAAGAGGTAGATCATCACCGTCGCGGCGGCGATGATCAATACCAGAATTATTGAAATTACAATGATAGCGATTTTCTTCTTTTTGCTCATAAAATCCTCTTTATTAGTTGTTTTTATTATTCTTCCTCTTCGGAAGCATTTTCATCGTTTGATTCGTCACTCGCAGCGTCGGTCGCGTTTTCGCCCGAAAGTATATCGGCGTATGCTTTTTCGTGGAACGCCTTTCTCGCTATTCTGTTCTTACGATATAGGACGGAGCCTATTATCGCCGCGCCCGCAACGAGAGCGATTATACCGACTACGATTAACGCGATGGTAGCGGGATGCTCTTTAACGAAGGATACGAGTTTTTCCTTATCGGTGTAAACGATCTCAACGGGTTTCGTAAACGTGGTGTCGCGAGAGACGCTCGATACGCTGCCGCCATCCGATTGAGCGAACAGTACGTCGTCTTCGGGAATAGCCCAAACGCCTTCCGCATAAGTTCTCGCGGACAATCTGTAACTGCAGGTACCGTCTTCGCAAGTCAATACCGTATAAGTCAATTCCAAGTTATTCGAAAGTTTCAAAGCGGCGCCCGAAGACAACTCTTCGACCTTTCCGTTCAAACCGTAGTTTTCGATCTCTTCGTATTTACGCGTATCGTAGTTATAACGAATGGCGACTATCTCACAGTTGATCTTGGGATTCTTAAGACTGCTATCCGAAACGATAGTGACGTCTTTAATCTTGTAGAACACTTCTTCGACGTAGAACGCGCCAACCGCCCTTACGGTTATATTTGAATCGTTGCTGTGCAAGTTGATAGACTTCTCGCCTTGATCGGTAACTTCGCCGTAATTGACCATCGAATCGGCGGTGAAGTAGCTCAAAGGCGTATGAGTGAACGAGAAGACGTCTATCAACCAATCGTTCATCTCTTTGTCGGTGAGTTCCTTGCCTTCGACCTCGGATTCGTACAATTCGGCTATGTATCCGGGATACTCTTCAACGATATATCTCAATTTAGCGTTTTCGTCGCCGTAGTACAACATATCGTCTTCGTTCTTTATGAATGTGCCGTCGGCGTCGAAGTAACCGACCTCGACTTCCACGTCTACCGAAAGGGCGTTGATGGTATAAGTACCGTAAGCGATAGCGCCTATTGTGTAGCTTTGCAACAAGTAACCGTATTCGTCTTTGCTCACGCCGTCTTTCAAAACGAGTTCGCAACCCGAAGGTCTGTAGTAGTAGATACCGGCGTTAGCGGAAATATTACTATCGTAAGAGTTGGTCTTGTGCCTTACTTCGAGTCTTCTTTCGTCGCCGTTCATAAAGCCGCTGACGGTGTACGTCACCGTGCCTTCTGGGAAGGACAGGGAGGCGGACTTGTTGTAATCGCGAGAGAAGGATTTAACGTTAATTGTAAGGTTAGCGGGTATTATGCTGAACGCGCCGTTACCGAGAACGAAGTCCAAACAACTCTTCACCTTCTCGGGCGCTGAGTACTCTACGGTCGCTACGTCGGTATATTTGCCGACTTTCAATATTTCGTCGCCGAAGTAACCGAGCGTTATCGTTATGCCGATATCCTTCAAGGATTTGCCGTTAGGTTTACCGAAGATGGCAAGAATCGTATTGACGGCCTCCTTGGACAAGTTGGTCGAATAAGACATATTCTTGAGAGAAGCAAGGTCGCCGAAGTAGTAGTTATAACCCGTGTGGTTGACCTTGACGGTACGCTTGGTTATGGTGTAAACGTAACCCGAGTAGTTCGCGTAAGAGATGTCATAGTACGCGCTCACGTCGTTACCTTGCGCGTCTATAACCGAGAAGTACAACGAGTATTCGCCGACTATTTCGCTCTCGCCTTGCTCGTTCTTGTTACGGCCGACAATCACGCTGTTGCCCGAAACGAGTTTCTTACCTATCACTTTGGCGGATATTCTGTAATCGCCGTCCGCAGAGCCGAATACCTTTGAAGTTTCCCCGGTGTATTGCACTTTGATATTTCTCGGCACTACGGTCAAAACGTTCTCGCAGAACAATACGTATTCTTTGACGGAATCGACGTAAGGCGTGGATACGAGAGTCAACGCAAGTTTTTCGCCGTCGGCAAGACCCGCCTCTTCGGTTCTATACGACGCTTCGTCGAACACGAAGTTCTTGTTGGAAGCGAGGAACCTGTAAGTCACGCCGTACGAATACTTATATCCGTCGGGTATAGGTAGCACGACAACGCCGTTAGCGTCCTTAACGTTTTCGACGACCATATCCACCGAGAGATACTCTTTCAAGAATTGCTCGTAAGAGAGATAAATCGAGAATACGTCAGAGAAGAACATAAACACGTGTTCTCTCATTATTACCGAATTATCGCAAACGCCGTCGCCATTAGCGTCTACGCACTTGTGAGTGCCCTCGTGCAAGTGATAATTAGGCGCGGTGAGCGCGTCGCCGTATTCAACTTCGCTGTGATCGAGAACTACCGATACCGCGGAAGGATTGACGCGGAAACGAGCGTTACCGCCCAAAATCTTGGGATTGTAGTTGACCAACGCGTCGGTCAATGTGCTGACGTGGTAATCGCCGGGTTTCTTGATATGGTAATAATATACTCCGTCCACGATATAGTCGCCTTCTATAACGAGCAACTTGGTGTTCTTTATCGTTTCGCTATCCACTTCGCCGCTGATACCCGTACTGAAGGTGTAGCAGTTTTTGAACAAGTCGTCGATGTCGAAGAACTCAAAGTAACCGTCTTGATCGAAGCCGTATTTGAATTGATCCAAATAATCTATGGTTATAGTGGATATTTCCAAAGTGAGGTCGGCTTTATTGATCGCGAACTCGAAAGGCGCGAGACGGGTGAGAGTTCCGTCGGGATTCTCCGCATATTGATAGATTATTCCGTCGGGAAGTTTATAGTCGATATGCACGAAGTTGCCGTAACCCGTGTTTTGCAACTCGCCCGAGAATACGGTAAGATAATAACCGCTACCCGCGTTACGAGTGTAATCGTTGGTCTTGGGGTCGTAGTAAGCGAACTTGATATCGCTCAAATCGAGGAAGGTCTTATAATCGAGGTCATCGTCGATGAAACCTGCCAAGTTCTTACTCAATACGCTCGCGAATATCGTCGTATCGTAAACCTTATCCGCCAAAGTGAGATCGGTGAACGCAAGTTCCCTGACTTCGATGGTGAAGCCGAAGTCGGTCTCGCCCATCGTGTAGACCATAGGAATACTTTCGCCGTAAGGAATGGTGGTGTAGGTTATCTTGAAGGATATCTTGTAGTTACCCGCATGACGAGGCACGTCGCTAACTACGTTCAAGGTATCGCCTTCGGGCAAACAACTGCGGACGATGGTATAACCTTTTGCTTCCATTCTATCGCGTTGTTCCTTATCTATTTGCAGATAATCGGACATTTCCGCGCTCGTCAATTCGCCGTAAGTTACGGTATGCCACGAAGTAGAGATAAGGCTGTAATCCGCAAATATCTCAATGGATGAGGTGAGTTTGGTAACGTCGATATTAAGTCTTACGGGGTTGATAGCGGTTATCGCTTCATTATCGTCGTAGACGAAGCCCCAGAAGACGTAACCCGCGGTGGACTTGACGCTTACCGATTGTATGTCGGGAAGGTCGGACCAATAAGTAGCGGTAGGCGTAACGTTAGGTCTTACCGCAGAATCATCCAAACCTCTAACGGTGATCGATACGGTGTAACAACTGAAGTAAATAGCGGTAACGTTGCCGTCGTATTCTTCGTCGGGCAGATAGAATTTACCGTTTTCGTAAGTCAATTCTTGCGAATCGTCGGTCAGCCAGTAACGCAACTTGTACTCGGGAAGATCGTTGGTATCGAGCAAGAATATTCCGCCTTCGCCGTTTACGGTGATAGCCGAATGATATCCCATCATATTTTCAACGGCAATGGTCTTAGCCGCGCCAGCGGAAACGCCGACGTAATCTATCGTCAAGCAGTTTTCCGTTTGAGCTTCGGGGAATACGGTTACGCCCACGCCGAAGCCTTCAGCGTTGAATACTTCGACGACGAAGTTCTTTATCAAACCGTTTTCGCCCAAAGTCACAAATCCGTTATACGCTGCGTCGCTATCGATCACGAGGCTGTTGGAATTGCCGTCCAACGTGCCGTCGAATCCCTCGATCGCCGCGAATTCCGCAGTGACGACTATATCCGCCGACAAGGTGAATGTCTTACCCGTCGCCTTGTTGCCTGTCTTTGCGATGGCGGCACCAAGCAAATTCCAGGAAGCAAGGTCTGAGATAAAGTGATCCGCGCTGTAAGCCATTACTCTAATCTTCTTTGCGTCCAAAGCGGAAGACGTGTAGGTGGAAGAAGAACTCTTCGCCGTTTTAAGTCTATAACCCATAAACGCGTATTCGGCGGTATCCGTTCCCACAAAGGAAACGACGCCTTCTTCGTTTACCGTAGCGGTAATGGAACCCTTATTGTAGACGAGGTAGTTAGCGTCCGAAGTTTCATCCGTTAAGAAGGTCGCGTCGTCGACTACGGCTTGATAAACCACCCATACGTTGTTAAGGTTGCCTTGCATAATAGGCGTCACGTTTTCGGAGACAGCCATTATCGAACTGTTAAGATATGCTATGCCGTCGGGATCTTTACTGATAGCGGCGGTAATAGTATTATCGCTGTTGACTACAAGTTTGAGATCTCTGACGGTACCCGTCAATTCGGTAAAGAGCGCGAAGTCGTTTTCCGTGTTAACGGTGATGGTCTTGCCCGCGCCATAGAACACGCCTTGGTAACCCGCGATTGAGAAGTTTTCGGCGACCACGATATCCGCGTCGAGTTTGACGTTATTGGAATAATCGTGTTCGACTGCGAGCGCAAATACTTTCAATTCAAATTCGCTGACGAGAACGTCTTTCGCGGTCACGAAATAAGTCGCTACGTTGCTACCATCCGAAACGATGGTGTCGTAAGCGGGATTGTAAACGTCTTCGCCCGCCGCGTTCTTGAAGAAGATAATACCGTCGATCAATCCTGCGTCCGCGTTGAAAGCGGCTTTTACGGTTATCACGCCGTCCGCGAGCGTCGCCGCTACGCTTACGGTATTGTCCTTACCTATATAACCGACTTTATCGTTAGAAGCGACGGAATCGGCAATTACCCAGCAATTGAATACGTTGCCTTTGATTTGAGCGGCGATATTCGCGTTAGCAGCGGTACTCGTCAATAAGACGTTTTCAACTTTTGCTTCCGCAGCGATGACGAGAGCCAAGGCGTTTTCAACGTTGGAATTCATTACGGCGTTCTTGAATACCCCTTTGAATACGTTGAACAAAGGTTTACCTTTGACGGTCAAAGCGTTATCGAGAACGTCTATCTCTCCAGCGAAGAAATAGTCGTCGGTTCCCACGTTTTGAGCAGTGGTGAAGTCGATAGTGATATCGTTCGCCACTTTGAAGGAAGCGCCCTCGAAAGTAAATCCGTTCTTGACCGCTTCCGCTATGGTCGTGAATTCGTCCGCCGTAGTAATCTCGGTGGATATGAAAGTGGTCTTGTAGGTTTCCGCCGTCAACTCGCATTCTACGCTCGCCTTTCCGACGAACTTCCAAGCGGCCGCGGTATCATACCAACCGACGAACACTTCTTCGTCGGAAGGAATTGCAGTCGCGATGAATTTTCCGTTTTCGGTGCGGAATTCGATATCGTTCTTGCCCGTCGAAAGAATGGCGCCTACGTTTTCGCTGACGTACTTATCGGCTTCGACTATCGTGGTTTCGTTGGAAGTTACCACGTAAACGTTTTCCAGTCTTAAACTCGAACCGAAGTAAGCGTCGTACAAGCGAGCGTCGTCGCGCGCCTCGTCGAAGAATATAGCCACGTTCTTTAGAGACGCGTTGCACGCGCTGTCGAACAAGTAAACTTCTTCGTCGAGTTTTCTCAAATCGAAGGACAAATTTTGATAGGTCGCGCGATCGTCGGTATGCTCGGGCGCGAAAACGAAATCGGTATCTTCGGGTTTGCCCGAGACTACGAGTCTATTGTCGTTACCCTCGAAAACGCCGAGGAAGGACTTCAAACCGCCTATCGCTTGAGCGGATATCTCGATATCGCTACTGCACAAGTAATAAGTCTTGTTTTTCGAGAAACTACCGTAACCTTTATCGAGAGCGCCCACCAAAGCGAGCAAGTCGTTTATCGTGTAGATATACTTGCTGATAAACTCGGCGCTGTACGAATAGCCGCGCTCGTTGACGTTGGAAACGGGAATGAAGTAATCGGTGGTGTAGATTATCAACTGATCGCTGAATCCCGCGAACTCGGACATTTCGTCCAAAGCGGTGGGGATAAACGTCAAGGAAGCGGCGGTCTTGTCGATTACCAAAGTACCGTTACCGTTGACGGCGATAGCGCCGTATCTATTGCTTTCCACTTGTTTACCTTGTATGTAGTCGTTGTTACTCGAAACGGGTTGTATAATCCAGTCGTTATCGTTCTTGGAATTCAAGCAAGCGATAGGATTGCTTATCGTGGTATCCAAAGCGGCGTAGACTACGCTGTCTTTGATAGTACCCTTGTTGTCGATACATATACCCGCGGTGTTATCGCCAATGAGCGAATAATCGTAACTGACTACGAATTTTCTTATGAGACCGGTATTCAAGGCGAACACCGAGTTGTAGATATTGCCGTAAACGACGGGATCCTTGAAGGAAACCGTGTAATAGTTGCCGTCGAAGGTCGCGCCGAATGGACGGGAAACGTCATCTTCCGATATTGCGATATGACCGATAGCGGTATAGTTACCCGTTACGACTATATCGTTTGTCAAGGAATACGTTCCCGTTATCTCTTGACCGCCTACTTCGAGGGCTTTAGATAACATTTTAAGTTCGGTTTGATCGCCTATCTCTCTACGCATTACAGCCTTGACGCTTATGTCTTTCGCGTCGAGAGGTGAAACGAGAACGAGTTTACCCACGCCGTAGTAAACATACGGGGCGTCGTTCAAAACCGTCTTGAAAGAGGTGTGGGCGTCGGCGAACATCGTGAGACCTTTATCCTTGTCGATATCGGCGTAGAATTCTACCATATAATCATTTTGCACGCCCGCGCGTCTCGATTCGATTATTCCTTTAACGTCGTTGTAACTTACGGAAGGATTACCGTTTATTCTTTCGTAAGTCATATTGTTGATATCGCCGATCTTGGAATTGATAGCGCTATCGTTATTAATTACCCAAACGTTTTCGGCGTGAGATGTGGTCGCTCTATATTGACCTACCGCGCTGTCGCGCACTACGCTCTCATTAGTGATATCTATCAAGATGTTCAAGAGATAGTAACTGTTGATACCTGCGATACCGCCAGAGATGTT
Source organism: Clostridia bacterium (assembly GCA_017444385.1). Lineage (GTDB taxonomy): Bacteria > Bacillota > Clostridia > Christensenellales > CAG-1252 > RUG14300. The sequence continues at coordinate 55,042 of JAFSWQ010000002.1, read as the reverse complement.
TTCAACTTTGTTACTGCTTCTAATACTGCTGCCCGCGCCAACTTTGATATACGCGTTTTCCAACGTTCCGATGTTGGAACCTGCCAAACCGCCCGCGTATGCGATGATCTGGCTGTTGGCGAACAAGTGCGCGACGTCGAGTTCGACTACCATATCCGAAATCGTGCCGCTGTTGGAACCCGTGATTCCGCCGACGTAAGTAGCGCCGGTTGAGTTGCCTACGTAAACCGCTTGCACGCTGTAATCGCCTATGGTCTTCAAATAACTCGTGACGAAGGTCACGGTACCGTTATTGGAACCCGTGATAGCGCCCGCATACGCGTTGGGAGCGACGTTATCCTTTATTATGCTTTGCGCGTACAAAGTACCGTAGAGATATACGTCGCAATCGCTTATCTTACCCAAACGGGTGTTTTCGCCGACGATACCTCCCACGCTCGCGCCTTTCAATACGGCGGGAGAAGCCGCGGACTCATCGTCCCCGGGCGCTTTGCCTACGTACACTTTACAGTTGGTTATACTACCCGCGTTAACGCCCGCGATACCGCCGAAGGCAAGGGTTCTTTCGTCGCCGAACGCGCTGCCGAGATATACGACGTTAAGATCGTAGACCTGAGCGGAAGCGGTGACGTACCCGAATATACCCATATATGTTTGCGCGCGGAAGGACTCTGCGTTTTCTACGCCGATAACGGTTATTGTGTGACCGTCGCCGTTAAACTTGTGTTTGAATCCGTATGCTCCGTCCTCGGTATAAGTACCGATACAAGCGGTGAGTACGTGATCAACGTCGATAGTCAAGTCGTTGACAAGCCTGAATTCGAGGTTAGCGGAATACAAACCGCTGTTTACGGTGTTCGCTATGATAATAAGCTCTTCGACAGAACTGATGGTCGTATTGATAAATACTACGTTTACCGTTCTACCCGAAATATTTGTCGCGGGTTTGAAGGTAGAGCCGTCGACGTTACCTATACGGTCGGTGACCGCTACGCCGTTGTTGATATACCAACCGTCGATGCTCGCGCCGCCCGCGGGGGTAACGTCCTCGAAGATTATGTTGTTGTCGCCGTCGATATAGAAGTCGATGACGCCGTTACCTTTAATTTGTAAAACGTTGACCGAGTCGAAGCCCAAACCAATCGCTTTGATATCTCTCGGCAGAGAGTAGACCATCCAGCTGTTGTTCGTGCTACCTTGTATAGAGCCTACGAAGTAACCCACGTTGCTATGCGCGGTATTCAAAGCGTAAACTTCGCCGTCCGCTTGAATTACCGAGTGACGCAAACTCGCGCTGCTTCTTCCCACAACGCCGCCTACCGCGGTGGAGTTACCGTCCGAAAAGACGCTACCCGAAGAGAACACTCTTATACTCAAACGAGTAACCGTTGCTTGACCTTGAGAGATACCTACTGCGCCGCCGACGTACAAAACGGTATCCGAAGTCTCGCTGTTTTCCACTTCGATTTTACCGTAGATGAGAACGTTGCCGAGGTCTTCTTCGCCATCAAGAGCATTAGAGCGGTATTCCTTCCAATCGTAGAAGTCGCCAGCCAAAGCGCCGCCGACGCTACCGACGACTGAGCCGTAGTTCTCGGCTACGATGCCGCCCGCCGCAAATCTACCCTTTAACGTTACGTTTTCGGGAATTATGACGATACAGTTTTCGATGGTCGCTCTCGCGTAGTTAATACCCGCGATACCGCCGACGTTCGCGCCTACGACCGTGAAGCCCGCTTTGTCGTTGAACCTTACGAGCGTATTGGATATTTCGCCGTAGTTGTATTGCGCTATTACGCCAACCGTCGAGTTGGTACGATCGATAGCGGTCTTCAAGAATACCGAGAGGTCGGTTATAACGCCCTCGTTATATCCGAAGAGAGGCAAACTGCCGTCTATGTTTTGGCTATATTCGTTTTGATAACTCATAGCCATCGTTATCGTATGATAAACGCCGTTATAACTACCCGAGAATGTGCCTTTGAATCGAGTATTTTCGGTACCGATGGATACGAACTCGTTGCCTTCTATCGTGATATCCGCGCCAAGCGAGAAGCTCGTGTTCTCGTAGGTGTAACCGCCCACGTTGACGTCGCCGACTATACTCAATAACTGCTCGGCGGTGGTTATTACGGTATTGATGATTACGACTTCGTAACGGCGGTTGATGAGCCCCGTCGTAAAGGTTATCGTACCGTTGTTACCCGCTCTGAAATCGGTGCCGGGGGCGCAAACGCCTAACGCTTCGGATATTTGATTATCCTTTGCGTAGTTGCTGTACCAGCCCTTGATAGCGTAATCCTTTTGATCGTCGTAATCGTTTTCAAGTTTAACGAACCAATCGTCGCCCACGTTGACGAGGGTGGCTTTTAATTCGCCCATACCGATAACCTTCATTACGTTGATGGTGGATTGCTCGGAACCTTCGACCAACTTGTCGTTTTCCAAAACCTTACCCATAGAGGCGTATCCGTTATCGGCGCCCGCTATGAACCATACGTTGTTCATAACGTTTTGAACATCGTAACCGAAGGCGATACCCGCGTAGTCGCTTCTGCAATCCACAATGGCGTTTACGCCGTCAATGATGACGTTTTCGAGTTTACCTTGTATTCTCGCGATAGCGCCCGCGTAAATCGTGTTGACCTTGCCGAGTTCGAGATCCGCGGCAGTGTATCTATCGCAACCCAAAGTACCGTTGATAATGAGTTTTACGTTCTTGACGACGGCGTCTTGACCAACGCTGCCGAAGATACCCGCGTATTCGCCTTCGATCCTCGCGCCTTCAGCCAAGGTTATCGAATGACCTCTGCCGTCAAAGAGAGCGTTGAAAGGCATAGCCGCGCCGATAGGCACGTAATCGCTACCAGTTATAACCACGTCGTTGTTGAGTTCGAAACTCAAACCGTACAAATCGTAGCCGTCGTTCGTATCGTTGGCAAGATCGATAAGGTCTGCGACGTCGGTTATCTTGCTGTTAAGGAAGGACGCGTAGAGTATCAAACTGTTGACGGCGGAAGACGGCATAAATTGATAGCCCGTTACGTCGTAAGGAACTTTGATCTCGACGCTACCCGACATTGCGTTGGTGTACCATTCTTTGACGGGGTTGCCGCTATTGTCGCGATTGTAGATTCTTATCGCGTAATTCTCATCGGTGAACTCAACGACGATCTCGCCCGCCGCGATGACGGTGAGAACGTTGACGCCGCCGTTATATCTACCAGTTTGATCGTAGTAGAATTGTTGTTCGACCGCGTTTTGAGCGTTATTGTATTTGCTGTTATATGACAATACCCAAACGTTGGTAGCGCGCTTTATATCCTCGTCGGGAGTAAGTACGTTACCGAAAACGTCGAATTCAATCGCGTTGTTGACCGCGATACGAGAAGAATCTACCGTAGCAGATATGCTCGCGCTCTTATTGATTACGACGATAACGTTTTCCAAAGTCGCGCCGTTATCGAGAGCGGCGAGAGGAGCCGCGTAAACGGTGGAATCCGCGTAACCGCCCGCAACACCGACCTTACCGTTTACTTCAACGTAGAGGTTGCGTACTCTCGCGGTCTTACCCAATATACCGAACAAGCCCGCGTAAGGCGCGTCGATAGTAACGTTTTCGGGTATTATAATCTTATGTCCGTTGCCGTTATACGCGCCGATAAAGTCTATCAACTTATATTCGACGCCGATAGCCGAGCCGCCCGTCAAAGCGACTTGACCGCCGATGGGGGTATATCCGTTTTGAATTACGATATCTTTGGATTGTTGGAACTCAATGCCGACGTAACGTCTATCGCCGTTTGTCAACGCGGCGAGTTTCAAAAGATCCTCGTACTCGTTGATATTGTTGTCGAGGAACAATGCGAGGTATTCCCTGCCGACGAGACCGTCGCCATAAGAACTCGTGAATTCTTTCGTAGGTACGCCGGAGTCGAGCAAGGTGTTGTCAACGAAACCGTAAGCGGGTTCGCCGCCCGTGAGTTGAACGAGGGTGAATTTCCATCTACCCTTCGCGGTTTCGTAACCGCCGCCCACGCCGTTTTCCAAATGCAATTCGAATTTACCCGCGCCGCACTTATACAAGAGGTTAGGAACTTTCAAATCGGGATAATCGACTTCGAACGTCGCCCTGTCGTAGGATACGATGTCGCCGTTGGCGAGTTTATAACCGCCTACCGTACGATATACGCTGTTTTCGGGAAGTATCAACCAGCTGTTTTTGATGGAAGAGTTGACGCCCATCATACCCACCATACCGCCTACCGAGTCGGCGTTGATATTGTAGAGTTGAGTTTCGTCGCCCATTACCACGACAACGTTTTCCATGGTTCCTTGGAAGTAACCAGCCAAGTAACCCGTATAAACGCTTTGTTTGTCGCCGAACTTTTGCCCCGCATATTCGGGGTTATCGTCCGCGTTATCCGCTCTTACTATCAAATTTCTTATAACGCCGGTTTCGCCCACGCAACCGAATAAACCTGTATAATCGTTTTCGCTCGAACCGAGGTTGCCCTTTACTCTTATGGTATAGCAAACCGAGTTATCGTAAACTTCCGAAAGATCCATAGTGCCGTCGAATTCACCGGTGAAAGGATGCTCTCTCGTGCCAATCGGGGGACATTCGTTGAGGTCGACGGTTATTTCGGTGATATTGTTATAACCCTCTTTGCCGAGGCGCATAATAAACTTCGCGCCGCCGTCGCCGTAACGATTTACGTTCTTAGCGAATTTAACGAAGTCTTCCGCGTTCCTTATGATTAGGTCGATAAAGCTTGCGGTGTAGTTTACGTTACGCAAAGAATCAACGCTGTCGAAGTATATTCTATCGCCCGCGACTACGGTACCGTAAATGGCGGAATTCGCCTTGTCGGCGACAGTGACGTGATTGCTTATATCGTAATACCAATCGTCGTAGAAATCCGCATTTTCAATTACCTCGAACACGAATTCGTCGCTTTCCTCGTCTTTGAAATACACTCTCAAAATACCCGAGCCCAATACCGCAAGGTTATTGAGACCGGTATTGGAAGCAACGCCGCCGTTATCGGTCGCGCCTATAGTCGCAACCGCGCTGTTATATATTACCGTCCAAACGTTTTCCACTCTCAAAGTAGAGGAAACCGTTCCCGCCAAAGCGCCGACGTACGCGTCGTCTTTCAAACTGTAAGGCGCGCTGATGAAATTCAACGCAACGTTTTGAACGAGACCGCCGAGTCTACCCGCCAAGCCGCCTGCCGACGTACTCATACCCGAACCGACTATAACGTCCTCGTTGAATTCGACGATAAAGTTTTTGATTACCGCGTTATCGTCGACGTATCCGAAGATACCGCTATACACGTTACCCGCGATACCGCCTTTAACGAACGTAATGGTGTTGTTATGTCCTTCGAATATACCGTTGAACGGATGTTCTTTGGTACCTATGGGTTGCAAGGTCGATCTTACGGTTATGCTCTTTTCAAGGCTGAACATAACACCGTTGAAAAGGTTGTACGCGTTTACGTATTGATAAAGCGCGGAGAACTTTTCTTCGGTGTTGATCTGCAAGTCGTAATAGCAAACGTGGTATACGCAATCCACCAAACCGGTTTCGGCAGTGAAAGTCGTAGCTTGTGAGAACAACTTGTCTTGAGTGCTTATGTCTTTGTACCAAACGATAGGCATACCGACTACGTTGGCGGCGGTAAACCTTATCTTGATATCTTCGTTTTCGTTTATAAATTCTGCTGATACGGTAGCGTTACCGACTATCTTCAAAACGTTGTAGCCCGCCTTATTAGAGGATGCGGGCGAAGGATCGCTGTTGGATACAACCGCCCAAACGTTAGGTAAGCTACCCGCTTGATTGACCGACGAATAGCCTACAACGAGACCCGTTCTACCTTTGGACGAAGTATTCTTCATACTTTGACCGACGATAACGTAACTGTCTCTTATCTCTTGCTTGTTGAAGCCGACCAAACCGCCGACGTTGGCTTTTTGAACCTTGCCCTCTTCGGTGCCCGAGGTATAGGTAACGCCCAAAACGCCGTAGACGTGAGCGGTACACGCTTTAACGGAAATAGAGTTAACGCCCACTATAGAGCCTACGCCTATCTCGCTCAGACCGTCCGTGGTGAGATGATCGCCTTTGATAAGAGTCAAGGAATTTTGTTTGCTTAACGTAACGTTACAATTACCTACGTTACCCGCGTTGAAGCCCACCACGCCGCCTGCGTAATTGGTAGCGCCCAAGCCTTTATATCCTTCAACCGATTGGTCGAATAGTACGTCGATAGAGAATACGAAGCCGCGGTTTTCGCCTACCGCGCCGCCGAAGGACGCGAGAGCGGTGGATATGTTGGGGAAGTTTGCGTTGTAGTAAATTTTAGACAAGCCTTTAACGCCTTCCTCGCCTATCATGGAAGAGGAATCGTTCAAGCCCGCAACGCCGCCGAAGAAGTACAAATTGTCGACGCTCATCGCGACTTCGGAAGCAAGTTCCGCCGACGCATTAAAGTTGAGAGTCAATATGCCGATATTCGCTTTATCGCTTTCGTTGATACCGGCAACGCCTCCGACGTAGACCTTACCGTCGCAATTCTTAGCCGCGCCCAAACGACCGTTCATCGTAAGGTTGACGTTGGTTATAACGCCTCTGTTGACGCCTACCACGCCGCCGACCGCGGAAGTACCGTAAACGGATACGGGGGTGGTAACGGTATTAACGACGACCTTAACGCTATCGAGACGATCGGAACCTATCGTACCTCTATTCAAACCGACCAAAGCGCCCGCGTATCTCGCTTTAACTGAAGCCGCGTAGTTGTTACCTTGGAAGGATTCGCTCAAAAGGTTTACGGTGGTGGAAGAGATCACGCCGTGGTTAATACCTACGAATATACCGGCGTAATCCAATTCCTCGTAAGACTCGTCCATCTCGGGATTTACGTTACCCGTGAGATTGACTTCAACTTCGGTGATGGTACCCATATTTATCGCGGCGAAGAGTCCGTAAGTGGTGGATGCCGATAACTCGTCGTCGTATGCGGTAGCGGTGTAAAGACCTCTCGTAATGTTCACGGTGAGGTTTTGTACAACGGATTTTTCCGCGATAACACCGAACAACGCTTTGCCCTCTTTGACGTTTTCGTCAAGCGAACTCGATCTGTAATAGATACTGTAACCGTTACCGTTCAAACTACCGACGAACTTTCTTCCGTTCGCGCCGATAGAGTCGAAGTTTTCATTATCTGCGTAGAGGTTCAACGCAACGGTGCCCTTGAAGTTGAATATGTAGTTGACGTAAGCGGAGAAACCGCTGTTTACCGATTTAACAAGTCCGTAATAATCGTTTTCGTTGGTTATTTCAGAACGAACGAATATCGCGTAGAAGGTCTTGCCTTCCAAAGATTCCTTATTGCCGTTGGCGACGATAGGGGTGAGGTTTTGTCCCGATCCGCCTTCCGCAGAGGACACGACCTCGCCCGAAGTAAGCGAAGCGGTATAGTTATAGAAGGGAACGCCCTCGTCGGGCTCCGCTCTAAATACGATAGATCCGCCTCTCGTTTGAGCGGCGTTATTGGAATAGACCGAGGTCTTAATCGAGCCGTGCCCGTATTTGATAAGACGGTTGCCCTTCTCGGTTTCGCCGCCTATGAGGTTGTCGTAGAAGTCTCCGTCCTCGTAAGGAAGCGCAAAGTCTAATAGAGAATACAACGCCCACAAAGCGTCGACTACGCCGATGGGATCGTTATGTCCAACGAGAGTACCGGCGTTGCCCACGCCCGATACTTTCGCAATCATTTGCTCGTCGGTTATGAAAAATTGCTCTACTACGCCCGAATAAACGTTGCCGAGATTATAACCTACCAAGCCGCCCGCGTATCCGTGATCGGTTTTGGTGGAACTCTTCGCGTAGAGGTTTTGAGCAAATTCGTCGGTGTCCTTGACCTCGTTGACAACGTAGGTGTTTTTGACTGTCGCGCCTTCGTAGTTGATAGCGACTACGCCGCCGCAGACCGCGTAATAACGAACGCCGTCGTCGTTTATGCTCTTGGTGGATATAACGCCTCTGCCGGACGCGGTCTCCGCGAAAGATACTTCCACGTTTCTGACCGTTCCGTAGTTACAACCGACTACGCCGCCCGCCGTGGTTGCATTGCTTATCATATTCTTATAAATAACGCCCACTTTGTTCGAGGTGCTGTCTTGTCCAACGAAACCATAGCTGACCGCCGCTACGCCGCCGAATACGCAATGCTCTTTCAAAGTCTTGTTACCGTCGTAGATAACGGTAAGACATTTAATAGTCGCGCCTTCGCCGAGATAGCCGAAGAGTCCCGAATAGTCGGAAGACAAAATGCTTCCGCTAATGGTTATTGAGTAACCCTTGCCGTCAAGCGTACCTTTGAAAGGACGAACGGTAGAGCCGTCCATCTTGCCGATAGGAACGTATGAGTGAGCGGAAGGGAACACCAAGTCGGCGCCGAGAACGAAGGTATCTCCCTCGTAGGTTTGCCCCGCGTTGGTAGTGTTAGCCAATTCGTCGAACACCGAGTAATCGGTGATGAGCGAGTTGATAACGCTGCTAAAATAAACTTCGCCCGTTTTCAAACCGGGACGGAAGCCGTCCGCCGAGATGTAATCGGAAGGAGCCATTACGGTATGATTGAACGTAGTGTACCAACCAGTGAACACCTTAGACGTATCGATGGAAACGGTAAAGAGGATATTGTTCGCGTTTATTTCGGAAATATCCATTACGCAGTAACAGGAACCGTTACGCACGTAGATCATATTCAGGTTTTTAGCCTTTGCAGCCGTCGTGGTAGAAAGGTCGGAAGTGAAGTATAACTTACGCGTACCTACCCCCGCTTCGCCCGTTTCGTCCGGATATTGAGTATAAGAACCGAGTACCCAAGCGTTGTTGAAACCGTAGTTGTTTGCGGCGATGGAACCCGCGATAGCGAACTTCTTGGAAGAGGAAACACAATCCGAGCAAACGGCGGAACAGTCGAATTGATTGAAGTACGAATTACATACCGAAAGGAATTCGTCGGCGTAATCTTCGCTTGCCGTATCGTCTGCCTCGGCGGTAAGTCTTTCGTAAATCGCGATAAGCTCGTTTTTACACTTATCGTAATCCGCTTGTGAACGAGCCGCTACGCCTAAATATGTACCGCTGTCGTTATAGTTGAAGTAATCTTCGAGGAAGTCTTGATATCCGCCCTTGGTCTGACCTACCGTTTTGGTACGAAGATCGTTTTCCAATTCGGCAGCGTCTTCAAGCATATCGTTATAGGTCGCTTCGTTGTGTTTACAAGAAGTGAGCAAAACGTCGTTATTGTAGTTACTGTATTCTCTTACGTTGACTACTACGTTCTTTAGGTCGAGTTTAGCGGAAACGATACCCGCGAAGCCGCCGAGACAAGCGTCTTTGGAAGTCGCTTTTTCGGCGAGAGAACTTATGATCTCACCCTTCGCGTAAACGTTTATCATATTGTAAGAGCTGCCGGTATTCGAACTGCCTACCAAGCCGCCCAAATAAACTTTATTGCCGTTGGCGGTGATCTTACCGTCTATCGTCATATCTATTTGAACGATAGTACCGCCGTCGTTGTATCCTACGAGACCGCCGCCGTAAACCGATTTACCGAACGCGGTGATAAGCCCCGCTTGTTGCAACGTACAAGATACGTTTTTGATGGTGCCGTGGTTGACCGCCGCGACGATACCCGTATAAACGGTGTTCACCATCGCGTCTTGATCATCCTCTTGAACGCCCGCGTAAATGGTGCCCGCAAATCTTATATTCGTATTGATAAATTGAGCGCCCGTATCGAGAATGCCGAACATCGCGATACGATTCTCGTTTTCTTCGGTCTTCTCGGTGCCGTCGATAGTGGTACCTACCGCGAAAGATATAGTATGGCCTTGCCCGTCGAATGTACCTTTGAATTCCTTGACGACAGCCATACCTTTCTCAAACGTGATATCGGCGTTGAGTTTTACGCTTACCCAACTTTGATTTAATTTAATGGGCTCGTTCTCGTCTTCGTAGTTCATTTCCGCCACGAATTGAGCCATATTGCCCGCGTCGTTTATTTCGGTCGTAAGGAACAAGGCGCACATTTCGTTTACAGCCGTATTGACGCCTGGCGTAAATCTCTTTACTTCGTACGTTTGATTGATGGTAGCGTCGAAGAAAGTCGCTTTGCCTATTTCCGCGGAATTAGTATAAGGCGTATTCGACATCATATTCGAAGAAGTATTATACCAATTGAAGAAAGGCGAATATTGTTGCAAGGCGTAAAAACTGAGTTTTCTCGACGAGAATACCGCTTTGATAGAGCCGCCGCCGAACACTCTCAATCTCTTGACCGAGCCGTAAGAAACCGCTTCGACGGGTTTGTCTTCCGATACGGCGCTCGCCATTCTTTCGTTCGAAGGAACGTAACCTACGAACCAAACGTTGCCTTTATTCAAATCGCCAAACTTGGTGCTACCCGTTCCGACGTAACCGCAAAGCAATCCGTAATACTCTCCGCCGGGACATTCGTTCGGATCGGTTCTAGTCACAAAGTCGCTTTCTCTTACGATAGCGAGGTCGGAAATACTGCCGTCGCCTACCGAGCCGTTGATCTTGCCGATCAAACCGCCTTGATAAACTTCGCCGCACTCGTTTTTACCTACGGATATACCGAATATTATCTTATTTATCGTATAAGCAAGGTTGGATGTCATCAACTTTCCGCTCAAAGTTATGACGTTATAATTACAACTGAGAATGAAGTTGTTTCTGAGTTCGCCGAAAAGACCGCCCGCTATGGAACCCAAACGGGAGGCTCTCGTAGAACCGTTGGAAGATATGGTACCAGAAATAGTTATCTCGTTATCGGTAACCATCGCTTGAGCTACCGTCGCGAAGAGTCCGCCTGCGGGGAAAACACAGCCGTCGGGGTTGGGATCGTCGCGAGGATATACCGCTTCGCCGATGGATATCTTGGTAACGTCGTTCGTTGAGACGCTACCCGAAACGTTTATCGTGCTGTTCTTTATCTGGTTGTTTATGGAATCGTTACGTCTCTTGGCAAGAGCGCCGATACCTCCCGCGTAAAGCGTATTCTTGATACAAGTAAGATCGCTCGAACTCTCGTCCGAAATGTTCTTATTGGATACGCTTATCGAACCGGATATCGATACTACGCTGTCGAGAATGGTGCCCGCGAATTCGCCCGCGATACCGCCGCCGTAGATTATAAGGTTACTGCTTTGCGAAAACGCGAAGACCGAACCCGCTACGGATATGGTACAGTTGCTTATCGTACCGTTGAATACGCCCGCTATCGCGCCCACGTAAACGGTATTCGCGCCCGAAACGGTGGATACCGCCGAAGAAGCGTTAACCTGTATTCTTCCCTCATAGTAGAGTTCAAGATACTTCAACGTGCCGTTGAATATTGCGAAAAGTCCGCAATTCACGACGTCGCTGTCGCTTATTGTTTCCGAACCCGAATAAGGCGAGAAGGTTATACGATGGCGTTTTTCGTAGTTAGCCTGACCGTTCGCTTGGTTGTAGTAGAAACCCGCGATGGTATTGGCTACGGTACGAGTCGAACCGTTTTCGGTACACCAATTCCTATCTGAGATGACGAAGTCGTTCATCAAAAGGTAGGACTTATTCTCGGAAGTGTCGCGAAGCGCGTACTTCAAATTACCACCCGTCTTTATCATATAATAGGTGATATTGTCTACGTTGACGGTGTCCATATTGCCTTCCGAACTCGTCATCGCGGTAACTTCGATGCTCTCCGCAAACGCGACGTCCTGAACGCCTAAAAAGGCGAACGAGAACAAGACGATGATAAAAGCCGCCAAAACAGCCATACAAATTAACGTGACGTTACGCTTAGTTGTGTTTTCCATATTGCTTTCTCCTCATAGATTTTAGTCTATGTGTATTACTTTGTTTTTTTGGGAACGGCGAAGCGCTTGCAACGCCGCCCCAGTTTGATAATTATCGGTTATTCTTCTTATTCGACGATGAAGTCGATATAATCGGAAGTTCCGTTTTTGAGAACGCTGACGATACCGCCTACGCTCATCGTAAGAGTCATTTGATATTCGCCCGCCGCGCTCCAATCGCCTTTCTTCGTGGTATGGAAGTCGTGGTTTGCGTAGGTGATAGTCAAACTACCCGCTTGTTTGTTTTCGGTGATCGATCTGATCTCGGCGGTGAGAGTCTTATAGATCTCGCCGTCGTAATCGTTGAATTCGATCACTCCGTTATTTACTTTAACGGTCAATACCGCAGCGTAGAGGTTGAGGACGTAGTTATCGTCTATCACCTGACACATAGAGGTAGTGATCTTGTTGTTGGACTTGAACGCTACGTGCGCGCCCGTGTCGGGATCTACGTAGAACCACTTAACGGTGGATACGCCGTCCGCGCCGTCGATGATCTGGTTATCCGAAGGCATCGTTGCTTCGAGATATCTGCCGTCGCCGATAAGCACCGCGTTGACGTCTATAGGCAACGCCGCATCCAAAGTCTTGTAGAAGTAGACCTGAATGGTTTGTACTATACTCATCGTTATCGTTCTACTGCCTACGTAGTTATCCGAAACGATGGTAAGTCTTACTTCGTACGAACCGACGTCGGAAGGAGCTTCCGAAACGTATTCGCCATATACGAAATACTCTACAGTGAGCGAAGCGAGTTGTCCGCTGACGTAAGCGGTGATGGGTTTAGCGCTGCCATCGTAAGTGTTGTTGGTCGAATATACGATAATCGCGTTGGATATATCCTTCTTTTCGATCACGTAATCGCACTCTACGCTCTTGACTTCCGCGGATTCGCTACCCTTGTAGCGGATAAAGACTTCCACGTGATATTCGCCCGCGTTGACGGGAGCCGCGCCGCTAACCAATACGCCGTTATCGTAAATGAGTTCGCTGACGACAGCCGTTCCGTTGCGCTCGGTGAACAGCACTTTGATAACTTCGAAGTCGACGTCTTTCAACGTGAATATCGGGCTTTCCGCGTCGCGATACTCGCGTCTTATGTACGCGTGATCGGTTCCGACGTCCGCGTTGACGTTGAGTTCTATCTTATCCGAAATGTCGTCTGTATCGACCACGACTTTACGAACGAGGATGTCTTCGCCGTCCATATCGAGCAACGTGCCGTCCTTGCCGTAGACAACCGCTTTGAAGTAGTATTCTACGTCAAGCTCGTTAGCGAATACCGCAAAGTCGTTGACCTCGCCGTTTACTATGGTCTCTACGCCGTTCTTGACGTTCTTGTAGTAAATCCAACCGACCTTCAAAGACTTCGTGGATACCGTTCTGCCGTAGATGACGTTGACCGTCAACGTAGGCAAGGTGGAAGGAGTGAGCAAGGAACCGACGACGACCTCTTCATTATCTTGATCTACCGACAGGACTTTGACGATGTAGCCGCTATACACGGTCAGGTTGACGAATCTCGACCAGTTGATCGCAAGGCCGTCTACCTTGGCTTCAAGCAAGTAATCGTCTTCGATGACGAAGGAAGGTACGTAAGTCCATACCACGTCGAATACGTTGGTGTCGAGGAGTATCGCCGCACCGCCGGATACGTCGTAAACGTTTTGTTTGATGACGTTGCCGAGAGGCGATTTGCTACCTCTTCTTACACTGTAATAATCCGCGAAGGAGTCGCCTTCGACCATTCTATCGCGAGTAATGACTACGTCGAGAGTAACGGTCGAGCCGTAAACGTCCGCGCAAACCTTATAAGTACGATAGATTCTGCCGTTCTCGTCGGTCTGATAGAGGTCTTCCGCGCTCCAACCGAACTTGGAAACGATCTCGCCGTTTTCTTCCCAACGCAATTCGTTCCATACCACGCTTACGTTAAGGCTGGTACCGTCGGTATAGGTAAGCCACAAATCGTAAGGCAATAAGAAGTATTCGCCCCAGCCGGCATAAATGGTATCGAGGGACTTGACGGTGACTTTGTTGCCGTTTCTCGAAACGACGTACTTGAGACCCGCGCTTGCGTCTATCTTCTTATCCGCTATCGCTACGGGGATGTCGACGGGTTGATAACCGCCCAAATCGTTACCGATATACAAGGTAGCGAAGTAGTTGCCGCCGTCGAATGCGAGTTTGACGTTGGAGAGATCCCAACCGCCCGTTCTACCCAATGCCGCCGCGCCCGAAGCGTTGACAATAGAAGTAGAGAAGTAATATCCTTCGTCGTCCGAAAGAAGTTTGAGGACGTAGTTGCGATCGTTCATATATTCCTTGATGGTCTTGACGTCGAAGTTCGCGCTCGAACCGTCGGTGAAGTAGACTTTGAACGTGCCGCTAGGCAATACCACTTCGCCGGAGAATTGATCGATCGTGATAAGGTCGAGACCTTCTATGGAATCTATTAATTTGGAATATACGTTCAAAGTATATTCGTAGTATTGATATCCGCCTTCTTCGGTGCCGACGTATACGACTACGGGATAGGAACCGCCCGCGTAGTTTACGTCTCTATCGGTAAGGCGTTTACCGTTACTGTACAAAGCGACTTTATAGGTTATACCGCCCACGGTTATCTCGGTAGGTAAGACGTAGGAGTAAGGTTGTACCCAAGTCGGGAAGTAAGCCTTGAACTCATTCGAAGTAACGTCTACGGTTACGTTCTTGATTTCCGCCGTACGATAGGTTCCGTCGGTCGCTTTGAGGAATACGGGTTGATAACCCGCGAAGTCGTTACCTACGTAAACTACGATACGACCTACGTATCCTCCGTAACCGATAGGCGATTGGATAACTCCGTCTTCGGTAGCGAAGCCGATACCCTTGACGGATAATCCGTAACTCGCTTCGATGACTCTGCCGTCGGATAACATTACTTTTACGGAATCTGCGGTGAGGTCGGGTAGGTCGTAAGGATCGATAGTCACGCCCTCGAAGTAGGACTTGTACATATCGGTTTCTCTCAACTTGCCGTCTTCGTAGAATACCTTTTGGATACCCGTGATTATTTCGGGCGTAACCTTGACGTAGATATAGAATGGCGTTCCGTTCACGGAAGCGGACTTATATCCGCCTATCTCGTTACCGAGCGCGACCTTCAACGCGACCAATCCGTCGGTACCGTTGTAGTCGTACTTGAACTCGCCTTCGAGTTTAGCGTTCAACTTGACGGAAGCCGCGTAGTCGACGTTCTTACAGGTGATCTCGAGAAGTTTGCCGCCTACGGTTATCAATCCTTTTTCGTTTACGGTCAAAGGATTGGTGTAAGGTTTGACGGACGCTCTCGTTACGCCGTTGTGAGTTTCACCGTCGAGATAGACGTCTTCGCAACTCTCGATAGCGGTATTGGCTACGGGTATGCTGATTTGAGTCCATTGATAACCGCTACGCTCGTTACCCAATCTTACCATTACCTCGATCTCGCTCGAGTTCATATCGAAGGAACGTATTCTGTAACCGTTTTCTTGATCGACTACGAATTCGAGAGGATATTCCTGACCGACGAAGTAAGCGCGTACCGCGTAAGGTATCGCCTTGCCGCCGTCGTAGGGATTGTAAACGTACGCGCTACCGTCCGAGTTGACCGCGACGTTCTCGCTTGCCATTCTATCTTTGTCGACCGTCATTTCTTCGACGATGACTTTGACGGGAAGGATCTGATAACCGCCTTGGACGTTGCCCAACAATACGTAGGAGTCCGCGACGCTACCCGAATAGTGATAATTGATATTTGCGTACGACCAGAGCGCGCTCAACTTGCCTTGTACGTAATTGCCGTCGGTATCCACGACGTCGTAAACGACTTCGATGGTATTGTCGGGAGTATTGGTCGAGCGACCGAGACCCGTGTAAGGCGTTACGTGAATGGTAAATTCACCGTCTTCGACGTACTTATCCGCGACTTTCATAACCACACGGCGAGATACGTTCAAAAGCATATCGACGTCTTGATATCCGCCTAATCTCGTACCGACTTTAGCGGTGAGGACGTAATATCCGCCTTCGTAGAATTGAACGTTGCCGTTGATATATTCGCTGTGGCCGTATACGATGGAAGCGGGATCGTTTACCATCGCTTCGGTAACTCTTTGGGCGTTGCTGATATTAGCGATTACGTCCAAAGTACCGGCAAGGTGTTTACCTTCGTTCTCGTCCTTGAAGAGAACTTCGATACGAGAAGGTAAGGTGGTGTAATCGTAAGGATCTATCTCGAACTCGTCTTTCTCGACCGCGACTATATATCTGCCTTCGATCTCAACGAACGCGGTGACGGCGTAGTAGCCTATCGCCTCGTCGCCCACGGTGACGTTCTTGATCTCTTGAGTTACACCCGCGGTGGAGTACAAATAATTGATGACCGCTTTCGACCAGTCGGCTATCATAACGTAATTCTTGGCGTTACACCAGCAACCGCAGTCGTCCGCGCAGTAGGTAAGACCGTGGCAAGCTTCGCAGCCACACAAATCGGTAGTGATGATACCGCCGCCTACAAGTTGCGCTCTACCTATCGTTACGTTCAACGAATCGGGCATTTGTATATCGTAAGGATCTACGAATACTATATTAATCAATTCATACTTAATCTCGTCTGCAAGCGTTCTTGCGTCGTTAAGAGCGTCTTCATAGCCTTCCGCTGCCTTTGAGGAAGCGAGGAAGTCAATGATAGCGAGATATCCCGCTTCGGTGCCCGCGACTCTTGCGGCGAGTTTGTATTCCGCTACTTTGGCGATAGCCTCCGCTTTGGTCATACCGACTTCGCTTTCGAAGGTAATTTCGGAGATCGAGGCTGCAAGAGCGTCGAGTTCGTCGTCTAAATCGTTAGCAGTAAAGCTATCGTAAGTTACTTCTCTTCTTACGTGGTAGACCTGTATATCGAAGGATTGCGTTCCGTATTTCTCTTTACCGATAACTACGGTAGCGTAATCGGTCTTCTTGTTCCAGGTAACGACCTTTTGGATAACGTCGCCTTCCACGCCGTCCGAATTAGCGAAGCGGAAGTAGAGGACGTTGGGATAACTTGCGGAATCGAAGTCGTCGTCCACGATGTAGTTCAAGCGTTCGCCGATACCGGTGGACGCGTCGTAAGACGTGTAGATGAACGGTCTGTTGTTCTCATCTTCGGCTACTTTACGGTTGAGAACCTTAGCCTTGTACTCGAGTTCGATATAACCCACTCTCGCGGTACCGAGGCTCAATACGACGCCCTTGGTAGAGGAATTCTCAAGCGAGTAGAAGGTCTTTCCGTTGTAGTCAACGTCTACGATACCCGACATATCCCAAGTTGCGCTGAGGTTACGGGAAGTGCCGTCTTCTTCGAAGTACGCGTCGAGACCGGAAGAAATCTTTAGATAGTTGTAAACGTACTCGTTAGATCCTTTCAGTTTGGATACGGTAACGATACGCGCGGTATCTTCCAAAGGATCGATTTCGTAGTAACAAGCGTCGCGTACGTAGATATCGTCGCCGACTTCATACTCGAAACCGCTTATCTTCAATTCGCCCGCTACTCTCTTGGCTATGATCTCGTTGCCGGCGTATATCTTGCCGATGGTCTTGTCTATTACGTCGACGCCGACCTTCTTGGTTTGATAGCCGCCTATGTAGTTACCCACTCTCGCGTAAACATAAGCGTCGGTGTTATCGACCTCTCTACCCAATACGTACAAGTCGTAATTCTTATCTGTCCATTCGACGGGCATAGAACCGACCGAACCGTCTTTGAATTCAACGGTAACGGTAGAAGTCAAGCTGTCGTTACTGAACGGATCGATAGTCAACTTACTGGGTTTGAGGCTTTCGATCTCACGGTTGAGTATCTTAACGGATATCGCCTTATCGGTATAACCTACGAGGTTGTTACCTACCTTGACGTAGACTTCGTAAGTCTTGTAATACTTATCCGCTTCTTTACTCTTGTAGCCGTGATAATCGTTGATTATGTTGTTGATATCCCAAATGACCTTAACGGTACCCGCGGTATCGTCTTCGGTATCCGCTATGCCGTCCCTACCTACGAAGATGACGGAGAGTTCGTCAGGATAACTTGCGGTCAAACGAGGATCGCTCGACAACGCGTCGGGATCTATGCCGTACGGGTCGAATACGATGACGTTATCGGCATTCAATTGGAATCTATTGATCTCTCTGTTTTCAACGTAAACGTTGACGTCGTAGATCTGATAGCCGCCCAACGCGTTACCTATCTTGGCTTTGATGGTCGCGTTGCCGCCCGTGGTGTTCCACTTGGGCGTTAAGCCGTCCAACTCCCACTTGACGTTATGGAATTCGAAGTTGGTATCGTCCTCGAAACGAACGGTGACGTCCTCGGGATAGGTGCTCTTTTCCAAAGGATTGACGGATTCGTCGTAAGGATCGAATACGAAGTCGTCAAGGAGTAAGGTCTTGATGACCTTAGGCTTAATAACTATTTCAAAGTTAACGGTTTGATAACCGGCTTCGTCCGAACCTATCTTCGCTTTCGCGTTGAAGGTGCCGCCCTCGTAAGAGGTGTTGATACTCGTGAGGTCCCACTTGATAGGATAGTAGTCGGCGGTTTGTGACGTGAATATAACGTTGCTCAACGTGTTGGGCGCCGTATTCATAGCGTCGATCAATTCGCCGAGGTTCATACCATTAGAAGGATACAACGCTTCGTCCAAAGCGTAGTCGGTGTAAACGTACGGATGGAATACGTAGGAATCGCGTACAGCTTTCAAGTTGATATGCGCCACCGTTCTGTCCGCAATGTAGATGGGTACGTCTATGGTTTGATAGCCGCCCGCTACGCTACCTACGGTTAAGCTCGCGTTGTACTTGCCGCCCTTGTAGTCGAGTTTGAGGTTGCCGGTTTCCCAAATGACGCCCGCTTCTTTGTCGAAGTTACCGTCTATACCCATCTCCGCCTTGAAGGTAGCGGTGGTGCCGTCCTTGTAGATTATGGTAACGGTATGAGGATAGCAATCTTCGTCCAAAGCGTCGGTAGGATCAACTATCTTCTTGTTAACCGTGTCGAAGATTACCAACTCGGGTTTATAGAGGTTGAGAAGTTGTACGTTATCGCCGCTTACGAGGTTGAAGTGTACGGGCGAATTGTTGTTAACTCCATTACTGTAGAATTCCGACTTACCGTTGTATTCGATATAGTCTATCATATTGCCGTTTTGATCTCTTCTTACGTAGATCATATACAACGGGTCTATTCTATCAGCCAAACCTTCTATGACGTAACTCGCGATGGTGGCGTCTTTGATCTTGATAGCTACGTCTTTGGTTTGATAGCCCGCAAGTTGGATACGCGCGAGTTTATCGCTATCGTCGCTAGTGATTCTGAACGTCGCATGGGTGATACCGCCCGCATAGTTATTCTTGACGTTCATAAGAGCCCATTCGACGCGCTCTTTGACGTAGTCGCTGCTGCCCTCGTATCTTATCCACAAATACCTCGGATAGTTGTCAACGTTCAAAGCGTCTACCAAGCCGTCGTCGTTGGTATGGTAAGGATCGAATTCAAGGTCGAGATCGACGTATTCGCCGCTCGGCAATAATAACTTGTAATCCGCCATCACGTAGGATTTGACGGTGATGGTGATATTGTTGTAATCGTAATAACCTACGTCGGCGTTACCGATACGCGCGCTTACTCTATAAGTGTAACCGGTGTAAACGGGGACTATATCGTTCACGGTCACGTTCCACTTGATATTGTAGAGCGCGGGAAGCGCGTTGCCGAAGGTAGCCCATACTTTGTTGGGAAGTACGATCTCTTCGTAAGGATTGAATACCAAAGTACTCGATCCGTTTTCGTAGCCGCCGTTTTCGTCCGCAAAGATAATACCGTTGAGGTCGTTCTTGTTGACGGTAACGGGGATATCCACGTGATAGTTGCCTACGATACCGTCGCCGAAGGTAAGACCGAGGATATAAGTTCCGCCGTTGTAGGACTTGGAAATAGCGGATGTATCCCACTTAACTATACCCGAACCTACGCCCTTGGTGCCGTCGAACGCTTTGACGAATTCGTTTTCGTCATTACCGTCGGTCATCGTAACGTAGATAACGCTGGGCAGGTTCTTCACGAATGAATCGACTTCGGTCGCATCCAAAACGATAGGATAGTTAAGTCCCTTACCTGTTATCATAGGAATATGATAGGGCTCGCCGTCTACGGTAACGGTAAGGTTATCGTATTTAATCTTACGAACCGCGGAAGCGGGAACGTGAACTTTAACTTTCTGTACGTAGTTGAGAACGTAGCCTTCCACGTAATAGTCGCCGGGTTCTTGCGGGTTGATAGTGAATACCGCGTCAGACCAGCTCATATCGTACATATTTTGCTTTCTGTCTTGCGCCTCGGAAGAATTATCGACGCTCGAGGATTCGAAGTGATTGACCTGAGCCTTCTTGGGAAGGTCTTCCATATAATCGAATACGCCGTCTTTATCGTAGTCAAGATCGAATACGTCCACTACGGTACGATCGTCAAGGTTACCCGATCCTTCGTGAGCCTCGTCCCTTACGGTAACGGGGTTACTCGCAGACAGGTTGACTTTGACTATCTTCAACGCCTTATCCAAGGTGAGTTCAACGTTCCAAAATTCGCCTGTGGCCTTGGTGTTAATACTGACGAATAACTTACGAATCATAGACAACTCGCCCGAAGCGTCGGGTTTGGGTTTATCGTGCAATTCTACCAAGATGTAGCACTCGGAACCTCTCGTAATGGTCGGGAAAGGTAAGAGTATGTTACTTACGATGGTGAAAACTAAATCACCTAATACGTTGTCGGCGATAGTATTCAAGAGGGTGCGAATGTAACCGTTGTTTGTCGAAATGAGCTTGTTCTTCATCGCAGAGTAGAATGCATAAATGACGTACTTGTTTTCAAGGTCTTTAACGTTGAATCCGCCGCCAAGCGCTCCGTTTATCATATCGCCCAAAGAAGAGGTAAGCGAAGAGAGCAAGCCGCCTACGAAGAGAGGATTAAGATCAATTCTTATATTGGATACGCAATCGTCTTGATTGTAGTCGAGTATCTCGCCGTAGTGACCTACTTCGCCGCGACCTAAGTTAATGGTGATGTTCTTCAAAGGATTCTTCAAACCTTCTTCGAGGTCTTTCATCGTAATCGCTCTCGTGTTGATATCTTCTTCTCTCGAAATATCGGTAGGACTGTCAACGTCGCCCAAAGCGGGTTCTTTGTTGAAGAACTGATTAAGATCGAAGTCCCAAACGAAAGGCTTATCGTAGACGGTTATCTTATTACCGAACAACGTAATGTACAAATCTAAGTCTATATAGACCTTGTGTTCGTAATAATAAAGACCTTTCAAATAGTTCTTGATAATAGGCACTTTCTCGAACAAGACGTTAAGGTAGAAGTCCTGACCGTGTATATAGTTGCCGGTGTTAGGCTTATCGGGATCGGTTTGAAGTATTCTATTCAAAGAAACCGTCAAATTACGTTCCTTGTTGGTAACCACGGAAGAACCCGAAGCGTCGACGTAACTCGAATTGGAGTACCATTGCAAACCTACTTCGGTATTCAACGCGTCGATAACGTTGCTGATTATAGCGGTTATCAAGTTGCCTTTATAGTGGTTTGCGTCGCCGAGTTTACCGCCGAGGTTGACTCCCGAGAATGTAGATTTTTCGGCCTTGACTTTGCGGGATTGCCCATCTATCGTCTTGGTTTCAATATCGTAGACCACATTATTCAAAAGGTTGCTGGTCTTGGTGTATTCGACGCCGAAGTCGTCGACCGCAAGGATCAACTTACTTCCTTGCTTTTCACCGCTCGCGTTCGTGAATGCCTCGCCTTCTTCATTAACGTCGAAGGTGGTCACGGTAATAGTGAGACCTTCAAATCCGTTAGCCGCTTTGAGATCGATATTTACGTCGGTATCTTTGGGCATCTCGAAATCAACGCCGAACATATACAGCAATTTTTGGAGCATATTGCTGTTTACGTCGATATTGAAGTCTCTTCCGAGTACGCCGCTACGATCGCTGATATAAGTATCCAAAGAGAAGGTCAAAGAAGCGTCGTTCACGCTGCAAGCGCACTTGTGTTCGCCTTCGGATAAGAGTCCGTCGTCGTTATAACAGGTACCTCTTTCCAAACATTCGGGGTTGGTACAACCGCAACTGAGCTTTTCAACGGTTTCTTCTTCCTCTTGTTCTTCCTGGACTTCGCCGTTTTCCACCGCGCTGCGTTCAAGTTGTTCCTCTTCTATACGATCGACGAACTTCTTGACGATTTCGGTAAGGTTGCTCGTATTGAAGAGAGAATCCAAGAGTTCTTGTCCCACTTTCAATTCGCCCTTAGACAAATCGACGCCGGTAAGTTTGTTGAGGATAGCCAAGAGGTTAGTACCCTCTATCTTCGTCTTGAAGAGTCCGAGCCCTTCAAGATCGATATACAGGTTACCCGTGTACAACTTGTCGTTCACTTCGCCGTCGTCCGCGACGGTATTGCCGCCCCAGTAGTAAATACCCATCAAAACTTTCTTATCTACCGCGTCGGACGCTCTGTCGTAGGTAAATTCGATCTTTAATTCGGTATTGCTCCAATGCTCGAAGTTGATATTGGCGGCGATATCGAAGCCGATGGTGTATTTTTCCGCGAGGTTCTTATTAAGTTTCAAAGTATCCTCGGTGAGGATGACTTCCGCGCCGAGAACCTCGAACGAGATGCCCGAGAGTTTGGAAGCGATGAACTTCATAAGAGGATTCTCGTATCCCGCTTGATCGTCAAGGAGGTCGAGGGTTATGCTACCGCTCAAATTGATCTTGAAGTTGGTCAAGTTGAGTAAGTCGCTGTATTCTTGTACGTTCTTGAATTTTTCGTAGTTAACGAACCTTCCGCCTTGATAGCTGTTACCTACGGGGAAGTCGAGATAATGGTCGGCGTCGTATTTAGCGAAATCGTTAGATACTTTGACGGCAATGTTACAAATGGTAAGGTTCAATCCGCTCCACTTGTAGTCGTCGACGCCAACGTCGCCGAATCTCTTGGTCGTGTTCTTGTTGAAGTACAAACCGATCGTTAAGCTTAATTCGTTGAGGATGCTCTCGCCTTCGTCGATAACGCCGTCGCCACGGTCGAGGATAACTTCGAGTACGTCGAGGTCGACCAAACTCATTACGGTATCCATAACGCCGCCTACGGTCTCGCGCAAGTCGGCAACTTCAATGATGAGTTTAACCAAAGCGAGATTGATAGCAAAGCCTATTCTCGTATCGCTTATCGCAAGTGCGAGAGCGGCGTCTTCTATTTCCGCGTTTTCGCTGGCGTTGCCTATCTTATCCAAGAGGTCTTGTATAAAGTCGAGTTTAAGATCGAAAGTGCGGAGTATCAATCCGAAGAAATCCTCGGGTTCGTCGCCCGCGCCCGCTACCTTATCGAATACGTCGAATACTTTCAAAGTATCGAGGATAGAGGACAAGTCGAGTCCTTTGACTTTCAAACCGCTTATTTGCAATACGGGCAAGGATAAGTACAAGGTACCGTTATCCACCGAATTGGTGTAATACAAACCTATCAATAAGTAGTCTACCGCCTCGTCGCCTACCATATATTCTTTCGAAATCTCGAGTTTCAATTCGGTAGAAGAATGGTTGCCCATATCGAGGAACATACCTATATCTATTCTCAAACGGAAGTCGGGTTGATCGGTGAAGTCGTCGTTACGGAAGATCGCTTGTATTATGTCGTTCGCGGAAGGCGAAACGTGCAAGATATCTTTTAAGTTCTCGGTGAGATTCTTTATAACGTCGGTATTCGCTTCTCCGCCGTTGATATCTATGTACAACGAAGTAGAGAATTTGATTTGTAAATCTTTAACGCTCGTCCAATCGTTCACCACGTCGGTAATATCGGAAGGTCTGATATCGGGCGAGAAGGAGTCGTCCGCCTTGAATATGGCGATAGGATCCTCGTCGGTTTCTTTGTAGAATACTGCGAGTTCGTCCGTTCTTGCGGTGATAGTACCGTCGAAAGCGACGTAAGAGGTGCCGACTTTCTTCTTGATGACGTAATCCGAGAAGGCGTTCTTTTGATACTTCTTCCACTTCGCGCTCAACGCTTCGAGTACGCCGGTCGGATCGGGCACTTCGCTCGCAAGATAGTCGCGGGAGAAGCTCTCGTTGTTGTAGCCGTAAAGCGTGAGATTACCGAATCTTACTTGAGTCTTGTAGATTTGTTCTCCGCGTTGTAGGTCGACGTTGAGTTGTAAGTAACTGTTGGCGAAGTCTTCGTATATCTTGCCTTCAAGGTAGATCTTACAATCTTCCGAGAAGAGAGTGCGTATTGCCAAAGCCGCGAAGACGTTATTTAGGATATTGGGATTGAGCGCGATAAACATTCTCGAATTACCAATGGTGATGGATTCGATGATCTTATCCGCATATTTAGCAACGTCCAATATCTTATCAAGCATTTGCTTGTTGTCTTGAGGCTCGTTCTCGTGACACTTGCACATACAGTTCTCGTCGCACCTCGTTAAACCGGTCGCAGGATCGGCAATACAGCCGCCCGCCGACAGGCAAGAGGAACAATTACAACCGCATTCGAGCATACAGTGCGAACACTTACAGCTGTTTCCGCAAAGCTTGACAACATCGCCCGTTTCAAGATCGATGGTATAACAGCCGTTGTTTTGTTCGCAAGCCTTGTGAGTACAACCGCAGGAAAGCTTGGTGCAGTTACAACCGCAGCTTTCACCGTCGCAAGTGCGGATACCGTTGGAGTCGTAACAAGTGCCCATATCTATACAGCCTTGGTTTGTACAACCGCATTCGAGTCTGCAATGTTTACAATTACAATTCTCATCGCAGGTTCTTTGGTCGTAAGAAATACACTTGCCGTTTGCCAAACAGGTAGCGCAGGTACAACCGCAGTCCAAACCGCCGTCTACGATAACGTTGTTGTCGGTATTGGAACTCGTGTACTCGGCAGTACCTATCATACCGATAACGAGATTTCTAAATATTGTCATCAAGTCGAACTTGAAGTAAATCTTGTCGAGGCCGAACGCAGACAGGTCGACGTAAACGGTGGCGTCTTCTTCCGCGCCGGCGCCGTCGAAGTAAAGAATGATAGGATCGGTAACGAGTTTCTTAACTCCGCCTTCCATCTTGTAATAGTTGTCGAGATAGATATCTATTCTTATCTCGGTATAATTCCAGTCGGTCGTGTTGATCTTGCTCTTCAAGTCGATCTTCAAGTTGATCGCGCGTTGAGTTTCCAAGAGGATAGTAGCGGAAAGCGCGTTCTTCAAAGTAGTGAAGTCGAGTACGTCGCCGGGGTTGGAATAGAAGAGGGACAAGAGATCGATATCGTAGTTCTTGTAGTCCAACGTGAGTTCCATAGTCGCGCCGACGTAGTATTCGTTATGGTTCCAACTTGAATAATCGGTGAGTTTCAATCCCTTTGTGCTTGCGTTGAAGCCCATCGTGTTGAACTTGTATTCTTCGAGTTCGTTGTACGGACCGCCCGTACCGCCCAAAGAGGTGGTCTTGTATTTCTCGGGCAATTCGAAGCCTATTTCAACTTTACCGCCGTTGATAAGCAGGCTCATATCTTGCTTATCGTAACCCTTTTCATTCAACTCGATGCAAATGAGTTCGGGCGCTGCAAAGGTGAGTTTGCTCAACTTCTTGGCGGCAGTAGAATGAATTACGAAGTAGTCGCCGATAAATTCAACGGTCTTCTTACCCGAAGCGTTGACGATGGTCGAACAACCCGCTTGGATATTCAAGGTTTGAACGTCCTGAGCGCCTTCGGTAGGAGTTAAGGTTATAGTAACCGTATCGGCTGCGAAAGAGTACATTACCTTTCTATTGACCAATACGAGAGTCTCACCGTTTTCTTCCGCAAGGAAGTAGGTGTAAACGCCGTCGTTTTCGTCCTCGTATTTATCAACGGTTATCTCGTTCGCGACGAGTACGAATTCCTTAATGGTCTTTCCTTCGACGAGAGCGGTATAGAGTTCTTCTACGGTCTTCGCCACGCCGCCTATCGCGTAGGTAACGTCGTCTGAAATAGTCGCAGTGAAGGACTGCATCGAACCGTTAGTATAAGAAACGTTGATCGTCCATACGCCGTCGGGCAGGTTATTTAACGCTACGTCGGTCAACGATAAGGTCTTGTTTTGATCGTTAATCACGACGCCCGCGTAGTCGACCGCGTCTTCGTAAAGTTGATTGCCTTCTGCGTCAAGCGCGAGAGAAGGCGTGTAAACGTCGCTCTTCGCGTAGTCGATTATCAATTGACCGTCCATGTAGTTGACTTCGAGTCCGAAGACGCCGAGATCCACTTCGAAGTCGTAATCGGTGAACATTCTTATAAGCGAAGAGATGAAGCCGTTCGCGAGCTCGATACCTATCTTACCTCTTCCTATTCTTATACCATTGAAGAGTTCGATGATACCGGGAACAGAGAAGCCCGTACCCGCTTCGGCATAGCTGTCATAGATCGAGTAAGGCGTATAACGTTCCAAATCGGCTGCCGCAGAAGTCTCCCAGAAGTCGAAAGCGTCTTTGAAGGATATATAGGTAGCGGGAGCGTGCAAGAGCGAGAAGAGGTCGGGATTAGCGTTGATATAGAGGTTCTGCGCGTCGTAGTAAACCGAGAAGACGTCAACGTAGTCGCCATTCTCGTCTATGTATTCGCCGCCGAACCAAACGTCGTGACACTTCTTTTGCACTTTGACGTAAACCTTGATATCGTCGTAATCGAAGTTCGTGAAGTCAAGGCTCATCAAGTGTACTCTTACGATCAATCTATAATCGCCGTTGATCTCGTGCGCGCTCATACCGAGGTTGAGAAGAACCGCGCCGATGTAATTCGCAAGATTGTCGCCTAAACCGAAGATGGAGCCTTGCGAATTGTACGGATCGTTTATATTGGTTATATTATTGTTGCTTATGTCGATAGTCATATCGGCGGACAAAGCCAAGTACAATTCGTCCAAGCCGGAAAGAACGTCTTTATACTTATCCGAGTCGATATGATTACGTTTGCCGTCGTTAATAACTTGCTTGGATTTCTTTTCGACGAAATCGCCGTCCGCGTTTTTCAAATATGTTTTGGAAACGTAGTTCAGCAAGCAATACTTACCGTCGCCGTCGGTGTACTCCTCGCCTTCGTTCTTCAATACGACGAAGAAGTAATTGCCGACTTCGAGTTTAACGACTATGTTCTTGAGGTCAAGTTCGAGCTCGGGAGCGACGAACGCGCCTTTGTGGAAATACTTAACGGTCAACGATTCCTCACCGCTGTTGAAGAGTTTAAGCTCGTAACAACCGGTGTTGAGGTCGATGGTCTTGGAACTATTATCAGAACGCAAGTAGAGCTTACCGTCAACTTCTTTCAGGTATTTATTAAGGTCTTCGGTTATCGTAAAGGTTTCGCCGTTGACGGTCAATACCATCTTAGCGACCGAAGCCAAAGATATTTCGCCCAATTCAACGTCCGAACTTACCGTCTTCATACCGAACTTATCGGAATTGTAAACGTTGGCGTCGTATTCGTCCTTGTCTATCGCGGTAAGCGTGGACTTCATAGGCACTTTAACGCCTATTCCTCCGATCTCGGGAAGATCGAGGACGACGCCGTCGAGGTCGAGAAGCTCTTCGACGATGAAGAGGATATCGCCGCCTACGCGCATCGAGAAGTAGTCTTTACCCGCGGTGAAGTATTCCACGAATGAAAGTACGGTCGCGATGACTTTTTCGATGCCGCCTTGCGCGAATATATCGCTGAAACCGATGAGGTTTCTCGTAGCGATCTTGGACGCGAAGGTCACTTTGCCACCCGTGGTCGTTACGGTGATATTGTAGTAGTTGCCTTGTACGTCGTCGGCAAGCGTCGCGACGTTGTCGTTCTTCGCGAAGAGGAATCCGCTCAAATTACCGTCGACGGATAATTCGAAGTAATCGGAAATATTTTCGGGCGTAAGAACTACCTTGGTCTTCTCGGCGGCGATATGGTTGACGTTCATATTCTCGATGGTCACGGAAACGAGGTCTTTGCCCTTCAAGGCGAGCATATAAGGTTCGTTGGCGTTGTCGTCGAGATAGAAGTACATCTTGCCCGTAGATACCACTTCGGGTTTAGCGGAATTAGCGTTATAGGACAAGTAAGTAGTAGGTTCAGCCGCTTCGGAAACAAGTCTCTTTTCGCCGAGCAGGTTAAGTACGTCGACCTTAATGGAAGGAGTATCCGCAAAGATACCGAAGTCAACGTACGCCCAACCGTCTTCGAGATAGAGCGAAACGATCAATTCGGGATTATTCTCATCCGAAAGGTCTATCAATTCCAAGAGAATTTCGTTTTCGGTGAGAACTTTATTGATATCGAAGTTGATTATGCTATCCAAGTTAATGTTGGCGAGCAAGTTATATTCGATATTGTAATCGTAAGTATCAAAGTCTAATCCGAGGCTTACGTTTTGCTTCAAGAGGTTACTTATCAAGGAGTCGAGCGAGATATCGCCCTCGGTTCCCTTAATATTCAAGCGACCGCTTGCGGATATCGCAACGTTATCGTTGAAGGTCAATTCGGTGAAGTGATCGAGACGGGATTTGATATCGTCGTCCAAAAGAGCTCTTACGTCTACCTTTCTCAACTTCAAACCTACGTTACCCAGCGATATACGAATGGAAGGAACGCCTATTTCTTCCACGTCGTTGGGAAGTTCGCCCGCTTTGGTACCGAATTCGAAGTTGATACCCAAGCCGTCTTCGGGACTGAGTCTGAAACCGCCTTTCAGGTAACCCAAGTCGGTCAATTCGTCCAAGTCGATATCAACGTCTATCGCGTTGAGCAACGACGCTAAAAGCGAAGGAGCAATACCGATTTGAACGCCCGCAGCGAGAGAAACGTCGATGGTGAGCAAGGAGTCGAGAAGCGTGGCGATCATTACGCTCGTATCCGAGAACATATTCTTCGCGTCGTACTTCTTGGCGCAACCTCTATCCGCGTCGCAGTATGGACAGAGAGCGTAACAGCAACCTCTGCCTACGCAGAGAGGATCCGAACAACCGCACTTCAAAGTCTTGCCGGACGCATTGACGTGGCAGTTATTTTCGGGAATGGGATTTAATGTATAAGCGCAAGTGGGACAACCGTAGTAACAGCTACCTCTCGCCAAGCACTCGGCATTAGAGCAACCGCATATTAGGTAAGAGTCTCCCGAAGGAGCGGCTACCGCGCAGTGAGCGCACTTGCAAGTGATGGGGCAAGAATCGCAAACGCCCGCGGCAATACAGGAATCGCAGTTGCAACCGCATTCGAAGTAAGAACAAGTACAAGAGCCTTCGGCGCAAATACGCACGCCGTCCGCATTGTAGCAAGAGCCGTTCGCGTTGCAACGAACGTCGGTACAGCCGCACTCGAGCTTTTCTTTATTAAGCAATCCGTCGATATCTATTCCAACGTATTTGATCTGGTTGATATTGAAAGCGGGGATATCCAAATAGAGCGTGGTTCCCTCGGGGGCTTCGCCGTCGTAGAAAATGTAACCCAAACGACGTTCTACCGTTCCGTTGCTTTCGCCGCCTTCATGCAAGGTGATGAACACTTGCGAAGCGTTGACGTTATTCAAGTCTATACAACCCGATACGTCGAGAGTAAATACCATAGAAGGCGAATAAGGAGTGGTCTTCAAGCCGAACACGGTGCCCAAACCGGGAATTATCTTTCTCAAGATATCCGAGAATTCCGTCTCGTAATCGCCGATGTCGCCGTTCTTATATTTGACGTAACCCGCGGTTTCGTTGATTTCTATGGTGAGGTTGAAGGATATCTTGTTGATATTCGCCAAACTCAAGTCTGTAGAACCGGGCTCGGAAATAAGTTGATACTCGTTCGTATCGGCAAGTTGAACGGTTTCCTTACGAGTGGATTCGTCTATCTTCAAGAACGCGATATCGTGGTCGCCCGTCTTGAATACGAAGTTCTTGACTTCAACGCCTATCGTAGAAGGCTCGATCTGATCTTTTCCGTAATACTTGATAGCTGCGGAAATGAGCAGGTTCTTGAAGAAGGACTCGTCTTCGATACGACCTTCCGAATTACGCTTCAAGTAATTCATTACTATCTCGATGCTACCTCCGGGAGTGTCTTCGACTGCCAACTTTTCGCCTGCGATCAATTCAAAGAGGTTAGCGACCAAATATTTATTGGTAACTACCTTCATATGATCTTTGGTGATGGTGAATTCTTCGAAGATATCGGTAACGAGTCCCATATAGTGCGTCAAACAACTACCGTTACATACGGTCTCGCTGTCCGGTCTTACGTAGTATTGGTAATAGGTCTCTTCGGAAACTTCAACCCTTACGCCTTCGACTATAGCGGTTATCTTGCCTTCGCCGAAAGGCACGAACATACAAGGATCGTCTTCAGACGCGCGAACGGGACAGCTATAATCTTCCACGTGATTGGGATTGACGCAATGGCAAAGCAGGACGTCTCTATGGCATATGCAAGATTTTTCATGGTTCAAGCAAGCGCCCGTACCGTCGTCGCAGTACGTAAGAGGTTTGTCGTCGGTAGGATCGGCAAGATCGCCGAGATCCCAACCGTAAATACAACGTCCCTCTTCGATACACTTAGGATTGGTACAACGACAGCCCAACGCTTTGTGGCACTTACAGCAGTCGCCGTCTCTTCCATGACAATACATACCGTAGAGACCGCAAGCGTTTTCGTAATCGCCCGTTTGTCTCGCTATCGCCAAGCAGTATTCGTCTCTACAACCGCAAGGAAGTTCGCAGTCGCTACAAACGCAAGACTCAGAGCAAAGTCTGTTGCCTTCATCGTCAAAGCAGGAGCCGTTGATCACACAATCCATACATTGACAACCGCAATCGAGTTTACAATGATCGCAGGTACAACCGGCTTCGCATAATTTATTACCTTCGGCGTCTACGCACGATCCGTTTGCCTTGCAAACGTCGCAATTACAACCGCAAGAGAAGTTTGCGCAAGTACACTCGCAACCGTCTTTACACAGTTTATCGCCGTTCTTATCGAAGCACGAACCGTTAAGGATACAAGCGAGATCGGTGCAACCGCAGTCAAGCTCGGTTATAACGGGCGTAACTTCTTCCTCTACGGGTTGATTCTTCAATAAGCCGTCAAGCAACGAGCCGAGATCGAATTCGTACTTGATATCATACAAACCGACCATAGGCGCGTCGATATAGAAAGCGTTTTCCAAACCGACGAAGTAAACGCGGATAAACATCGCTTCGCTGGTAACTCCTTCAATGGTTTGGGAAGTGCTTATCTTCAAAAGCAATTCAGACCAGCCGAGGTGGCGCAAATTGATATTCGCCGCCAAAGAAACGTCAATGGTCATATCTATATGGTCGACGAAACTCATAACGAGTTTGTCGTTTACCAAATAGCGAAGAACTTTTTGCAAATTAACTTCGGACGCGATCATATCCACGTCGAAGGACATATTAGCTTCGAAGTAGATGGTTTCAAGGACGAGCATATCGTCTACGGGGTTGCTTAGATCGAGCAATACCGTGTATGCGGTAACGTCTTGCGTTCTATCGGGACGAATACTCGTATCGTCGAGATAAACGTCGTTTATCTTGGCGTTAAGCCTTACGTAACCGCTTTCCGAAGTATCGGTCTTTTGTAATTCGAGGTCTATGGTCAAACGTCTTTCCTTGATACTTAAACCTACGTAACTGTAAGCCTTGTCGGTTTCTTGCAAGGTGAAAGGCAAGCTCATGTTGAGGTCTTTCGCAAGGTTATCGAGCAAGGACTGTATTAAAGTGTCTTTGAACACGACGTTCAAGCCTTCGGGTAAGTTGCCTTCCGAGCCGTCCGAAATGATGATGCGGTCAATCATAGAGCCTACCATCCTCGCGGTAGCGTACCAAGAAGGTTCGTCCGCGGCGGCGGCTACGTTAGAGCCATTCAAGAAATCGTTGAGATACTTGGAAACGTCAACGCCCGTAATAAGCAATTGAGGTACTTCGAACCAAGGCAGATCGACGTATATCTCGCCTTTGAGAACGTCGAAGTAAATGGATAACAGCAGGTGTTGAGGTTTAGGATCGCCTATACCCGCATAGTAGATTTCGAGAACTATTTCGCTATCCATCAATCTTTCCAAAACGTCCGCGCCGATACCTATCTTAGCGGAAAGCTTGTAAGAGAGTTGTCCGTTTATACCCTCGATACCTACGTTAATGGCCGCGCCTCTTATCCAATTAGTGATAAGTCCGCCGAAGTTATATTCGCCGTCGGCAAAGTAGTAATCGATGGTGCCTTCCAAGTCGAAGTAGAGGTGCTTATAATCCTCGGTGGTGTTATAACGGGATCCGTCGAATTCGATATCCTGTTTAGCGCCCTTATTATAACCTCTAATATTATAATCTCTAATAACAATATTAAAATAGGGATCGGCCTCGCCCGCAAGTTTGGAATTCAATTTGACGTTTGCGGCAAATCTTCTATTGAAGAAGTCAACGGAAACGCTGAGTTCTTTGAGTTCTCTCGCGACTCTCTCGTTGTTGAAGAAACTCAAAGGTAGAGAATCGAGGATATTGTTTTTAAGGATAACGCCTATCGCGCCGTCCGAAGCAAGGCTGACCTCGCTAATCAAACGGGTTATCATTTGAACGATAGTGTTCTCTTGATCTCCTTCCGCGGCGGCGGTTTCCTCTTCCTCTTTGTCGCCGAAGTTCAAGATGGACAAAGCGTCTTTTATCTTTTGGTCGATCTTGAACATTTCCAAGAGTTCCTCTTTACCGAAGATGGAAAGAATGTTTCTTATATCGAATTCCACCTTGATATTGAGGTCGCTGCCGAACATAGGCGCGGAAGTATAGAGATAACCGTTTCCGTCGTAGTATATGGTCATCAACTCGCCGTTATTATTGGGATCGTTGTTGGTCATGTGGATATAGAGTTCGCTCTTGGTAACGTCGCTTACGCAGAAGTTCAAAGCGAAGTCCATAACCATTATCATTTCGGTAGACTCGGTAACTATGACGGGAATGGGATTAAGCCCAATTTCCTCTGCGAAGAAGTCGGTCAAAACGTAATCGTCTTCGTTTTCGGTCTTATTCAATCTATAACCTATTTCGAGAGTGGTCGCCAAATAGATGTATTCGAGGTTGTCGATCATTGCGTAATCGGTGGCGTCCTCGATTTGCTTGTTATAGAAACCGCCCAAGGTAAGTACGGGTTTGTTGATGCTTATCGCGATGGAAGTTACGTGATTTGCGTCGTCTACTGCTACCAAAGAAGCCTGCAAGAGTTGGTCTTTGGCGACGCTCGCTTCCAAAGAGATATTCGCTTGATTAAGCTTATAGCCGAAGAGATCGAGTATCAAGTCTATAAACTTGACGCTTCCTCTAAGCATTAGTTTATCCGAATAGAAGAGAACCTCGAACGCGTTGCCGTGATCGATTTCACCCGCCGCGGCGGTTTCGGAATCGTCGGTGACCAAGAGTTGTAATACGTCTTTAACGGTCAAGCCCATACCGACTTTGGGCAAGCCCAAAGCGGACATATCGAGATAAACGTATTCGTTTTGATATTTAAGGTCTATCAAAACTTCCTTGGTATCGCCAACTCTTCTGCTTATCTCGAAGCAGAGGTAGATGTCGTCGACCATAGCGAGCATGAGATCACGGAAAGTATAATCGCCGTCCACTATCATATTGAGTTTATCCGAGCCCATACCGATATTCGCTTCCAAACTGAAATCTATGGATTGTTTGGATTCCTGGAATACCAAGTTGGTGGAACTGCCCGCGATTTCGTTAAGGAAGTCGTTGAAGATATTGTCGTCTTCTTCAGAATCTATAAGCGAACCGATATTGATAACGCTACCTTCGGATTCGATATCGATGGAACCGCTCAAATCGAAGTACAAAGCCTTCGCTTGAGTGATGGTGGTATATTGCCCCAAAGGTACTTCGTGATAGAGATCGCCGTCGAAGCCGATATTCAAAGCGTAGATTATGATATCGAGATACTCGTCTTTTATCTTGAACGCGTCGAAGTCGTCCTTCAAAGCTTCGTAAGCGGTCTGATCGCCGTCTACGACGAGATCAAGGACTTTCGCTTTGATAACGTTGAATTCCTCCTGCGTGTTCTTATCGGGATCGAAGCCCTCTAAATCGTCTACGATCTCGGCGCGTTTGTCGAGAGAAGCCGCGTCGGTGATGGATAGCGCGTTGAGTTCGTCGATAAGGTCGGACAAATAGTTCGCGTTGTTATCGTTCATATACGCTTCCAAACGCGCTTCGAGGAATTTATCGTAAGTTACTTCGTCGAGGTCGATCTCAACGAAAGTGGTCTTGGGAACGTCGTCGTACAATAAGTAGTTATAAATCGCGACGTAGCTCTTTTCTTCGTTAACTTGAGAGAAGTCCAATTCAAGTCCCGCGAGTCTTACCGCAAGGTTGAGGATATCGCTGACGAAATTGACTCTCATAAAGTTCTCGCCGATGGATAGACCTAAGAAGAGGTTGATAACGCTTTCGATAGTGATAGCGCTCTCGCTCGCCTCGGCAAGATCGTCGTCTGTATTGTTCTTAGAGAAGAAGCTGTTAACCAACGTATTGACGTACGCTTTGAAGTTCGCTTCGTTTATCTTCAAAAGCAAATCGAAGTAAGGAACGTTCAAGTAGATCGCGCCGTTTTCGCCCTCGGTGCCGATATAGGCGATACCGAGTTTGAGGTCGCCGATAACTTGCTTGCCAGCGTTATCGCTAAGACTGTAAATTTGGATTACGAATTCCGAACCGCCGAGATCCAAAGGAGTATCCGCATATTGATCAAAGTGGATATTCATTTGTAACGTCAACAAATAATGTTGATCGACGTCGTTTTCCAACCACATACCGATGGGAATATCCGAATAATCGAAGGGCAGGTCGCCTTTGGGTAAATACTTATCCAAAGTGTTGCCCAAAAGATTGGATATGGACGCCGAAACGCCTTCCTCGGCGTGCAGGTTGAATTCTATCTCGGTGCTTATCGTCAGGAATTCGACGTTTTCTTTATAGGATTGAGGAGTATCGATTTGATACTCGCCCGCGTCGATCTTGATATTCTTGACGCTCAACGCAACTTGGGTATTGTCTTTCAATACGATTTGCGCCGTGAGTCCGCCGTTACCGACGGTTAAGTTCACCGAAGCGCCTACCGCGTTGACGGCGAAGTAATTGCCGTACCAAAGCGCGTCGTCGGGATCGGATACCAACGTAACGTCGCTTTCGCCCGAGAGGACTATCTCGTCGATATCAAAATCGTTCAAGTCGATGACGTTGACGGTGGTGATAACGACTTCCTTGACCATTTCGAAGGTAGACTTGGAGCCGTCCGAATAATCGATACGTATCTCGTACGTACCTACCGACAAAGAATTGGCGCCCGCGCCGTTGCTGAAACGAATGGTTCCCGCGTTTCTGTCGATAGCGAAGTAAGAGTTGATTTGCGCAGTGGAAGTGAGTTCCGCTCTCAAATCCCTATTACGATACACCGAAATACGTTGGATACTCTTATATCCAATATTAAGGACGTAGACGTTTTCCTTCATCGCTTTCTTGAAGTTGAAGGAATCCTCTACCGCTTCGCCCGCTCTCGTACCTTTTACGGTAGCGACGTAATCGCCGTCTTTAAGAGCCATAACTTTATCGTTGTTTTTAAGGGTGAAGCCTTGTTCCAAGGCGGGCAGATACTTGTCGTAGCCGATAAAGGACAATACGCTTTGAAGTATCTCGCCGCTGACCTTGATCTTGACTTCGTCGGTCGCAAGATATACGCCCAAAACGCCTCTCAACGAATTGAGCAAGCCCATAAACGAGCTGTCCTCGTTCTCAATCTCGCCGTCTTCGGCGAAGCTGAGCTTTTCAAGGTCGAACACGCCGCCCACTATCTCGGCGAGGTTCATTTCGAGTTGGAAAGGCTCGATACCGAGCAGTCCTTGTAAATCGATACCCAAAATACCGCTCTTTTCGGTACGGGTGTAGTACAACGACATCAATTTTGTGTTCTCGGGATCCATCTCGGTCAACACGATATAGAATGTGAGACCGTACATATTGTTTACGCCTTCCGCCAAGTTGATAGCGGCGTCTACCGAAAGCACGTATTTGCCGTGCAAGTAGTCGACTATATCAATCGAGAAGTTGGTGTTTACGAATTCCGCCAAGATGGTTTTGAAGTTGATAAGATTGCTCTCTTCGGAATCCGCAGTAGCGCCGACGGTGAAGTCTAATTCCACGTCGAACGAGACGTGAGCGTGAACGGCGTCCGCGCTTATGTATTTACTTAATTGACCGAAGAAGTCGCTCTTCATTCCGCCATTTTCGGTATATGCGTAAATCTCTTTCTTTTCCGAACGGAATTCAAGGACGGGATCGCCTATGGCGATATCGAGCGAATAATCGGGGTTGGATACAGCCGAAAGACGAATACCCAAACCGTTCTTTATATCGGTATTAACGCCTACCGAACCGCTCTCGGTGTCGATAGCGAGATCGTTGAGTTCGCCGATACCGATGAAACTGATGACCTCGGGCAACGAGAGGTCAATTCCCGCTAAAGTCATCGCTCTTGACAAGATCTGCGCGCTGGCGGATAACGCTATTCCCTCGGGGGATACGAGTATCTTATCAAGCAATTTCAAAATTGTAACGTAGTCGGTCGCTTCGGCGGAAGAAGAATTTCCTATGGACTTCAACAGGTTGGTGAGGATTTCGGATAGATCGAACGCGTCGCGCAAAGCAAGTTGCAAATTCAACGCGGGGAAGTTGACGTAAACTACGTCGGTGACGTTGCTATGATAGTAAACGCCGATAACGGGTTCGCCGTCCGCATAGTTTGTAACGTTGTTCTTATCCTTAATAATAACCATCAGCTCAACGTCGACGTTGGCAATAATGTTCGATACTACGTCGGCTATAGACGCGTTTTCGGTAAACATCGCAACGGTCATATTACTGAGATCCAATCCGCTAACACCCATCTCGACGTCTACTCCATAGTAAACTTCGCCGGAAGCGTCGGAAGTGAGGAAAAGTTTCAAAACGTCGTTATAACTTACCAATTCGTCGGAAACGACGTTGCCGTATTCGTCGAGAGTCTTACCGAAAGAGCCCGCTACCGTGAACGAAGAGGCGAAGTAGATCTGATCGAGTTCCTTCAACGATACGGCCTTGTTTCTCAAAGCGTCTACAGATGTCGTAAATCCTTCTACAGCGGACAAGTTCTCGCTATCGTTTACGAAGAATACTTTATAATCCAACACCGAAAGGGCAAGCGCGCTTTCGCCGCCGAAGTTGATGGAAAGCCCAATTTCGTCCGCGTTTGCGGAAATGGACGCTCCGTCTATCAATTTGCCGATGTCGGGAATAGGAATGAGGTTGCTGACTTTAAGGAAGTCGAGCAGTGCGCCGATAAATCCGCCGTTCACGCGGATAGCAGCGCCGTCAGACAAGGAAAGTTGAACGAAGGAACTATCTGCCGCTTCCGCAACATCGGACTTAGGTAGATAATCCTTGATAAGATCAAGCACGGTCGCAGTGATGCCGAGATCGTCCACTCTTATCGCGCTGTTACCTTGTTTATTACCGCCCAATTGGAAGTAGACGGATTCAACGGGTTTACCGTCGACGTATCTGTCGAGAGAGTTGAAGTAGATCGCCAAAAGCCTATCGTCGTCGCTGAACGTTAAGGAATCTTTCGCGTTGTAATACAAGCTCAACCACATTTCCACGCCTACGTCTTTGAAGTCGTTGAGTTTAACGTTCAAAGCCATATCTACGCCGAGATCCGCGGTAACCTTGCCGCTCTCGGAATCGACTACGAATTCAAATGCGCTACCCGTGATACTTGAAGCGATGACTTCGTTCACGATGGAAGCGTATTCACCATCGAGAGTCAAAGAAACTTGAGCCTTAGTAGAGAAGCCGAGATTTATCTTCGTCCATTCGACGTAACCGGAAAGGTCGGGAAGCATATTCGCGGGTTTCTTGAAGTCGAGTTTGAAACCGTTTACGCCCAAGTTCATCGCGAAACATTCTTCCGCATTTCTATAAGCGGAAACGCCTACGCCGATGGATACGCCTTCGTCGTTGTCCACGCCCAAAGTTACCGACGCGCCGAGGTCGGGTAATACCACGTCGTCCAACACGTCGAGAGACAACAAAGCGGTCGCCACGCCTATCATATTCGTAACGGTGGATATTTTCAGCAATCCCTTACTGCCGTCTATCTCAACCTTATCTATGATTTCGCTGACGAGAGAAAGAACGTCGAGATCGCCGAGTTCAAGAGCCGCCGCTTCGGAAGCGTTGACGTCCGCGCCGCTGACTATCGCGAGCGCTTCTATCACGGAAGTTCCTATGGAACCTTGCAAAGTATCCCTGATCACGGGAAGTTCGACGTAGAAGTCTTTTAGATTAAGCGAAGGTATGGTCGCGTAAACTCTATCGGTGTTACTGTCGTAGTACAAGCCTATTAAAGTGACGCCTTCGCTATCGGTGACTTCTATCGATAAAACTATCTCGGAAAGGTCGTAGATATTCGCGAAGCCTTTGAGGTTCAACGTAAAGCGAGCGTCAAGATCGTATTCGAGGTAAACGGCTATTTGTTTTAGGAAGTCGCTTACGTCGCCGACGATATTCAAATTATCCAAAAGTTTATAAGCGGTGGGCGCAAGATCCACGCCTACGCCCGTAGACGCGCCGGTTAAAGTACCGGAAAGATCGAAATCCGCGGAAAGCGCGAAGTATATTTCGTGCAAAGCGGGCTTACCATTCTCGTCGCTTACGACAACGAAGTCGGACTTCTTACAACCGTCGAACGCCGATTTTTCGATATCTATGTAGCCCATACCCATATGCAATCCGTTGATCGCTACCGCGGCGTTAACGCCCGCGACGCCCAAGGATACCGAAATGCCGCCGTCAGTGGTGAGGCCGACGCCGATAGTGTCGAGATATTCGCCTATATCGATTCCGCCCAACGAAATACCGAATTGAGCGAGAGCGCCGGCAACCAAAGCGCCGGTTGCGGAAACGGCTATGCCGTTTTTATTGAATTTAAGCGCGACGAGTTTCGCTTTACCGTCTACGTCGGCGGATTCGGATTCCTCTTCTTCGGTAGCGGTGAGAGCGGATATCATTTCGTAGACGTCAAGTCCCTTATAAGAAACCGCGCCTATACCGAAGAGGTCGGCTTTCGCATAAACGGTATCGGTGAGTCCGTCGTAGAAGAGCATTATTACTTCTTTACTTCTTACGCCGCCGTTTACAACGTAAACTTTCAACAATAGTTGAGCGTCTTGAAGTATTTCAGCCGCGCGGGAAAGATCGTTAAGATCCAACGAAGAGAGGTCGACGTTCGCGTTAAGATCGAAAGCAAGTTCGAGGTTATAGTCGTCGCCTACCACAGCCACGCCCAAGTCGAGAGCGGGAACTATGGATTTGAGCAAGGTGCCGAGGTTGCTTCCTTGTTCGCCTTTATCGAATTTTGCGATATCGAGGGTAATGGAACCCGTTATCGCGGCGCTCATTTCACTGAGATCGGAAATATTCAATTCCGAGAACGCCAAAACGTCCGCGGGAATGAGGGAATCGTTATTCTCGAGAGCGACGGTCAAATCGCCCAAGCCTACGTTGATGTAACCGTACTCTTCGTCAGCGCCGTCGTTAAGGAACAACGTCAAGCCTAAACCTATGCCGCTCGAACCGAATTCAGCGTAGATACGAGGAGTCAAACCGTCGAGAGCCACGCCTTGATAGAAATTGTCTATGCCGAGCGCTTCGCTACCCACGATATTCAAAACTCTTCTAAACGTATTGGAAGCCAAATTGACGGCGATACCTTTGCTGCCTATATCTATGGAAGAAAGCACGCCTACGTTGGCGAGTATAACGTCGAGAATTCCGCCGGACTCTTCTTCGTCCGCCTCGGAAACTATCATACAGCAATCGCACTCGCAGTCGTCGTCTTTACAAACCACGTTGGAGCCGAGATAACAACCGCCTCTTTGAATACATTCGGAACAAGTACAACCGCAAGGCAATTTGCCTACTCTTATCTTAAAGCTGTCGATATCGAAACCGCTGACCGCGGAACCTTCCAAAACGCCGGCGTTAGCGTCGACGTAGAGATAGATGCCGTCAAAGTACAGTTTCAACAAGGATTGACCGTCCGATAGCAATTCGACCTTAGCTTCCAACGTATTCAACAATTTTGAAACGTCAAAGCCGTCCTCGAAGTTGAGGTTCACGTCGAGTTTAACGAGGATAGAGCCCTTAACGGCGTTATCATCGTCGCCTATAACTTGAACATTCAACAAGAGATCGCTCAACAATTCGGCGATGCCGCCTTCTACGAAATTGCCCGCCAAAGGAACTATATCGCTGAGGTCGTAAGTATTGGTGTCGAGATCGTAATTGACGTATGCGGAAGCGGAAACCGAAATAGCGGTAATGTCCTGTAAATTCTTATACAACGAAGGATCGACCTCGGGGAATTCGCTGCGTCCCATTTTGAGGTACAAGTTCTTCAACACCACATTGAGAGAAACGTTGTCGTTTACGTCGCCCTTGGTATCGATGCCCACTCTCGCCTCGACTTTCAAACCGTCCTCGACGGATATTTGTATTTTACTTTCGCTGTCGAGTTTGAGCATATTCTCGATATCCTCGCCCAAAAGGATGGACGCGACGTTTTCTAAAACGTCGGTCGCTACGTAAACGCCGAGTCTATCCTGTCTTACGTCTATTCTACCGATGACCGAACCGATAAGCCCGACTATTTGATCGAGAGAAATCGCCGCAGCATCTTGAGTCGGTTCTTCTTCCACGATTTCTTCGGGTTCATCCTCTTCTTCGGTTTGAGAAGGATCGGTGATCGTCAAGGCGTTCAACTTATTGTTAACGAGGGTTTCCAAATCGATATCGTATTTTATACGAGGTATCGTCATACCCTCGATGCCGAGATTATGGAGATCTACGAATACGGCGGATTCGTTGCCGTCCGCGCCGTAATGAGTGTAATACACGGCGATAAGAGGATCGGTCTCGCCTTTCGCGGTTATAACCATAGCGAGTTGAACGTTTTCCAATTTGGGATTCAAGGATTCACCGCGCAACAAAGCGGAAGCGCTGACGCCGTCGAGCCCAACGTTGCCTTGCAATTTAACGTTTACGCCAGCCTCTATCTTGTCGGTAAAGTTCAAGAGCGCAGCCATCTCGCCGATATAGTCGCGCAAACCGCCTATCGCGTCGTTAAGGTCGATAGACAATCCGTTCGCGCCGACTTCGCCAGTCGTAAAGTCTATATCTATTTCGCCGCCGAAAGAAACGTTGGATATCTCGTCGAGATCGGTGAGATCGGTAGTATATACAGCATCGACGAATTCGGGAGCGAAGCCAAGACCAACGAGAGGTAAGCCTACTTTCATAGTGGTATCCTGCGCAAGATCTACGCTAACGTCAACGCTTACGCCGAATCTATGAGCTTCGGCTATAAGACCGAGCTCCAAAACCATAGAACGGAAAGCGACGTCTTTCTCGGAGAATACTCTGTTATCTATCATATTCGCCAACGCCTTGAGAACGTTACCGATATCTTTGGGATCGGAAGAATCTTTTGTAACCAAACCCGAGACGGTGTTCAAAGCGCCGCAAAGCATATCGCGCGTAAAGGTGAGCGTCAATTTCTTACCGGGTTTGTCAAGTTCGAGAGCGCGGAGTATTTGAGCCAACAAAGGAACGATATTGTTTTTCAAAAGTCCCAAAATATTGGGATTGGTCTCGCCTGCGGGAGCCAAATAGATGGGATTGACCGCAAAGTAATTAACCAAAGCGGAATAGAGGTCGTCGCCGCCGTAAAGGCTTATCAAAGCGTCCTCTACGTCTTCCGCTGCGGCGGTACCGCTCAAAGAAGATACGATAGTCTCGCCGAGCAAGGGCACCAAAACGTTATTAAGGTTAAACGTATAAGAGAAGGAAGGAAGTCCGAGAGCGGAAAGATCTATAATAAGCTTTTCGGTATCGCCTTGATATTTAATCTTCGCGACGTTATCCTCGGATCCGTTAACGCCCATTAAAATTTGTATTTTATTGCGTTCGTTCCTCGCGAGATCCAAAGACGCCTGTACTCTCAAGTTAATACCGAGAGAACCTATACCCAAGGATACTTCGCTATCCGCCAACGAGCCTATGGTCTGCAAGCCCAAAACGTTGGTA
The DNA here is from genome assembly GCA_017444385.1 of Clostridia bacterium. GTDB lineage: Bacteria > Bacillota > Clostridia > Christensenellales > CAG-1252 > RUG14300. The sequence goes on along the minus strand of JAFSWQ010000002.1, from coordinate 12,790 downwards.
AGAAATTCGCCGGCAACTTCACCGACGTTGAAAGTCTTTTGAGATTCGTTGGAAATCAAAACGGAGGTGCTGAAATCCAAATTCAAGATAGAAAACTCTTCGTATTCGTTGATATCGGGAGTCTCGAAGGAAACGGCGGAAATGTCGTCGCCCAAGTACTCCGCGCCGATGGCTACGCCCAAACGGAAAATATCTTCGGAATATCCGACCTCGGAGGTAAAGCGGTCGAACGTACCGTTGATAGTTTCGATACCAATCTTAAAGGTAATGTTTTCAAGAGGATAAGCCGCAAGCTGCGCGAATGTCATACCCATAGGCAACGCGGTGAGAACAGAATCGAGATCGCCCACGGTCGCTTTGACAATGCCCCAGAAATTCGAGATCTGCAAGAACATACCCTTCACGAAGGAAGTGACGTCGAATTCGAGGTCGAAGGTTTGATACTCGGTAACCTTATCGTTGACTACCGAAGTCAAGGTCGTTATATCCGCTCTCTTTATGAGGTTTTCAAGCAACGAGCTTATGATAGGCGCCAAGTTGATAAAACCAAGATCCAGCGCGTCGAGTTTGGAACCCAAAGATGCGATATCGTCCACCGCTCCGCCCAAAGAGCCGGTCAATTTGGCAAGTTGAGCAAGGTTGAGTTCATTGACGTACATTCTCGCGCCGTTAGCAAGATCGATATAGAAAACGCCCTCTTCGTAGAAGATCGCGAACAACAGATCGCCTTGAACTTTGCGTAATTCCAAAGAACCTACGCTGTTGCGATTGACTTGTTGCTCGGTAGCGCCGTCCGCGCAAAAATAGCGGAACTTGAATTCGCCGTAATACTCGGTCGTTACACCGTCGTTGACCATCGTCAATTTATCGGTCTTAAGATCGAAAACGAAATAGTCTTTATCGTCCGTCGAGACCGAAGCGGCTTTGTAGAAATTAACGAATTCGCCCAAGACCGCGAAGAAGTCGGTGGTATCCAACTTTTCCACGTCGGTCACTTCTTTGCCGTCGACAACGGTCTGATTACCGCCGTCTACGGGTGAGACTCGGAATTCTTTGTCTTTCGCGCAAGCCGTAAAGACGAGACAGAAAGCCGTCGTCATTATGACAAGTAGCAAAACAATGATGCTTAAGCGTTGAGTTTTCATATTTACCTCCGTCACACACGTACGCGTATACGCATACGGGTGAACATAATCTACAAAATATTTTATAATATCCGCGCATAAAAGTCAATAGGGTATCTAATTTAAGTTATTAAAAACATTTAATAATTGGGTTGAAAAGCCACGAAAACGCCAATATATCGCCAGTGATATAAAGAAAACTTATATCTTGATATCATAAATTCTAAACACTTTTTTCTTTGTTCGGCGGATATCCCGTTTATTCGGCATAGCGATAAACGAAAGAGCATAGATTTTATTATGAAATCGGAAATTGTCGAAAGAACGGTAAAGTGCGCGGAGTACATAGTAGAATATAAGGCGACGGTAAGAGAAACGGCGAAAAAGTTCGGGATTGGAAAATCAACGGTGCACACCGACGTGCGTAAACGTTTACCGAAAATAGACGAAACGCTTTACGCTAACACGGTTAAAGTATTGGAAACAAACCTCGACGAAAGGCATATAAGAGGCGGGGAAAGCACTCGCAAAAAGTACGCGACAAAGAATAGTTAAAGGAATAATGCGATCATCGCGTGCGAGGGCGTATTCGACTACAATCACGAAACGTATTTTTTTCGAGTGTATCAAGGTGAATAAAGAAAACGAAAAACGTAATCTAGTAAACCGAGATTTCCGGTTCCTCGATAGCAATATCAAAAAAAAGAGCGTTATACCGAGCGAGAATAACGGATAATAAGCGTAGATTTACGTTTGATCGCTTTTTTTGGTTGGGGTTTTTCTCCCGCGAGGTTTAGCGGGCTCTTGCCATAAAGAGTTGCGTTCGGGATGATAAATAGCGGACAGCATCCTTTGCTTTACGCCGGGAATACGAGAATTAAGTTCGGCGGCATACTCTTTTACCGCCTGTCGTTGAGTATGCTTATCGGCAGGGCAAAGGTTTGGAATAACGGGAAGATCGAGCTTTCTTATCGCTCGTTTTACCTCGCTCTCTTCGAGGTAAATAAAAGGTCTTATGACCGTTATTTCCGATCGACTCATGTAACTCGTCGGTTGGAAAGTGGAAAATCTGCCTTCGTACGCTAAAGAAAGCATAAAAGTTTCCAAAACGTCGTCGGCGTGATGCCCCAACGCAACTTTATTCGCGCCGAATTCTTTCGCGGCGTTGCATAGCGCGCCGCGGCGCATTTTAGAGCATAAACTGCAAGGATTAGGCTCTTTTCTTATATCGAAGATTATCTCGGCAAGATCTGTCTTTACAATATGTAATTCCACATCTTGAGACTCCACGTGTTCGATAAGCGGGCGAAGCCTGTCCGTATCGTCCGATTTGAATCCCATATCTATATGTATAGCGCATAAAGTGAAGTTCACGGGGGAAAATTTACGGTAACGTTCCAACGCGTCCAACAGCAAAAGGCTGTCTTTCCCGCCCGAAAGACCTACGGCGATTTTATCGCCCTCTTTTATCATATCGAAGTCTTGAACCGCCCTTCGCAGCGCGCCTAAAACATACTGCATTATTCCGACCTCAAAGCGTTTACGGGATCTTTACGACTTGCCGAAAACGCGGGTATTAGCCCGGCGATCACCGTTAAAAACACGCTTATCGCAACGAGGATCAAAGCGTTCAAAGGCGAGAGCACCGCAAGCGATGCTATGCCTGTCAGTTTAAGCAATACGAGCGATAGAATCAAGTCCAAAAGATAAGTCACGATTATAGCGAAAATACCGCTTGCAAGCCCTATAATCAACGTTTCAGCGTTAAATATGCGCGAAACGTCTATTTTTCTCGCCCCCATCGCTCTCAAAACGCCGATTTCTTTCGTGCGCTCCATTACCGAAATATACGTTATTATCGCTATCATTACCGAACTTACGACCAAAGATATAGCGGAAAACGCTATAAGGACGTAGGTAATGGCGTTTATCATATTCTGAACCATACCTATCATCGCAGCCGTACTGTCGGTAACGTAGACCTTTTCGTTTTCCTCTTTTCCGTCGTTGTAGGCTTCAAGATAGGAAACGAGTTTTTCCTTGTTTTGGAAGTCGGAAGGATAGAAATAAACTATCGCGGGAATATCGGTTGCGCCTAAATTACGCATAGTTTCTTCATACATTATCTTCCCATCCATATTGAAAACTTCTTTGAAGTCCGCAAACCCCATGGAACTCGCAAGATTTATTATCATCGCCCACTGGTTGGTTGCTTTCTTGCCCGTTCTTACGTCTACCATATACGCATTATCGTCGGTTTTAACGTCTTCTAGATACTTTTCGTAAGCCGCCGTCTGCGCCTTCGCTATCTTGGATTGTTTGCCGTTTTCTATGATTAATTTAGTCAAAGCGGGAGTATATGCGACGCCCGAAGAAAGCCAACCCATAGACGTGTTTTTATTGCTTCGAAGTATCGCGGTGACTTTTAGTTTATAACTGCCTTCGTAGAGTTCGGCGGGCGCGCCTACCTTATCGGATTCGAGAAAAATACCCTTGCCTTCGTCGTATTCGTAATAGTCGTCGTTGAAAACGACGCCCATATTTACGTTCAGAAATTCGGAAAACGGCACGTCAACGTAGCCGAGACCGTCTTCGGCAGGAATATAAGGTATCCCTAAAGCGTCGAGGATTTCCACGTTCAATCGGTTGTATTTATCCACCACTATCGCAATCTCATCGGCTTTTTCCGGGAAACGCCCACCCTCGTTTATAACGTCGTATTGCGTTTTCATGTATTCGAGGTTGTCGAGGATTTCCTGCCATTTAGCCGCCTCTATATCAAGTAAGTTGCCTATCTCATCACCTTGCTGGCTTTTTTCATAGACCACGACGTGCGCCTTTATATCCCTATAAAACTGTATTGCGGTCAACATCTCGGGATCTATTTTACTGATATAATCCAAGAAGTGCTCGTCTATCGCGCTGTGAGTTATCATCGACTTCAAAATGTCGGTCATCTCGTTTTTATAAGGTATTATGGACTGGTCGGTGGGATACTTCGGGTAATTCCTTATTTGTGTGTTGTCCGTACCAGACGGCGTATTGCCTCCGCCGAAACCGCTGAACATCGTCGCAAAGTCAAAAGATATCGCGCTGACCGAGATGGGATATTCGCCCAAACTGTCCTGCTGCATAGAAGACATATAACCCTTCATACCGTTTGATACCGATAATATCAAAGCGATACCTATTATTCCGATACTGCTCGCCACACAAGTAAGTAGCGTACGCGCCCGCTTAGACGCAAGGTTCAATAAGCTGGATTTGACTGCGGTAAAGAAAGACATCGCCGTTTTACCGCTAACTACTTTGTTTTCTTCTTTTTCTTCGGGAATATATTCGTTAGAATCGCCTACGACTTTACCATCTTTAAGTTCTATCGTTCGCGTGCTGTAAAGCGCGGCAAGTTCGGGGTTGTGCGTAACCATTATGATAAGACGTTCTTTGGATAGCTCTTTCAAAATATCCATAACCTGAATACCCGTTACGCTGTCAAGCGCCCCCGTCGGTTCGTCCGCCAAAATAATATCGGGATCGGTTATAATCGCGCGAGCGATAGCAACCCTTTGCATTTGACCGCCCGAAAGTTGATTAGGCTTTTTCTTGGCTTGTTCTTTAAGCCCAACCTTTTCAAGCGCCGTCATAGCCTTTTCTCTACGCGTTTTTACGTCTTCGCCACCGATATTCAACGCCATTTCTACGTTTTCGACAACGCTTAAATGAGGAATAAGATTATAGCTCTGAAAAACGAAACCTATGCTGTGATTACGATAAACGTCCCAGTCTTTGTCTTTAAATCTTTTAGTGGAAACTCCGTCGATACGAATATCGCCGTCGGTATATCTATCAAGACCGCCAATAATATTGAGAAGTGTGGTCTTTCCGCAACCCGAAGGACCTAAAATCGAGACAAACTCGCTTTTGCGGAAAGAAAGACTCACCCCGTTCAAAGCAAGCACTCTATTATCGCCTTGTCCGTAATATTTCACTATGTTTTTCAGTTCAAGCATACCCGACTATCTCCCTAAATTATTTCAATAATTATTATACCATAATATTTCGAGAACGTTACAATCGTTTTGATTATTTTTTTGAAAAATTTTTCGCTTTTTAAAAACATTTCTCGCTGTCATCGAAAAACTTGCTTAAATATTTGTTTTTCAATATTCAAATCAAAAAAGAAAATGCTTCCGATTTTGTTAATTTTCATCTACAGCATAGTTAATCTCGAGCATAGATTACATTAAGCCAATTGTTTTCAAAACAAACAGCACAAGCATAACTAAAGAAATCAATAAAACTTCGTAATCGTATAAGCAACAAATAAATAATGATTTGCTTTTTACGACTAAAGGAATAAAAGACAGGGAAAGTTTAACCGATTTCAAGGTTATACAAAGAGAATATGTACGATAAGTAGATCAATCGACGGGGAAGGTATATTAGCGGTTGGATTTTATAAGGTCTACGGATTTTTTTAAACGAACAAGACCTTCTTTAAGGTTTTCGAAACTCGTTGCAAGGTTCAAACGTAAAAAGCCTTCGCCCGCTTTGCCGTAGGACGAGCCTTCGTTCAGAACGAGTTTGCCTTCCTTTCGTATTATTTCCGAGGCGTGAGGTTGGTTTTTTAAGCCGTTAAGGTCTATCCAAAGCAAGTACGTCGCTTTGCCTACTATCGCTTTAAGAGGAGGTATGTTTTCGTTGATAAACTCTTCGGCGTAGACTCGATTTTTCCAAAGGTAAGCGCGTAATTCGTCGAGCCATTTCTCACCTTCGTTAAAAGCGGCGGTGGCGGCTAAACACGCGAAAACGTTGGGTTCCGCTACTTCGTCGGTATTTATCGCGCGTATCGCTCTGTTTCTCAAATGGACGTTGGGGATGAATATCGCCGACGTTTGAATTCCCGCCAAATTAAAGGTCTTGGTGGGTGAAACGCAGGTTATCGAAATATTCTTGCATATTTCGGAAGCGAGCGCGAAAGGAACGTATTCTTCATTAGGCGCGGTAAGGTCGCAATGTATTTCGTCTGAAATTACGGTAACGCCGTTTGCATAACATAATTCGCCTATCTTTGCGAGAGTTTCTTTGTCCCAGATCTTACCGACGGGATTATGCGGATTGCATAGTATCATCATCGTTGTTTGCGGCTGTTGCAAGGCTTTTTCCAGCAAGTCGAAATCGATATCGTACTCGCCGTTCGAATAAGCGAGAGGGCATTCCAGCGGCTTCCGTCCGTTGTTGACGATACTATTAAAAAAGATGTTATAAACGGGCGTCAGTATCACCACTCGTTCGTTAGGCGTGGTGAATTTACGCACGAGAGAGGATATAGCCGGTATAACGCCCGTACAAAAGGCGAGCCACTCTTTTTCGATAGTCAAGCCGTGGCGGCGTTTCCACCAGTCGATATAAGCGGCATACCACTCGTCCGGAACGTCAATATAACCGAATACGCCGTGCTCCACCCTTTCGCGCAAAGCGGATATTACCTCGGGGGCAGTCTTGAAATCCATATCCGCCACCCACATAGGCAATTCGTCTTCATTAACGTCCCATTTCAAAGATTTCCCGCGTCTATCGGGGCAAGAAAAATCGTAACTCATTTCCATTCAGGTTTAGTCGATTTTTTATCGACGTCGTAACATTCTACGAAGGTCTTTCCCTCGTCGACGAGATCCTTTTCCATTATCAATTCGCCTATCGAATTGGCTTTAAGATATCCCGAACGTGGGTTGAATACGCTGTCTATTTTTGAATTTATAACCGCGTCGATATCCGAATACTCGAACGCTAAATTCGTGTTTATCAGTTTGCAATCCCTCATTACGAGGTTTTCAATGTAGCACAACCCCTGTAAACTCTCGATAGTGCAGTTTATGAAGGTGACGTTCTTGGAATTCCAACCCAAATATTCGCTTTGAATATAGCTGTCGTAAACGGTAACGTTTTCGCTGTTCCAAAAAGCGTCTTTCGTGACGATGCGGGAATTCCTCACCGTTACGTTTTTAACGCCGTCGAAGGAATACTTGCCGTTTAAAGTAAGATCCCTTACCTCTATATCTTCCGAATTCATAGCGAAATAGTCGCCTCTTACGGTAACGCTATCTAAAACCACCTTTTTACACGACCAAAGAGTTTCTTCCGCGTTAGGGAAGAAAACCTTCTTTAACGTGAGATCCTCGCAACGTCTGAAATTCTTGGGCGCTTGCACGACGGTGTTTGCGACAACCACGTTTTTGGAGTACCAAACCCCCGCTCTTGCGTTATCCTCAAATAGACAACCGTCGGCTTCCACGTTTTCCGCGTACCAAAGAGGGTATTTCCATTTGAAAGCTCCGCCTTTCAAAATCACGTTCTTGCTTTCTTTTAACGGGGATTCGCCGTCTGAAAAAATGCAGTTGGTAAACGTCGCGCCGTCCGTCGCGAAGCAGGCGCGCTCGCCTTTAAAAGTCGTTTGGTCAAAGTATTTCATTATAACACCATCCTTCGTTCTTATAACCATTATAATATAAATTTTCTCATTTAAGCAATAGTTTTTTATATACTGTAATCGTGTATATTGTAAAAGATATTCCTTATATTGTAATTTTGTAATTTACAACGGCGGCGTATATTAATGATATAATCAAATCGTAAAAAGAAAAATTGAAAAAAATTAAGTCGAAATTTACGTTTTCCCCGTACTTAATATGGGCAGGGCAACCAAGTCGAAAAAAGCGAAAAAGTTTTTAGACTTTTTTCGCGTTTATCGCCTACTAAACTATCACGTGAAACTAACTGGGCGGATGTTCCGTCAAACGCATATATGGAGGACCATAAAAATGAAAGAAGAATTCTCTGAAAACTATTCTCTTAAGAACAACACCGTAAATATCTTCGGCGAGATCAATTTTCAATCGGCGGAGCGCGTTATTTCGCAGCTTCAGTATTTGGATAGTCTCGGCGTCGAAGAGATAACCATTCAGATCAATTCCCCCGGCGGTATGGTCACCGCAGGCCTCGCGATTTACGATACGATGAACTATATTAAGGCGAGGATCGTCACCGTAGGCGTTGGTCTTGCCGCAAGCATGGGCGCTTTCCTTTTATCCGCGGGCTCTAAAGGTTACAGACGAGCCACCAAGAATTGTCAGATACTCATTCACCAACCCTTGGGCGGCGCAAGCGGACAAGCGAGCGACATCATAATCGCGGCGAAAGAGATCGAAGCGACAAGATTGCGTTTGAATACAATTCTTGCCGAAAACACCGGTAAAACCGTTAAAACTATCGCGAAAGACACCGATCGCGATTACACGATGACCGCTGACGAGGCTCTCAAATACGGGCTTATCGATATGGTCATTCCTTCGAGAAACAAAGCAAAGGAGGGTTAAACGATATGTTAGAAAAATACGAAAACTGTTTAAGCGAATACTTCCTTTTTGAAAGTATGCTCGGCAATCTTGCGAATAAAGACGTTTTCAACGCGGTTGCCGACGTTTCTATGCTTGGAAAAAAAGAAGCCGAGGCGCTTTACGCTCTTACGCTTAACGAGGAAGTAGCGGAAATAAGAACCTTGGAAGATTACAACCGTTATTTAAGAGTAAACGAGTATTTGGGCGTTTCCAACCTCGATGACGAGCATCAACTCATCGCCGCAAAAGGACAAGCCCTCTCCTACGCCGCGAAGTTTGAATTGATCGCAAAAGAGGGTATGACCGCGTTGACTATTAAGAAGAATCTTATGAATAACGCTTTGAGCGGAAAGATCGCCGCCATGCGTTGTTTGGGCGTTCTTCAATGCGTCGGTCTCATCTTCGATAAAAACGAACTGAGCGGTATCGACTTTATCAAAAAGGCGGCGGATTGGGGCGACGTGAACGCTGCACTCGCGCTCTTGAAATTCCGCAAAGAAGACAAGACGGCTTCGGTCGCTATCTTGAACGCGGCTACTCTTAATACCCCCTTCGAATACTTGACTCGTTCGGCGGCGGAGAAGTACGGTGTAAAGAGCGATTTAAAAGACGAAAAAGTTTTGCTCGTAAGAGACGCTTTCAGTCAACAAAAAGCCGAACCCGACACCTTTAATCCCGCTTACGAAAGAGTATTGCAAAGCGACCTTATCTCTTTGTCTGATAAATACAAATTGATTTTATCCGAGAATAAAGGGCTCGTCGCGGCGGCTTGCGATCTACCTTTGAAGTTGGAATTTTCCAAAATGGCGTATAAATCCGTTAAGATGGTTTTCGACAGAGAGGAAGAACAAAGCAAAATCGACGTAGTACTCCGTAATAACGAGTTGCGCGGCAAATCTTTCTACCGTCCCTTATGCATTGTCTCGGACGATAAATACGTCTCTTCGGTTTACGTAAGAGCGATAAAGAATGCGTTCCAAGGCGCGCATACCGAAAATATCTACGCTCGCGAACTCACCGAATCCGATCTCGACGACTCGTCGGATAACGCGGTAATTCGTTCCATCGACGAGGACGCTTCCAACGTTTTGATCTTCGTGGTAAGAGGCGAGGTATCCCCCGTAGTTAACGCCAAGATATTGGAATTCGTTCAAAACTCTATAAGACGTAAGTTCCGTTTGAAGAATCCCGCCGTGGCTATCAATTTGTCCGCAGTGTACCCCGTCGTTATCTGCGACAAAGAGAACGCGGAAACCTACGCGCCCTATACCGAGCAGGTAAAAGTACGCGAATTGAGCGAGAAAGAATTGCCCTTTGCGATTAAAGATATCTTTAATCAAAAGTGCAAGAAAGCGTTGGTCGCGCGTTCGAGCCTTTCGGACGACGTCATTCAAAAACTCGTTGGAATGGGCATTGATAAAGCGGAAACCATTCTCGACGCAGCTATCAAAGAGTTGAGAGTAGGCGACGTAAACTTAACTATGGAAAACATGGCGAAATTCTTTGCCGACGCAGGCTCGCACAAGAAACGCTATGGTTTCGGAGGTAAAATAGATGAAGATCAATAATTCCTTACTTAACGGTTACGAAAATACCGTACTTATAGACTACGACAAAGTGGCGAAAGACGGAAACGTCATTCGCTACGAAGATCTTCCCGAAACCGAGGTGTCGGGCGTACTGAAAGCCAACTATTTGGTGGACGGCAAACTTCAACAACTCTACTCGGAAAGAGAAAACCACGTGGGCGTTATCGCGGCGACTCGTCTTGGGAAGACCACTCAATACGTCATTCCTACTATTTATTCGTACTCGCACTTCAAAAACAAGCGCAGTATGATTATTTCCGACCCTAAAGGCGAGTTGTATAAGCTCACTTCGAAAGAACTCAAAAAGCAGGGCTACGACGTAAAACTTCTCAATTTCAGAGACTACTTGCATTCGGAATTCTGGAATCCTTTGGGCGATATTTACGATCACTATCAAGCTTACGCTAATTTGACGCAAGAGGTGAAGTGGATTAATACCGAAAAAGGTCCGCGTAACGAGTTTTTGGGCAAGATCTACGAAAATCAAGCCGAGCTCGACGAGGCTATCCGTCAATATGGCGCGGTAATGCTCGAACAAGTTTATTCGGAAATCCACCGCGTTTGTATCATGATGATAACCACCGAGTCTCAAAAAGATCCTCACTGGGAAGACACCGCTCGTCTCGTTCTCGAAGCGCTCATTATCGGTTTGCTCGAAGACAGCGTAGAATGCGAGACAAGAGAGAAAGTCACCAAGGATAACTTTTCCATCGCGTCCTGTTTGGGCATAATGGAAAACATGTACGAGAGGAACGACGACTTTACCGACAACGGCTTTTTCACGTCGAGAAAGGAAACCTCAAAAGCGTTTTTGCTCGCGAAATCCTGTTTGCTCGACACAGCAAGAGCCACCCGTACGAGTATATTGAACGTTTTCAATACGAAAATGGCTATATATAAGACCAGCGCCATAAGATTGCTGACTTCGACTACGAGCCTGCATATGAGTGACCTCGTAGGCGAAAAACCCGTTGCCGTTTTTATCGTATATAGAGACGAGATAAAAGAGCATTACAGCGTTATCAGCACCTTTATCCAGCAGGCGTACGGATATCTTATCGAATATGCGAACGAAAGCAAAACGGGTAAACTCGACAATCCTTTCTATTTCGTTCTCGACGAATTCGGCAACTTCCCGCCTATTAAGGATTTCGAGGTGGTAATCAGCGCCGCCGGCGGAAGAAACATTTTCTTCGTCCTAGTGCTTCAATCTTACGCACAACTGAACAACGTTTACGGCAACGATATCGCGGTAATTATAAGAGATAACCTCAACGTTCACGTCTTTATCGGAAGCAATAACCCTTCCACCTTGGAAGAGTTCAGCAAGGAATGCGGCGAATACACCCGTATATCCCCTATAAGCGCTATAACGGGCGAAAAAGAAAATATCGACAGGTTCCAGCTCGAAACCATAAGACTTATGCCCAAGAGCAGATTATCCTCTCTCAAAGAGGGCGAATGTATCGTTACCGAAGCGAATTGCGGATACGTTATGCTGTCTAAATTGGAACGTTATTACAAATGCGACGAATTAAACGAACCCGAACTCGCAAATGAGAAGGATTATGTATCAGGCGTAAATCCTCTCGATAGAAAGTATCACTATTTCACAAATAGAGATTAACGAGGTGAAACAAATGGCAGAATTCAAATACTATAACGTTAAAAAAGCGCACGAATATACCGAAGAGACCGAGAAGGTGATAGATTTCGTTTATAACGCGAAAGGTTTCACCGTTCCTTCTCTTCAAGAAAAGTTCGGGTTATCCTACGTAGTGGCGAGAGACTACGTTACTATGTTGGCGGAACTCGGCGCAGTGAAAAGCGTTGACGAATTGACCTTTGAACAATGCTTCAACGACGAGGTGATGAAGAAGATCAAAGAGTTGTCCGAAAAACCCGAAAAATCCGCGCGTAAAAGAAGATATTCGTTTTTCAGCGACGATGACGAACCTAAACAAAGTCCGTACGCTGATTTTTACGAAAAGCTGAAACAACTGTTTCAAAAGTACGTCGATTTCAAGGATACGACCGAAACGGTGGAGTGCGTAAAGGATATTATCGGTACGATAGCTCAAAACGTCGAGTCGACATACTATAAGGAAGACGGGTTCATGATTGAACGTGTAAATGAGTTCAGGACTTTCTTTAAAGAGTGTATCGGCGGATACGTCGAACAGCGTTTAGTGGCGATAAAGCATTTTACGCCGAGAAGCATATCGCAATTACACGTCAGGGATCTCGAAGATTTCCTTATGAAAAACGACGACTCGCGTAAGGAATTCTTAAAAGCTACGTTCGAATTCTTCGACTCGTTCTTTTCCAATATCGAAAAGTTATTGCCGAAAAAGGCGGCTGAATTATCGAATACCCAAAAACAATTCGAAGAGAAAGCGCAAGGTATTTTCGAAATTCTTGAAAACGATAAGGATCTTTTCAAAGAGATCTTTGATAAAACGCTTTCCTATATTGTCGATTTGGCAATTAACATCTCGAAAGCGCCTAAAGAAAAAAACGTCGATCCCAATTTGATGCTGATCGGAGCCGATCTGCCCGGAATGAGAAAGGATATATTCGACGACGATGACGCCTACGATGATGACGAAGATAACGACGATGACGCCGACGATGATGACGCCGACGATGACGAAGATGAAGAAGATGAAGAAGATGAAGA
>JAFSWQ010000011.1 GCA_017444385.1 Clostridia bacterium | reverse complement strand
CTCAACTCGTCATAGGCTTCGCTTTTACTCACCATCTACGATGGTTTCGTTGTTGCTTGCCTATTCCTCTTTCTCGCAAACGTTAAGCGTTTGCTCGAGCCTCGCTTCGCTCGGTATTTTATTCGTCATGTTGAGCGTAGTCGAAACATCTCTTCCAAATTAAAATAACATATAAGAAATTACGCTTGGTTAGGGGATCCCTCGACAGGCTCGGGATGACGTACTATGATTTTATTCATAACTTATTGTGATTCTTGTTTAATAATCGTCCCCAACTCGCTTTACTCTATACCGCTTTTGGGTTAATCACTAACCCCGCAGGGGTTTGCCTTTCTATCGTTAGGCCGCATATCGACACTTCGTAAGCGGTTTTCGTGAGTACCGTTCCGTCCTCGGTGACTTTTTGATAATTGCGGCTCTGTATCCGCCCGTTAAGATCTATTTTGTCCCCGACCGATAACGAATTAACGTATCTCGCGTTTCGTCCCCAAGCGATACAGGGGATGTAATCCGACTTGTTGTACGCCCTGTTAACCGCGACGAGCACGTCGCATATTTCCCTCTTAAACGGCGTAGTCCTGTACATAGGCTCTTTGCAAATATAGCCTTTGACTTCGATTTGATTTGGGTTTACGTTCTCGTCGTGGTCGCCGATAGCGCGAGCGAAAACCGAGAGCATAAGTTTGCTTTTGTTTTCCTCTATCTTGTTATAAGAGCGGAATTGCCCCTCGACCGATACGTAATTTCCTTTGCTTAAATCGACGGTTTCCATCAACCTTTCGGATATCGTAACGGGGATAAGATCCATTTGCCCCGAAAGTCTCGCGACCGACAAAGTCATCTCGTAAAAACCTTCGCCGAACGACGTATGCGTGTAGGTCGGTTCCTCGATTATTTCACCCGAAACGTACGCTTGATTTGTTTGTTCGTAATTCATATATATCCTCCGTTTGATACCTTTTCGATTTCTTCTTTTCTTGTTTTGCTTTTGTAAATATTTTCGATTATCGTCAGCCGCTCTTTTACGCTTTACTTTTATCGTATCGGCTCGGTTAGTTTAATTCGCTAAATCTTTTTTTTATAATTCTGTGATTTCAAGCCTGTTTCGACGCGTCGCTCGTTAAACGCCGTTCGACTTTCGTATCTGCTTGCCGCTACCGTCTATCACGTAGTCTTTCGTATATATCATATCGCTCATTTTGACGAATTTCAACCCTTTGCTAAGCGCGGTTTCGATTATATTTTCAAGCGCTTCGACCGTGTGTTCGCCGTTATTATGGCATAGGATTATTTCGCCGCCCGAGAGTTTAGGGATTACGCGCTTGGCTATTTCCTCGCCCGAGAGACCCTTCCAATCGAGGCTGTCTATACTCCACTGCACTGCGGTTAAACCTTGCTTTTCGACAAGTTCGATAAGCTTATTGTCATACGCGCCGAAAGGCGCTCTGAACGTCTTGACCTTCAACCCCGTCAGCTCGAAAATCCTATCGTTGACGTAACTCAATTCCTCGTTTATCTTCTTCGCGGACAAACCCGTCATATTGTAGTGGTTGCGGCTGTGGTTGCCTATTTCGAAGCCGCTATTTGCGATATACTTTACTTCTTCGGGGAAAGCGTCTATCCATATTCCCGTCAAAAAGAAGGTGCCCGTCGCGCCGTAACTCGACATTATCTCTATTATTTTACGCGTTTTATCCGCGCCCCAAGAGGCGTCGAATGATATCGCGATTTTATCCGCGCTATCGGTAGAATAAACGGGTAGTCGCTTATTCGCCGCCCTTGCTACCGAAACCGAGATCAAGGAAGTCGCCGTTACCGCTATAATAAGGACTACGGCAAATAGTAGTTTTTTCGCTTTGATTATCCCGAACGTTGTCATTATACACCCTCCGCAAAGGATCTTCTCGTTAATTTTTGTCGAATAACGACTATCTTTGCAGTTTAAGATATGCCGAGGGCGTAGATAATATGATAAAAAGTTTGCTATCGCAAATTAAAAAACAGTATTCTATGAAAACCCTTACTTCTTTCTTTTCTTTCCGTATATCACGGGGGAAGGTTTATTCGCGGTGGATTTATTCGTAGGGGTGGCGTTTGCGGGTTTCCCTTTGCCGCTCTCTCGCGTAGAAGAAACGCCTTTGCCGCTACCCGCCTTTTGCGGTTTATTCGGCGCGTGGTCGGGTATAAGGCAACGCTCTCCGCCGCCTATAAGGTCGCGCCTGCCGTTTTCTATCAACGCCTTTTTCACAAGGTCGTAGTTTTCGGGGCGGTTGAATTGGAGCAAGGCGCGTTGTATTTGCTTTTCTTCCTTGCTTTTGGGGACGTAAACCTCGCTAAAATCGTCGGGATTCAACCCCGTATAATACATACAAGTCGACTTGGTGGAAGGCGTGGGATAAAAGTCCTGCACCTGCTCGGGGACGTACTTGATACTCTTCAAATATTCCGCGAGCCTTATCGCGTCCGCGGTGGTGCAACCGGGGTGAGAGGATATCAAATAGGGGATAACGTACTGCTTTTTGCCGAGTTCTTCGTTTATCCTTTCGTATTCCTTTTTGAATTCCAAAAAGACCTCGAACGGCTGCTTGTTCATCAACTTCAAGACCTTGTTCGAGTTATGTTCGGGGGCGACTTTCAACTGCCCGCTTATATGGTATTTGACCATTTCTCTGAAAAACTCTTTGTTACCCGCCATTAAGAGATAGTCGTAACGAATGCCCGAACGAATAAACACCTTTTTAACGCCGTCGAGTTTACGCAAAGTCCTCAAAAGGTCGAGGTATTCGTCTTCCTCTGCGACGAGGTTTTTGCAAGGAGTGAACCCCAAGCAATTCTTATCTACGCAACTTCCCGCCTTCGCTTGTTTGGGGCAAGACGGCTTCCTTATATTCGCGCTGGGGCCTCCTACGTCGTGGATATAGCCCTTAAAGTCCTTGTCGGCAATAAGGGTTTTCGCCTCTTTAACGAGGGACTCTTTACTTCGCGCCTGAACGTGCTTGCTTTGGTGATAAGTGATAGCGCAATAACTGCAACCGCCGAAACAACCCCTGACCGACGCGAGGCTGAATTTGACCTCTTTGAGAGCGGGAACGCCCTCTTTATAGGACGGATGATAATCCCGCATATACGGGAAATCGTACACCGCGTCAAGTTCCTCGGTTTCCAAAGGATATTGAGGGGGATTCTGCACGACGAGCAAGTCGCCGTGTTTTTGAAGTAAAGTTTTCGCCGAGAAAGGATCGAGGTTGCGGCTCTCTTCCTTAAACGACTTGGCGTAAGTTTTTTTGGAAGAAGCCACTTCTTCGTAGGAAGGCAGGTACTTCGCCTTCCCCTCTTCCAAAAGGTTATTTATTCGATTATCGACGCCGTTTGCAAGGTAACAAGTGCCTCTTATGGTTTTTATACTCGTCACGGGGACGTTTTTCTTGATGAGCGCGAGGATCTCCGACCACGGTTTTTCGCCCATTCCGTATATCAAAAGATCGGCTTTCGAGGGTATCAAAATAGAGGGCTCAACCCTATCCGACCAATAGTCGTAATGTGCGGTACGCCGTAAACTCGCTTCTATGCCGCCTATTATCACGGGTACGTCGGGATAAAGTCTTTTCAATGTTTTCGAATACACGCTCACCGCTCTATCGGGGCGTTTGCCGACTTTGCCGCCCTCGCTGTACTCGTCCCTATCCCTTCTCTTTTTCGCAACCGTGTAATGCGCGACCATACTGTCCACCACGCCGCCGGAGATCAAAAAAGCGTACTTGGGTTTGTCGAAACGCTTGTAATCCTCATCGGTTTGCGGTTGTGGTATCAAGCAAACGGAAAATCCTCTGCTTTCGATAAAACGCGATATCAAAGCGTGACCGAAAGAGGGGTGATCCACGTATGCGTCCGCGGTGATCATCACGAAGTCGGGTTGCCCGACAAATTCATCTCGAAAAATAGGTAAAAACGGCATATAAGTATTATATCATAATTATCCGCCTTTGACAAGACGAAACGGTATAATAGCGTTTACGGCGAACATACTAACCGAGATGAAAAAAGCCGCGAAAGTTCTACTCGTAATATCTCTCGTTTTGGTTTTGGGCGGGATCATATCGGGGATAGCGATCGTCGCAAGCGTAAATGCCACCCTCGACGTAGATAAACTTACGCCCCAGAAGAATAATATCGTCCTTTTGGATTCGGCGGATAACGTAATATTAGACTCTTCGTTTACGCCGCTTTCAGAGATTTCCGACCACCTCAAAAACGCGTTTATCGCGGTGGAAGACAAGCGATTTTATCATCATAACGGCTTGGACGGCAAGCGGATAGTAGGCGCTCTAATACGCGACTTAAAGAACAAAAACTTCTCGGAAGGCGCGTCGACGATAACCTGCCAGCTTGCGAAAAACACGCAACTTTCCTCTGAAAAGACGCTTTTAAGGAAACTGAAAGAGGCGAAACTCGCCCTTAAGTTAGAAAAGAATTTCACCAAAGACGAGATACTCGAAGCCTATCTTAACGTTATTTATTTCGGCAATGGGATATACGGGGTAGGCGAAGCGGCAAATAGATTTTTCGGGAAACGCCCTAACGAACTCACCATTTCGGAATCGGCTTCCATCGCGGCAACCGTGGTCAATCCGTCGGCGTATTCCCCTCTACTCAACCCCGAAAACAATCTATCCCGCCGTAATATGGTTTTAAGGTTAATGAGGGAACAAGGCTATATCGACGAGGAAGAAGAGGAACGTTCTAAAAGCGATGTAATCGCCACCAAGCCGAAGTCAAAAACCGACGATTATTCTTTTTTCGCTACAAAGGAAGCGAAAGAGATACTTAAAAACAATAATATAACCTATTCGGGAAAGGTCGTAGTAAAAACCTATTGCGTTCAAGCCGAACAGGAAATGGCGGAAGAGGCGTTAACTTGCGAAACCGACCAAAGCGTTTTGGTACTCTCGAGCGGTACGGGCGGGATTGTCGCCTACTCTTCGACCCACGATTACTCGCCTTTAACTTTACGCCGCCCTATCGGCTCGACGATAAAGCCTTTTATCTACGCAAAGACCTTTGAGAGCGGCAAACTTTTACCCGTATCTATTTTGAAGGACGAGAAAACCGACTTTAACGGCTACTCGCCGTCGAACTTCGGGGACGTTTACAGGGGAAATATATCCGTCCGCGAAAGTATAGCTTACTCGTCCAACGTTTGCGCCGTTCAAGCGACGTCGATTTTGGGCTTAAACGACGCCGTTTCGTTTTTGAGAACGGTGGGGTTCGATATCCTTCCGAGTGAAGAAAATCTCACTCTCTCGTTAGGCGCGACCGAGCAAACGATGGCTACGCTTGCCTCGGCTTACGGCGTCTTTTCTTCGGGGTTAGTTCGCCACGCGACCTTTATAAAAGAGATAAAGGACGAAAACGGGAACGTCCTCTACTCTAACGACGAAAGCGGAAAGACGGCGCTTCATAGCGACTCTATCGCGTATATAAACGACTGTTTGAAAGCGTGTTCAGAGTACGGAACGGCGAAAAAGCTCAAAGATCTACTCTACGCAAAGACGGGTAGCGTAGGGGGCTCTAACGGTAACTCGGACGTATGGTGCGTGGGTTACGACGACGAGAGGGTGTATTGCGCTTGGGCGGGTAATCTCTCGATGGAAAAAGACAAAATGCTATCTCAAACGGGCGGGGGACTAACCGCGGAAATAGTTAAAAACGCATATACGGACGTAGGACAACCCGCCCGAATATACGCGAAAAAAGGTTATATCGACTCGCTCTCGCTCTCGCGCGACGGCGTGATACGCCTTGCCGACGAAAACACCCCCGAAAGGTATAAAATTTACGATTACGTAGGTAATATTAAAGAGGTTACCTCTTACTTCTCCTCGCCCGAAGCGAGGTTCGAAAGCGCGATCGAAGGGAACGTATTGACGTTGAATTGCGAGCCGTATAAAGAGAATATTTATCAAATAGCCGTAGTATCGACAGGCGGCTTTTTCGCAAAAGCTTATTCTTACGAGGAACTGCAAGAACCGCTCGTTTTCAATCTGCCAAACGGCTTTACGATAGTCACCGTCACCGCCTATTCTAAAGGCGTTCGCCTTTCAAAAGGCGAAGAAGTGATAAAGAGGTATTGGGTGTAAATCCTTTGATACAAGAGGAAGAGACGTTTCGACAGCGGGGGCTCGTCACGACTTTCGCTTTTATTCGTTGAGAAAATATTCTCAACTTCTTTTTTGCTCGGTCATTCCTCTTTCTCGAAAACCTTTTGGGTTTTCTAGATTGCTCACTTCGTTCGCATAAAAATATCAGTACGTCATTCCGACCAACTTAGAGAAATTCCAAATAATAGCACGTCATCCTGAGCAGGCAATTTATTGCCGTCGTCGAAGGATCCCCTAACCAAGCGTAATTACTTATATGATTTTTTCATTCGGATGAGATGTTTCGACAAGCTCAACATGACGAGTAAATTAATTCTGCAACGCTAGTTATCATTTGAGCGAAGCGACTTCCGAAAGTTTGCACCCTTTAGCGAAAAAACGAGCGCAGCGAATATCGAGCAAACGCATAACGTTTGCGAGAAAAAGGAATAGTCAAGCAAAAACGAAGTTCTTAAAGAAGAACAAGTAAAAGCGCAGACTATGACGTGCAAAGGG
>JAFSWQ010000010.1 GCA_017444385.1 Clostridia bacterium | reverse complement strand
TATAAGTAATTACGCTTGGTTAGGGGATCCCTCGACTCGTCATAGGCTGCGCTTTTACTCACCATCTAACGATGGTTTCGTTGTTGCTTGCCTATTCCTCTTTCTCGCAAACGTTTTGCGTTTGCTCGAGCCTCGCTTCGCTCGGGTTTTGCTGTTAAAGATGACGTACTTGTATTCTTTCCTCATCCCCCCTGTCAAAACGTCTCTTCCCTCGCGATAACCCCAAAAAAAGGCATAAAAAAACTGTGCACATACTCCGATTATATCAACACGAGCGGTACAGCCGTAGCCAACTCCCTCGAAGCTTCCTCGTGGCACACAGACCATTCTGCTTAGTGCTGCTGCGGTCAAGCCCTGACACGGTTCACAGCGACCTGTTGCACAAGACACCGAGATCAACGTCGCTTGCGGTCGTCAGCCTCCTATTAATATAACCTCGATATGCGTTCTGTCTCGCTATAGCGGATTGCGAGTTACAGGGCACCGCTAGCTCCCCACATAGCACAGCGTAATTATTATATACCGAAACGGCAAAAAAATCAAGCGGTTTACTAAAATATATTATTTTGCAATTCGATTTGACAAAAATCCCTATATTTGATAATATTAATTATATTATATCCTTAATATATAGAAGAATCGAGAACGCGCTCGAACATATCTCAAAACGGTTACGCAATCTAAAAAATTGCGAGAAGCGAGCGTTATTCACTCGATCGGCTAAAATCGACTAAAAAGCGATCTACTAAAAAGCAATCGACTAAAAGGAAATCGACTAAACGCCAAACGATCAAACGGCTAAAATCGACAAAGAAGCGATCGACTAAAAGGAAATCGACTAAACGCCAAACGATCGAAAGCCTAAAATCAACTAAAAGGTAAACGATCAAAAGGCAAATATCAACTAAACGGCAAACGAGGAAGCGGAATTATCAATGAAACAGGCGACCGATTGGAAAGATTACGAAATTATAGCGACGGGCAACGGGCTCAAACTCGAAAGATGGAGCGACGTTTATTTGTTGCGCCCCGATCCGCAAATAATTTGGGACGAAAGAATGGATATGTACCACTTCCCCAAACTCAACGCTCGGTACAACGCGTTTGGAATGGTTGGCGAAAAATGGGATATAATACGCCCCGTACCCGACGAATTCACGGTTTCCCGCAAGGGTTTGACCTTCTCGTTGAAACTTATGAAGGGTTTCAAGCACACCGGGCTTTTCCCCGAACAAGCGGCTAATTGGGACGAAATGCAAAGAATGATCCGCGCTGCGAACCGCCCAATCAAAGTACTCAACCTCTTTGCGTACACGGGCGGCGCGACTATGGCTTGCTTGCAGGCGGGGGCTTCGGTCACCCACGTCGACGCGGCTCAATCCATGGTTCAAAGAGCCAAACGCAACGCCGAATTATCCTCTCTTGCGGACAAACCCTGCCGCTACATAATCGACGATTGCGTAAAATTCGTCAATCGCGAGATACGCCGAGGCAACGTCTACGACGCTATCATTATGGATCCGCCTTCTTTCGGCAGAGGTCCCAACGGCGAACTCTGGAAACTCGAAGACAAGCTGTTCGAGTTCATTCAAACCACCAAGCAAGTATTAAGCGACAAACCGCTATTTTACCTTATCAACTCATACACGACGGGGCTTCAACCCACCGTCATAGACAACCTACTCAAAATCACGTTCGGCAACTACAAAGGCGAATCCGAAGCCTACGAACTCACCCTACCCACGCGAGAAGGCATTGCGCTTCCCTGCGGTTGCAGCGGACTTTACCGCTTTGAATAAGACTATGAAAATCACCTATCAAGATCTCAATATCGTATATGAAGACAACCACGTTTTAGTGGTCGTCAAGCCTCAAAACGTACCTTCGCAAGCCGACAAATCGGGCGACGTGGATATGCTCACATTATTGAAGCAGTATTTGAAAGAGAAATACAACAAAGAGGGCAACGTGTATTTAGGCTTGGTTCACCGTCTCGACAGACCTACGGGCGGCGTTATGGTCTTTGCCAAAACGAGCAAAGCGGCGGCGAGATTAAAAACGGCGATCGATAACGGCGACTTTGAAAAACGCTATTTGACGGTCGTTGACGGCGTAGTGGAAAAGGAAGGGGTTTTGGACAATTACCTTTACAAATACGAGGCTTTGAACCTCGTCAAGGTAGTTCCCCCGGCAACCAAAGACGCCAAACGCGCGGTATTGAAGTATTGGGTATTCGACCACAAGCAAGCGAAAGTCGACGGTGTTATAAAGGATTATTCGTTGATATGGATCAAGCTTTTCACGGGTAGAACCCATCAAATAAGGGTACAATTTGCGAATATCGGGCATCCCCTCGTCGGCGACGTTAAGTACGGCGAGAGCCGAAGCGCGCTACCCTATCCCCTTGCGTTGTGGGCTTGCGAGTTACGTTTCCCCCACCCGACGACGAACGAAACTTTGGTATTTAGGGTATATCCCGACCTCAAACAATTCCCCTACAATATCTTCGACGTCGACCCCTACCTTCGCATCACCGCAAGAAAGGACTAAATATTTGACGATTTAGGGTATATAATTTTTTAAGGGAGCAAAACCAAATTATCAAAATATGTTTTCCCCTACCTTCGCATCACCGCAAGAAAGGACTAAATATTTGACGATTTAGATAAAAAATATTATATATTTTTACTCTGACGTTCGCTTGTATCGCATAGCGATACGGCTTTTTAGAAGCCAAATGCCGCAGGCATTAGCGAACGTCCCCGCGTTCTCACTCGAAGACAATAAGTAAACTTGCTCTCTTCTTCGTTCGACGCTTCATGTTGAGCCTGTCGAAACATCTCAACCGATTAAAAAACCACATTTAAGTAATTACACTTTGTAAGGGGATCCCTCGACTCGTCATAGGCTGCGTTTTTACTCACCATCTAACGATGGTTTCGTTGTTGCTTGCCTATTCCTCTTTCTCGCAAACGTTTTGCGTTTGCTCAATACTCGCTTCGCTCGGGTTTTGCTGTTAAAGATGACGTACTCTTATCGCACGCCCAACCCCTCAAAAAAATTTTTATCTTTTTCAATTTTTTTGTCAATTTTCAATTTTTTATCCTACTATATAATAATACGGCGCTTTTCCCTGGGTATTTCCGTAATGCAATTTGAAAATTTAATAAGCTGTACAAAAAATCCACCATCTCGCAGAAAAATAATGTAAAAAGTTGTTGCATACTTGATTTTTATGTGTTATAATGACTATCCTTGACGCTCTTTCCCCAAATTCAAATCGTGAAAGAAAGTCAAAATAAATGTAAAAGGAGAATTTACCAAAACCACTTTCGAAAACGTTAAACTTATAGCAAATCAATCGAACCAAATCAATCTTAACGAATGCATAGCATAGTATGGAGGACTTATGAAAAAGGATAATTGCACTATTGTACCCCCTCATTTGGATGATCAATTGCTCTCCAAGTTAGTTGTCATTTCTTATTCGAAGAATTTCGATCAAGAGTACGACAAACTCACCGACGAAGAAAAAGCGACCGTCAAAGAAAAAGTAATGAAGTACTGCTACAATGAGTATTCTGAAACCAACGACTACCGTTATGCTGTGTTATGTTTAACCAACAATGGAGTTTGGGAACTCGTAAGCAAAGTTATCACAAAACGCTTTGGCTATCATAAAGAATACGCCGAGATCCACGAACTCATTAGTCACGCTTTCAACGAAGTTCTCAAATGGATGAAGGACGACGAAAAGCGCGGCAAGTACGACCCCGAGCGCGGTGTGTTCTCGATGTACATCAGACCTTTGATCATCGGCGCCGCTAACGATAAGGATATGCAAGATAAAAAGGGAATGAGTTTTCCCGATTCGAAATTGCGTACCGCCAAGCAATTCAGGGACAAGCTTGTCACGTTTTACAATGGGGATATTCCCAACGACGTCGAAACCATCGTGAGAGAATACTTCCAAATCGACGAAACCAAAACCAACGCTTTCCTCAAAAAGTGCGAATTCGTAAGAGAGAATTTATCTTTCTTCGATTTCCCTATCTCTATCTATACCGAGATGCTGAACGGCGAAGGCGACGAATTGATCGACATCTTGGAAGGCAACGGCGAAACCCCTCTCGACGTTCTCTTAAAGAAAGAACTGGGCGGCTGCATCAAGGTTCTCAAGTCGGAATTCGACGAGAAAGTCCTTCGCGCCTACCTGAAATTCAAAACGAAGAAAGTCAACACCGAGTTTCCTATGACTAAAGCGGTCGAGTACACGGGCGTAAACAAGGGCAAACTCAACGCGACGTTCGATCGCATCAGCGCAAGGTTACGCGAACTTATCGAAGGTACCGTAAGAGTCGAGGATATCGACTCAACCGAAAAGCCCGCTAAGGCAAGCGTTGTTCGCGTTACCCGCGAAGACCTTAAAGACGCGTACGCGTACTTAAAGGAAGAATTCGGTGAAGAGGCAAGTAGAGCATTCGTGAAAGCAAACAAAACTAATACCGCGGTTAAATACTCGCTTAGCGAAGCGGCTAAAGAGTTAAACTTAACGGTAGAAGAAGTTGTCGACCTGTTCAACACCATGAACGCTAAAGTCAACGACTTCCTCAAGGACGCTTCCAAAAAACGCGACGAATAGTCGTGGGAAGCGGCGAAGATCAACTTCTTCCAATCCGATCGAGATTATCAAAGCTTCGATTTTATAATCAATAGACTACATAGAATATTTGAATTTATATATCGAAAGTCGCGAAAAATCGATCAAAAAGAACCCGAAGGGGCGGTAAATCCCCTGCAATCAAAGCAATCCAAGGCTGTTTTTCAGCCTTTTTTTATTTTTAGTTATATCATTTCTTCATTACAGAAAAGTGAATACTCTTTCTTAATATCCATAGGAGACGGTTATACCGTCCTACGAACAGTAGCCGTCTCATTCGATTTAGCGTAGCGATTTTATTACCTTGTAATCCTATGGAGACGGTCTACCGTCCTACGAATAGTAGAGTAGATTGCGACCGTCTCATTGCGCCCTTCCGCCTTCGGCGGACGCAAAGGGAGAGGGGACGCGCCCAAAGGGCGACCACAGGGAGAACGACGGCGGGGAGAGGGTTTTAAGAGAATAAGTTATGAAAAAAATAGGTTATACCGAAAGCGATTTATTCTTCTTTATTTCCAATGGAGACGGGTAAACCGTCCTACGAAAAGTAGAGTAGATTGCGACCGTCTCATTGCGCCCTTCCGCTATATTAATTGAGCGTAGCGAGTATCGAGCAAACGCTTAACGTTTGCGAGAAAAAGGAATAGTCAAGCAAAAGCGAAGTTCTTAAAGAAGAACAAGTAAAAGCGCAGAC
This sequence comes from Clostridia bacterium, assembly GCA_017444385.1. Lineage (GTDB taxonomy): Bacteria > Bacillota > Clostridia > Christensenellales > CAG-1252 > RUG14300. The sequence continues at coordinate 8,135 of JAFSWQ010000010.1, read as the reverse complement.
TATGACGCGCAAAGGGAGAGGGGACGCGCCCAAAGGGCGACCACAGGGAGAACGACGGCGTGGAGAGGGTTTTAAGAGAATGTACGATAAAAGTAATAGGACAAGTTGTGAATTAGCGACAATTAAAAAATATAAGTCAATATTGTTTATTGATTTTAAGTACTCAATGACTTGCTTATAAATTCGTTTATACCGAGTGCTATTATAAAACCCCCGACCTTCCGTCGAGCCAAGGCTCTTTGGGAACGTCCTCTCCCCCTTTGCCCGCTCGAATCTCAGATTCTTCGCTAAAGGGTGCAAAATTGCGGAAGTCGCTACGCTCAAAAAATAAATTTTAATGGGTTTTTGTTATAAATAAGTATTAAATACAAATTAACTTACGATTTATCTATTTCAATTCTACGGTTATCTCTTCAGTAATAGGTTTATCTCTTCAATTTTATACTTTATCTTTTCATTTTTATACTTTATCTCTTCAATTTTATACTTTATCTTTTCAACTATATACTTTATCTTTTCAACTATATGTTCTATCTCACCTATTCGAACACGTCGATACCGGACATATTCAAAATAGTATTCCGTATATCCTCTAATACCCCTTTTAACCTTCTATCAATATCCATATTCGAATATCTAATCACGGTTATTCCTTGCTCATTCAAATAATCCGTTCTTATTTTATCGTATTCAATTCCTTTGTCCTCAAAGTGTTGACTTCCGTCTAACTCAATAGCTAAAGAAATGGAAGGTGCATAAAAATCAAGGATATAGTTCCCTACCCTGAACTGACGAGAAAACTTCACTTTGCAGTTTTTCAAGAATGTATGCCAAAGAACGCCTTCTTGCCTCGTAGCGTTCCATTGTTTTCTATTCTCCCTCGCTCGTTCTAAGTTTGATCCTTTATATTGACGCCTCATTGTGTTAATAGAATTATCGTTTCACATTAGGGGATCCCTCGACTCGTCATAGGCTGCGCTTTTACTCACCATCTAACGATGGTTTCGTTTTTGCTTGCCTATTCCTCTTTCTCGCAAACGTTTTGCGTTTGCTCGAGCCTCGCTTCGCGAGGTTTTTTATTCGTCATGTTGAGCAGGCAATTTATTGCCGTAGTCGAAACATCTCTTCCGAATGAAAAATATATTTTAATTATTACGTCTGTTTAGGGGATCCCTCGACCTCGCTCGGGATGACGTACGTTCAATTTGAGCGTTAGCGAATTATCATTCGAACGAAGTAAGATATCATTTTCGCGATAGCGAATTATCACTCAAACAACTTCTCTATTCCACTGCGCCATTCGGCGATGGCTTTTTCGTCGAAAGTTTTAGGTATTCTGTATGCGGCGGCTTTCGCCTTGTCCATCTTTCCCATTACCGCGGCAAGCCCCAAAAGTACGCCTAATCTACTCTTGCCGTTCCAAACCATTCTCAGCAACAATTTCAAAGGCAGTTTCATTTTGCTGCCGTCCAAACCGCCGCTTAAAGTCTCTTGGCACAAAATACGCTTTTCAAAGAGGAAGTCGACGTCTTTCGCGGGGCAGGCAAGCAACCAGCGTTTAAGTACGTCTACGCCCACGTAACCGCCGAATTTCTCGTAGAATTTAACTTGATAATTCCATAGATTTTCCTTTGAAAAATCCCTTTTCGCAGTCAAAACTTCGGCGAGATAGGTAGCCGCTATCATGCCCGCTACCACGCCCGAACCCATCATCGGGATCGTCATATACGCCGAGTCGCCCACCGTGACGTAGCCGTTTGCGACCATCATCGTCGACGGATATCTCACGGGAATACTCGCAACGTAGCCGCATTTAACGAGTTTTTCGCCTAACGCGGGGTTGTCCTTTTTAAGGGAAGCAAGGGCGTCGTCGATCTGCTCTTTGGGAAGTTTCCCTACCCTACCGATAAGAATATCCACGTCTTCGTCGGTGGTTATCGCCCAGCTTATGCCCTTTTGACCTTGGTGTTTAAGGTAGGCTTTATTGGTGTAGTCCACCTCGCCTTCCACTCTCTCGAAAAATCCTCTAAAAGCGACGAACACTTCGTCCGAAGTGACGTTATCCATTTTGAAGGATTCGGGTAGAGAGGTTCTAAACTTAGAGTACACGCCGCTCGTATCGACAACGAGGTCGGCAAATATCTTCTCGCCGCGAACGATTACGCCCTTGATACTATCTTCGGAAATTATCAATTCGTCCACTTTAACGCCGTAGTTCACCTTTGCGACCTTCTCGGCGTAAGAGAGCAAAAAGTCGTTTAGAGGTCGTCTTTCGATGGAAATGTCGTTCGCTTGCGCTCCGCCTTGAACGAAGACCTTGACGGATTCGGAAGGGTTGACGAAAGTCCAGAGTTTTTTATTAAAATACATTGATTTATCGGGCATAGGCAGCCCTATCTCGCCGAACACCAAAGGATCGATATCGTCGTACCAGTCGTACGCGACCTGATCTTTGCTTTTCGCTTCGTAGACGGTAACGTCAAAGCCCGCTTCGCCCAATTTCCACGCCGAAACGAGACCGGTTTGATTTGCGCCGATAACAATAATTTTTTCCATAGAAAGACCTCTCTTGAATATTCTTAATAAGATAGAATAATTATAATATTTTCGATATCAAAAAGTCAATAGCAAGAATAAAAGAAAGCGGTTTTATTCCGTGTATTGCCCTATAAACAGCGCGGTATCTTTGTAGTCGGTGATGATAAAGCCGAAATCCCTATCCACTAAAAAATCGTGATATCTTTTCATAATTGGCATACAACCGGAGTCAACCATTTTTATTACCGTCACCGCCGCGCCTTCCACGCCCTTATCGTCCACTTTAAGAACGACGTCCTGTTTTATAGCGTCCACTTTTAGAGGCTTCTTGATTACGCTCGACGAAAAGCCCTCGAAAGTAGTCGCCAAATAGCCGTTTGCCACGAGTTTTTCTTTTAAGTCCGTGCTTGAAGAGATCTCGAACTTCGGGAATATGCACCGAGTATAATTCAACACTTCTCTACCCGAGCTTTCGTCGAGGAAATCCGCCGGCGCGATTTCGCCTTTCATCACGTTATAGAGGTTCTCTCTACCCATTGCCTCGCGTAGCGTTTTGCCCTTTTTAGGAAGAATGAAAATAACTGCGTAATTCTTTTGGGTCTTCGCCCAGAAGTAGTCGGAAACCTCGGTGCTTTGCATTACGCCGTGTTCGTACTTGCAGTACGCGAACTCTTTAATTAGTTCTTTTCCGCTCGCAAAGAACTTCCCGTCCTCGACGTACAAGGGCGAATGCCGCCATAGATCTTTAAGGTAAAGCGCGTTCAAAATCGCTACGATCGTCGATTCGTCAAGCCCGAAATCCTTATTGATAAGCCCGTGAGTTTTCTCTTTGACGAACGCTTTTATCGCCTCGTTCGCCTGCTTGTTTTCCTTTTTGAAAGGCGTTTCGAACGCTTGGCAATAGAGCTTTTCCGCTAATAGTCGAAGTCCCTCGGGTTCGACCTCTTCCCCCTCGTTAAACCAAATACTGTTCACGATATCAAGCCTACTAACGTCGAATTCATCGCCCCCGATGGGGACGCGGATCAGATCCTTCATAAACGCGCCCGACTTGGAGATATCTTCCGGGGACAAGTCGAAAAACTCTTCAAGTTCTCTTTTAACGATATCTTCCGCGCACTCGTAGAGAGTGACGAGCGCAAAATACGCGGACAAAGGGGAAAACGCGTAGTTTTCGGTCTTCCCTTTTGAAAAAAGTTCGTATGCTTTCGCGGCGAAAGCGTCGTATGAAGATAGAAATCCCACGTTGTAAAACCCTTTTTTATCCTCGTCGTAATCCACCGTATTCAATTTTTTAGCGTTCATAAAATCCCTCAAAACTTCAACGTATTTATCTTAACTTCGTCGTTGTATTCTCTTTTGAGTTCGTAGTCGACGAGGGTGACGAATATCTCGGCGGTCATGGAAACCACCGCTTTGAAAAGGTGGCCGCCCACCGCGCCCGACTCTTCGCCTTGCGTGGTAATATGCAAATGCACGTATTCGCCGTTCATTACGCTTATGTTCCCGGTAAGCGAAAGTATCTCGCGATTGCCGAAGTAATAATGCCTTTTATACGCCTCTTTGTAGAGGTCGTAAACGCCCACTTCCATTTCGTCGGTCGCGCCGATGCCCGAAACCACGCCGCATTTGACGTTTTCCTTCTTCGCAAATTCAAGCACGCTCGAATAGATCTCGTCGCCCTTGTCTAACCTAATTATCGCCGTATTTCCTTTAATAACGTATTCCATATTACACCTACCTAACCAAACGTTTTTCATCGTTTTCTTTAATTATTCTAACATATTATCAAAAACTTTTCAATACTTTTACATTTTTCTCTACGAGCCTCGGCGACTTCCATAATTTTACACCCTTAAGTGAAAAACGAGCGAAGCTAGTATCGAGCAAAAGCATAACGTTTGCGAGAAAAAGGAATAGGCAAGCAAAAACGAAGTTCTTAAAGAAGAACAAGTAAAAGCGCAGACTATGACGTGCAAAGGGGGACGGACCGTTTCCAAAGGGCGACAAAAAGACGACCGACGAAACGGTGGGGGTTTTGAAATAGCACTCTAAAAACATCAATAAAAAACACCGATAAATCGTATTAAATATAAAATCACCATACTCAAAATAGCGTTTACAATATAATTATATATTTGCTACGGAATCTTTTTTATTGTTTTTGAAAACCCCCGCCAATTGGGATAAATAGTGACCCCACTATTTATCCCAATTACGTTTTAAGGGATACGTTGTACTGAAAACCGTGCCATTTTGGTCAAGACCATTTTCCGCCATGTATTTGTTGCGCAAAAACTCCGCCTTTTCTTGTTCGAGCTTTTCTTTGTAAAATTGTTTCACGGTGAAGGAAATAGACCTACGTCTATTGACATACGCCACGTTTTGTGGTAAAGTTAGAATAGGTCAGTATGGAGGTATATTATGAAGATTACGACTTTTGATCCCATTATTCTGTCCGAGGACGCAGGCGAAATCATCGCCTTTTTCGAGGAACTCGGCTTTGAGCAACGTCATCACAAAGAGGACATCAACAACGCCGATATCACCTTAGTCAGGATGCGCAACGAGAGCGGTTACCACGTGGACGTCGTTGATGCGCCGGTATCCAAGTGCATGACAGCCATCAGAATGAACGTCGACGACTTCGACGAGGCATACGTCTTCTTGCAGGAGAGGGGGTTCGTCAACGTGAAGGGCAACAATATCATCGTTACCAGTTCTTCGCGCTCCACCATAATGATTTCGCCCTATGGATTTGCCATCAACCTTTGCCAACATATCAAAAAATAGAGTTCGATGATCTTTCCAAAATGCTCGTTGCGTACCGCGCAACGAGCATTTTCGTTATGCCGCCACTTATCCGACCAAACATAGAGTTCGCAGTAGTCGTTAGCCCAAAACCAATTTCCATATCCGAATGCACATATGAGAATTAACCCTTTTTACTTGTTGTTGACTGCAAGAATTATGCGTGAAGAAACATACTATTAATCTATCTTGAAAAACTTGCTATCGGAACCGAGTGGAACCGTTTACAGTTAGACGATCCCTATCCACGGTGGCAGGATGGCGGCACATTTTGAGCCATGCATTAAAGCCGTCTTTACTATTCATGTCTTTTCTCCTTTACCATTACGTCTAATACAATCATTTTAGCCCATTTCCCACATAAAATCAAGGTGCCATATAGTTGCCTCGCTTGAGTAATGAAGTATGCAAGGTTTCGTGTAATTGCAACCAGGCAGGGGGTCATTATAAATCCCAATCCCTCCACCATTTCGTCGCAGTTTGGACTGCTTTAGAAATGGTCCATCCCCCTTTGCCCCCGCCCTCGGCGGAAGGGTGCAAACTTCTCGACTTCGCTTCGCTCATAAAAAAACGCTTCGCGTGTATAATATCAATTCTCGTATTGATTATATCGTTTTTGCAATTAAGGATATAAAAAAACTTTTATCAAAGAAGATCCATCATTTTGACTATTTCTTCGTGGGAATGAAGTTTCTTTTGGACGTTGACGTTGAAATACCCCGCGAGCAAATCGAAGAGCGCGGGATACGCCTCTCTATCCGCTTTTCCGCCCGAAAGAAGAGCCTTCAACGCCCTTGAAGTACTCGGCGCGAGCCTCATCGAATAGGGGGTTTTTTGAGGAACTATCCCGCCGTTTTCATAGCTGAAATACTCGTCCGTCTCTTTATAGTCTTCGTTCAATCCGTGCCCCGCCACCATCAACGCGTCCACCAAGAATTTAAGCGCGAAATAGGGGTAGTCGTCCACCTCGCCGGCGTTTAGGATCTTCAAAGTCGAAAGAATAAAGCGGTAGAGTTCTTCGTCGGGAAAATCCTCTGCGGATAGGTCGCAAGCGACTTCGCAAGTCAAAGCCGCAACGTAATACGCGCCTAAATTCTGCGAAATGGCGGCGAATCTATCGATGGTATCGCACCCGACAAGGACGTAGTTCGCCTTGGTGGGCGAGAGAATGTAGGTCGCGTGCAGAAAGGGTTGCGCCGCGTAGCGAAGTTTGCTCGTCGCTTTTCTTACGCCGCGAATTTTAATGACGCGTTTCCCCTCGTCCAACGTCAACAAAGTGACGATCTTATCCGCCTCGCCGAAGTCCGCGACTTTGACGACTATCGACTCTAACCTCTTCTCTTCTTTCATTGTTTCAACGCTTGAGCGCGCGCCTCTTTGTCGCAACGGTTGTTGAGTTCGTCGTCCGCGTGACCTTTGACCTTATTGAAGGTCACCGTGTGAACCTCGAAAAGCGAGAGTAATTCCTGCCAAAGGTCGACGTTTTTGACGTCCTTTTTGTCAGAAGTTTTCCAACCGTTAGCGAGCCAATTATAGAGCCAACCGTTCGTAACGGCGTTCACGACGTAGGCGGAATCCGAATAAACTTCCACTTCGCAAGGGGTATTTAGAGCGGCTAAACCTCTACAAACGGCGGAAAGTTCCATGCGGTTATTTGTGGTCTCTTTTTCACCGCCGCTAATCATCTTTTCGTGACCTTTGTAGGAAAGAATAGCGCACCAACCGCCCTTGCCGGGATTACCGCTACACGCTCCGTCAGTATAGATAACGATACCTTTCATCTTTTCCATAAATCCATTATAACCCAAATAAAAACATTTTGGTAGTCTTTTGAAAAAAATAATGAAATTTAGAGGGACTCGCAAGAAAACATAAGAAACGCGGTAATGCTTTAAGCGACAAGCAACTATTCAAGATTTTAGATAACACGAGATACAACGGCAAAAGAAAACGATTGCAGCTTTTGACTTTAACTATTATTCCCTCGTCATATCTGGTACTTTTACCTTTTCACTCGTCATCCTGAGCTTGTCGAAGGATCTCTTCCGCGTTTTCGCTCGTCATCCTGAGCTTGTCGAAGGATCTCTTCCGCGTTTTCACTCGTCATCCTGAGCTTGTCGAAGGATCTCTTCCGCGTTTTCACTCGTCATCCTGAGCTTGTCGAAGGATCTCTTCCGAATAAAAAACTTTTACAAGACCCTACTGCTTTGCGTTAGGGGATATTTCGACACGCGGCAAGCCGCGGCTCAATATGACGGTACTTTTACCTTTTCACTCGTCATATAGAGCGAAGCATGCATAGTCGAAACCTCTCTTCCTCTTTCGTCCACCTTGTCAATCTATTCCGCCGCGTACTTTCGACGGAAAAATTATTTTTTTGTATTTTTGATTGACTAACTGAAAGAATTATACTATAATGTACGAGCATAGGGGAGTGGCTCAATGGTAGAGCAACGGTCTCCAAAACCGTCGGTTGCGTGTTCGACTCGCGTCTCCCCTGCCAAAGCACCGTAGCTTAAACTACGGTGTTTTTTGTTTATACGGCCGGGTTTGTAATTCTCACGCAGCGAGTTATCATTCGAGCGAAGCAAGTTATCATTCTTGCGTTAGCGAGTTCTATTCGGTTGAGATGTTTCGACTACGCTACGCTTCGCTCAACTCGTCACGACTTTCGCTTTTTATTCGTTGAGAAAAATTCTCAACTTCATTTTTGCTCGGTCGTTCCTCTTTCTCGAAAACCTTTTGGGTTTTCTCGATTGCTCACTTCGTTCGCGTAAAAATAACAG
>JAFSWQ010000009.1 GCA_017444385.1 Clostridia bacterium | reverse complement strand
TCAGCCATTCTCAAGAAGGACTTTTCGCCCAAAGCCATAGGCTCGTGCTTTTCCGAGAAGAAGATGGCGTGTTGATCGAAATATCTATACGGCGAGTATTGCATATACCAAAGGGAATCGTCGCTCAAAGGAATGGGAATATAGCGCAAAGTTTGTCTTGCGGGGAAATTCACTCTACCGGCGTAACCCAAATTCTCGGCGCATAGCATACACTTGGGATATGCGGTTTGAGGCGCGGCTTTGGCGGCGGCGATCTCTTCGGGCGTCTTTTCGGGACGCGCAACGTTAATGGTTATAACGAGTTTGCCGTGAGGTCCGAGTTTATCCCATTTGATATTTTTATCCAGTTTTTCTTTATTCAAATAAGTGGACGCGTAGCAGAATTTATAAAAATCTTCGGTAGCGTAACGAATACCTCTCTTTGCCGCGGTCTTGTCGAAAGCGTCTACGACTTGGCTGGGCGAGGGGGTAACCAAACCCATAACGCGGGTTTTGAATCTATCCTTACCCAATTCGTCGGAAAGACCGATTTCAAGAGCGTATTCGGCAAGGGGATCGAGTATATCTCTAAAGATGTTGCCGTCGAATTCCTCTACGGGATCGGCGGGTTCCAAAAGTCGGAATAGGTCGAGTAAAGCGTTTTCCGCGTATATCGCGTCGAGATATTGAAGATTCAATTTGTCTTTCGCGTATCTGACGAGCAGCGAAATTTTTTCCGCTACGAATTTTTGACGGTCGTCTGGCATAATAATTCTACTCCTTAAAATATTATTTTCGTTGCAAAGCAACGCGTTATATGATATAATTCTATTTAAGTGGATTCACTTAACAATATTATAGGAGATTTTTTACGAAATGGCAAGTGTTATTCCAAATGTTGACAATTCTTTTTTAAAGCAAGTTTACGGCGACTTCGATCCTCGTTTTTTCGAATCGAGATGTAGTTCTTTGGTCGACGATTTTGCCGAGAACTTCTCTTCTCAACCCGACGAGTGGTTTTCCTCGCCCGGCCGTATCGAGATCGTAGGCAATCATACCGACCACAACAACGGTAAAGTGCTTTGCGCTTCTATCAGTCTCGACACTCTCGCTTGCGTAAAAAAGACCGACGACGGAGTTATCCGCATACATTCGGGCGGCTATCCTATGATAACCGTCGATCTCAATAATCTTTCAGTCAACGTTAAAGAGTATTCGACGAGTACGGCTTTGGTAAGAGGCGTTGCCGCTTTTTACAAAGAGCGCGGCTATTCGATAGGCGGTTTTTGCGCTTCCGCTCATTCGACCGTATTCAAAGGGGCGGGCGTCAGCTCTTCGGCTTCCTTCGAATTATTGGTCGCCGAGATACTCAACTGTTTGTATAACGACGGTAAGATAGACGCCGTAACCAAAGCGGTGGCGGCTCACCACGCGGAAAGCGTATTCTTCGGCAAGCCTTGCGGGCTACTCGACCAATGCGCCATTTCTTTGGGCGGCGTTTCCTACATAGACTTTTTCGACGGTCAACCTCATCCTATGAGATTGAATTCCATACCCGACCTTTCGGTCGTATTGGTAAACGCAGGCGGCGATCATTCGTCTTTGACCGACCAATACGCTGCGATAAGAACGGAAATGAACAAGGTCGCGGGCGTATTCCGCAAGAAAGTTTTAAGAGACGTTCAAGACGCGGAATTCTTCAACCGCTTACCCGAATTAAGAAGGAAAGTATCGGGTAGAGCCATACTTCGCGCTATACACTTCTTTGAAGAAAACGTAAGAGTGGAAGAAGCGAAAGCCGCACTCGAAAACGCCGACCGCGACTCCTTCGTTAAAGCGGTGAATAAATCGGGCGAAAGCAGTATGTGTCTACTTCAAAACTGCTATCCCGAGGGCGACAAGACTCAAAGCATACCTTCGGCTGTCGAAATATTGAAGAGAATGGACGGCGTAAAAGCTTCACGCGTTCACGGCGGCGGCTTTGCGGGTACTGTTATCGCGTTTGCCGAGCCTTCGAAAACGGCGGCTTTGAGAGAAAGTCTCGACGTTGCTTTCGGCAACGAAAACTATTTCATAGTAAACGTTCGTAAAGTGGGCGCTTGCCGCTTACCTAACGACTAACGAGGTAAAAATGAACGATTTGTTATTAAATCCCGTAGCGTTTACGCTCTTCGGTAAGATAAGCGTTTATTGGTACGGAATAATCATCACGGGCGCGATAATCGCCGGGACGACCTATGTTTTCTTCGATTGCAAACGCCGTAAGAAGAATATAGATTATCTTTTGACGCTCTTTTTGTGGGTGGTTCCTTTGGCGATTCTTTTCGCGAGGCTCGCCTACGTGCTTTTCCACGTTTCCGACTTCTTCCCCGTCAATTCTTGGGCTGACTTCGGCGAAATATTCAACGTGAGAGGGGGCGGCATCAGTATTTTGGGCGCGATCCCCGGCGGAATTCTCGGGGCGTTCATCAACGGGAAGATCCATAAAGGCATCAACTTTTCCGAAGTTCTCGATATGCTCGCGCCCGGTATGATACTCGGTCAAGCGCTCGGTCGTTGGGGCAATTTCGTCAATCAAGAGTTATACGGCGCGGAAATTACCAATCCCTCTTTACAATGGTTTCCGTTAGCTGTTAAGATCGACGAACACTACGTCTACGACGAAACGGGCAAACTCGTAAACATCTTGCGCGATCACTGGTTCCAAGCCACTTTCTTTTACGAAATGGTTTTGAATTTGATAGGCTTTGCGGTTATCGTATTTATAGGTCATAAGACCAAAAAGAATTTGGTGTGCCTTTTCGCTTACGTCGCTTGGTATTGCGTCGTAAGAGCGATAATGGAATCCATTCGTACCGACGCCGTTGTAGTGGGCGGCGTGCATATCGGCGTAGTCGGTTGCAGTATTGCCGCGGGAATAGCAGTTGTGTTTATCGTTTTGATATTGACGGGCGTATTAAAGACCAAGACCCCCGATTACCTCGTAGTTAAACCCATTGAACCCGAGGACGAATAAAAATAAAGAGGTGTAAAAATGAGAAATCTTACTTTACTTACCGACCTATACGAATTAACGATGACCTACGGTTATCAAAAGTGCGACCAAGCGGATAAAGAAGCGGTCTTCGATCTTTTCTTTAGAGGCAACTTCGAATTATCCTACGCCGTAGCGTGCGGTCTCGAACAAGCGGTAGACTATATATTGAACCTTCATTTCAGCGAAGAAGACGTCGATTATTTGAGATCGCTACGTCTTTTCGACGAGGACTTCTTGCAGAATATTAACGAAAATTTCCGCTTTACCGGTGACGTTTACGCCGTACCCGAAGGCACTATCGTCTATCCTTACGAGCCTATTATGACGATAAAAGCGCCCATAATGCAGGCGCAACTCGTTGAAACCGCCCTTCTCTGCATCATAAATCACCAAACCCTCATAGCGACCAAAGCGAGCAAGATCGTCCAAAATACCACGGCAACCGTTATGGAATTCGGCTTACGTCGCGCGCAAGGTCCCGACGCGGGTATTTACGGTGCGAGAGCGGCTATAATAAGCGGCTGCTCTTCCACTTCCAACGTTTTGGCGGGTAAAATGTTCAACGTCCCCGTAGCGGGTACTCACGCGCACAGCTGGGTAATGAGTTTCCCCGACGAGATAACCGCTTTTAGAGAGTACGCCAAGCTCTTCCCCGACGCTTGCCTACTTTTGGTTGACACTTACGATACGTTGAATAGCGGCATTCCCAACGCAATTAAGGTATTCGACGAGCTTTCCGCGCAAGGTCATAGACCTCTTGGCATAAGAATAGACAGCGGCGACCTCGCCTACCTTTGCAATAAGGCGAGAGAAATGCTCGACGCGGCGGGGTACCCCGACGCAAAGATATGCGCAAGCGGCGACATTGACGAAAACGTCCTTATCGCCTTAAACGCTCAAGGCGCAAAGATAGACAGTTACGGTATAGGTACCAAGCTTATAACGAGTTATTCCAACCCCTCTTTGGGCGGCGTTTATAAGCTTGCCGCTATCACCGAAAACGGCGAACTCGTCCCCAAACTCAAAATCAGCGACACCACGGCTAAAGTCACCAACCCCGGCTTGAAAAAGGTCGTAAGATTTTACGACAACGTAACGGGCAAGGCTATAGCCGACCTTATAATGTTAAAGGACGAGCCGCTACCTAACGGCGAACCTTATAGGATTTTCGACCCCGAAAACACTTGGAAGGAAAAAACCGTGGTCGATTACCACGTTAAAGAACTTGCGGTCGACGTTATCAAAAACGGCAAACTCGTTTACAAACTTCCCACCTTAAAAGAGATCGCCGAATATCATAAAATATGTATAGATCAAATGTGGGAACAATACAAACGTATCACCAACCCGCATATCTACAAGGTCGACTTATCTCAAAAACTGTACGACCTTAAAATGAAGTTATTGAAAAAGAAAGGCTAAAATATTATTTAGCGCTTTTTGCTAAAAAACTTAAAAAAACGTTTGACAATTAATTCTCAATATAATATAATTCATTATGTTGAACGCGGGAGTGGCTCAGTGGTAGAGCGCTGCCTTGCCAAGGCAGATATCGCGGGTCCGAATCCCGTCTCCCGCTCCAAAACGCACCTCTAGCTCAGCTGGCAGAGCAGCTGACTCTTAATCAGCGGGTCCAGGGTTCGAATCCCTGGAGGTGCACCATCAGGGAATTTGACGAACTCAGATAATAAAGAGTTCGTCATTTTCATTTCTAAGAAGTTTTGGGGTTGTTCGATAGGATTCCGATATAATTGATATTTAACCTATTTGATAAATTACTATACGTTTTATATAATTTGTAACATATTATTGTACGAAAAAAGCCGCTCGATGAGCGGCTTTTCGTTTGGTTTACGAAAGATTATTTTGCGTATTCTACGCTTCTTATCTCTCTGATGACGCTGACCTTTATTTGACCGGGGTATTCCAACTCGGATTCGAGTTTCTTTGCGATACCTTTGGCGATAAAGAACGTCTTGTTATCGTCAACTTCTTCGGGCTTGACCATTACGCGGATCTCTCTACCCGCTTGAATGGCGAAACTTTCTTTAACGCCTTCGAAGGAATTGGCGATGGCTTCAATGTTTTCGAGACGCTTGACGTAACTTTCAAGCGAATCTCTTCTTGCTCCGGGACGAGCGCTGCTGATAGCGTCGGCTGCTTGGACTATGACGGCGAGAACCGTCTTTGCTTCGACGTCCCCGTGGTGCGCTTGGATAGCGTGTATAATTTGGGGATTCTCTTTATATTTCTTACACAACTCAACACCGATGGAAACGTGCGTACCTTCCACTTCGTGGTCTATTGCCTTACCTATATCGTGCAATAAACCCGCTTTTTTAGCCAACTTGACGTCGACGCCCAATTCGGACGCCATAACGCCCGATAAATAAGCGACTTCCAACGAGTGCTGTAACACGTTTTGACCGTAACTCGTACGATATTTGAGTCTGCCTAATATCTTGACTAATTCGGGGTGTAAATATACTCCAACGTCGAAAACCGCGTTTTCGCCCGCTTCTTTGATTTGGTTATTGATATCTACCCTAACTTTATCCACTACTTCCTCAATACGCGCGGGGTGAATTCTACCGTCCGCGATAAGTCTTTCAAGAGAGACTTTCGCGATTTCGCGCCTGATGGGTTCGAATGCGGAAAGCGTTACGACGTCGGGGGTATCGTCGATAATTACGTCGACGCCCGTAGCGTTTTCAAGAGCGCGGATATTTCTACCCACTCTACCGATTATCCTACCCTTCATTTCCTCGTTGGGTAAAGCCACGACGGACACCGCAAGATCGGACGAATGGTCGGCGGCGCATCTTTGAACAGCCAAAGCGATGATTTCTTTCGCTTTCTTTTCGGCCTCTTCTTTCGCGTTCGCTTCGATATTTCTCGCCTCTTGAGCGGTTTCCTTTTTGACCTCTTCGATAAGCTCGTTGCGCAAAGCTTCTTTCGCTTCTTCGCGAGTTAAGCCTGCGACTCTTTCGAGTTCTTTCTCGATATCGGCAGCCCTGTCTTTAAGATCTTCTTCCGCTTTTTGAAGTTGGGATTCTTTCTGCGCCAAAGTGTTCTTTGCCGCTTCGATATCCTGTTGTTTGGAATCGAGTACCGCTTCTTTCTTATTCAACTGTTCGTCTCTCGATTGTAAGCGGGATTCCATTCTGTTGAGTTCAGCTCTACGTTCTTTGGTTTCTTTGTCCAGTTCTTCGCGTATCTTCTGCTTCTCTTCCCTTGCCTCGATCAGAGCCTCTTTGCGTAAAGATTTCGCCTCGGCTCTGCCTTCTTCAACTATGCGTTTCGCTTCTTCTTTGGCGCCTTCGAATTTCTTCTTGAGATACTCTCTGTAAATGAAGAAAGTCGCGGCTACGCCTATAGCCGCGCAACCTATCGCAATAAGCGCGGTCGCGTAAGCGGGTAAAGAAGAAAGCATTAACAACATAGCCGAAACCATACTGTTAATCATTTCCTAACCTCCTAATATTCGATTTTCAAGCAACACAGCATTATAAATATACCCGAGCAAAACAAAATCGTAAAGTTTTACTCTTTTGGGGGAATAACGCTAATACTTAAAATTATTATACAACATAAAAAAATTAATGTCAATAACAACGTACGCCCATTTTATCGTATATTCGGCTAATTTATT
>JAFSWQ010000008.1 GCA_017444385.1 Clostridia bacterium | reverse complement strand
GCAATTTTATGCCACTCTTCGATTTTACCTTCGAATTTTACGGAAATCAATTGGGTGCAGAGTGCAAACGCTTTATTTCCTATGGATTTCACGGTATCAGGTATAGAAACCGAAGTAAGTTCATCGCAAGAATAGAACGCATTCTCGCCTATTGCGGTAAGAATCTTTTTGCCCATAAGGGTAGGTAACGTTAAATCGGGATCTTTTCTTTTGTATTTCGTTATAGTAATTCCACTATCGTTCAGTTGAAACGCAAATATGTTTTTCCAATCAGCCAACGTGAATACTTTCGAGCCGAAGGCTATAGCCGCTTGCTCGTCCTCGTAAGCTTTTAACATTGACGGAGAAAATGTGGCTTTCATATATTCCAATACCGCTGCGGTGATTTCAGCTTTACCTTCCGATTGTTTAATTATATCGTTCGCTTCTTTAATTGAAACGTAGACGCCGCAATCCTTGTCGACCATCTTTAAAAATGCGTAGCCATCGTTTGCTTCAATTATTTTAGATATGATTTTATACTTTTGAGCGTGAATATAATCGAAATATTCTTGTACATATTCTCGTTCCTCGTCTTTTAACCAACATAAAACGGTATTGATTTTTACATCTTGGTTCTTAATGAGTTTGAAAAAACATAACGGCACGACGGGACGCCATAAAGAATAATCGATTAATGAAATGTTTTCCGGCGCCTCCATTTTAATTGATATAATAGAGGAACAGCCCTCGAAAATACTGTATGGCGTCCATTTAAGCTTACCTTCTATAACTACTCTTTCGAGCCCTACACAGTTTTGAAATGCTCTTTCGCGAATGTACTTTACGTGTTTTGGAATTAATAAAGATTTTAGACTAACGCAACAAGCAAACGCGAAACTTTCGATTAAAAGGCCATTTTCGCTTTCTTTAAAAGTGATTGATTTTAAATTTATGCAATTATAGAACGCATATTCGTTAATGACTCCAACGCTTGAAGGAATAGTAATCGAGGTAAGTGATTCGCAATAAGCAAAAACGTACTCCTCTATGCTGGAAATGTGATCGGATAGTCTTACGGTTTTAAGCGAGTCGCAAGCGAAAAATACGTTTTTTTCAAAGTATAAAACGCTATCCGGAATTACGATTGATGGGAGAGAGGAGCAATTGGCAAAAGCGGAATGCCCGATTTTCCTAACCCCTTCTTGAATCGTTACCGAAGTAAGCGAACTGCAATTGAAAAAACACTTTGTTTCTATTAATTGAATGCTTCCGGGAATGGTTATCGAAACAAGACTTGTACAATCGCTGAATGCATATTTTCCTATATAAGTCAGGCTTTCCGTGGTTGCGAACGAAGTGAGGCCGCTACATTCTTCAAACGCGCCGTTCTCTATCGTAGTAACGGTATCGGGTAAAGTGACCGAGTAAAGAGAAGAGCAACGTTTGAAAGCGTCTTCTTTGATTGTTTTTAAGCTTTTTCCAAAATTGACGGTTTTTAATCCTTTGCAATAGCCGAACGAAGATAATCCGATGGTAAGCGCGTCTTCAGGGAGCGTCAACTCGGATAAAGAGGAGCAATTATAGAAGAGATAATCGCTTATATAGGATATACTGTTTGAGAGCTTGATTTTTTCGAGTTTAGAACAACCGTAAAAGGCGTAAGCGCCAATTCTCGTTACGCTATCTGTCATAGAAACGTACGTAAGCTCAAAGCAATTTTCAAAAGCTCTATCCGATATTTCTCTAACACTTTTAGGCATAACGACGGAAGTAAGGCTTTTGCTACCGTAAAAACACGATTTTCCTATTTCGGTCACGCCGTCGGGTATTATTATGTCCCCGCCTTTGCCTTTGTACTTTTTAAGCACGTTGTCTTCTATTATAAAATCATTTTCCGCCATCGATTTGCTCCTTTGGAATTTGTGGAATTTAAATTTTTCTAAATTATAGTATATTCTTCTTATCCTTGCAATAAAGAAACGCAAAAAAAAGAAAAAGATGATCTAAACGCTAAAAACAAAACGTTCCATAGAAAAACGTATAGAATGAAAAAAGAAAAAATTTTAACTATCCGGCGATATTACTTTTTCTACGATAAAAAAATAACCGTTTAGCGATATTTTTTATCCCAAATAAAGAATAACCGCGCTGCATATACCTTTATAAAAGAACGGAAAAAGAATAACTTTGTAGCAATTAGCATTATCCTAAAAACAATAAAAAGAAGAAAAAAATGAATAACCATGTAGCGATATAATTTGACGTAAAGGAATAAAAGAAAAGACGCTTGCGTAAACAAGCGTCTATTTCTGGTACCGGATAGGGGAATCGAACCCCTGATTCAGCCTTGAGAGGGCTACGTCTTGACCGCTTGACCAATCCGGCAAGTGTAATTATAATATCATATCGCGTTAGAATTGGCAACTGTTTTTTATAAAAAATTATCGAATATCGAAAAAATCCGCTAACATATAGCTTTTTTGCGAAATAAGAGTCAAAAATTTGAATTTGCGTATTGAAATTTGTTTTTGAAAGTTATATAATATTTAATATATTACATTCAAGAGGTGTATAATGGCTAAACTCGACGTATTAAATTGTTTTTTGTGTTCTTCCCCAATGTCCGCCGATAAAAAGGGTAATTTCGTTTGCTCGGTTTGCGGTTGTTCGTACGACTCAAAGATAGTAAAATCGAAGATTTTTTCTAAAAATCAAGGGGCGACCGATTACCGCCAAAAAGGATCTTTTTCGATCGCGTCAAATTACGCAAACGAGGTTTTCGGCGTAAAGAAAGAAAACTATTCGTACGCTTATTGGAATATTCTATTATGCTCATTTAAGATCAACTTTTCGTTTGACGGCGGCGTAATAAAAGCTAATACAAATCAAAGCGATTTTAACGCCTTCACGTCGTCCGCCGCATATAAAGAGTGTATGGATTACGCAAAGGCGAACGACCCCTCCGCGTACAACGCTATGATGAAGTTAGTGGACGTTATCAAAACCGCAATCGAAGGAAACGCCGTGCCCGCCGAACCCGAAATCGCCGAAGAAACCGTTCCCGCCGTTGAAGAATCTATCGAGCAAGTCGCCGAAAACGAAAAGCCCGCGGTAGAGGCGAGTGAAGAAGTAGGCTCGGGTGAAATAGACCTTGACGAAGAATTGGATTTTGATATCGAAGAACCCGAAACCTTTAATTCAATAGAGAGCGAAGAGTCTATTGAGCAGCCCGAAGAGTTTGAAGAGTCGGACGAAAATCTATACAATAGGGAAGCCGAGCTCGAGGCTGAAGAGTGGGACGACGATTTTGAAGAGGACGACGAAAACCTCGTTAACGAAGAAGCGGAAGCCGAAGCGGCAGAATGGGATGATTTTGACGATTTCGACGATTTTGACGACGAAGAGAGCGAAACGGATGAAAAAACTATTGAAGAGCCCGCCGAAGAAGGAAAGGACGAACTCGGTTTAGAATGCGAAGAGCCTGTCGTCGGTTTAGAGGAATATGACGAGGTAGACGATAAACCCATACCTTACGACGAAGAAGCGGATAGTATCGTACTTGAAGAGCTTGACGAGTACCCTAATGGCAAGGCAACGACGCCTGTCGAAGAAGTAACGGAAGAAAATGCAAAAGAAGAAGCGGAAACGCCCGCCGAAGAAGCTATTGAAGATACGACAACCGAAGAACCCGTAGAAGAAGTAGTAGACAAAGTCGAAGAAGTTGAAGAACCTCTCGAGGACGCTGCCGACGAGTTTGATATCGACCTTGACGATATATTAGAAGACGAGCCTGAAACCCTCGTAGAAGACGAAGCCGTAAAAGAAGAAATAGTCGAAGAGGGAGCCAACGAAGAGGTTACCGTAGAAGATGAAACGGTAGAGGAAATCGAGGAAATACCCGCTCAAGAAGAAGATATCGTCGAAGAAGAACCTATTCAAGAGGAATTATTCGAAGAACCCGTTGAAGAATTAGAGAAAGTAGTTGAAGAAAACGAAGAGTCTATCGAAGAGCAAACCGAAGACGAAATCAAGGAAGGAATAGTTGAAGAGGAAACCGCCGAAGAGGTTGCCGAAGAAGATATAACGGCAGAGGATATTGAGGAAGCACCCGCCGAAGAGGTTGAAATAGAGACCGTCGAAGAGGTTGAGGAAGCGCCGGTTGAAACCGTTGACGATATAGCCGAAGTAGAAGAAATCAATGAAGAAAATGTCTCGGAACAAATAGACGAAGAGGTCGTAACGGAAGAACCTTCTATCGAGGATGAAATCGTAGAAGAAGAAATCGTAGATGAACCCGCTCAAGGGGAAGATATCGTCGAAGATACCGTCGAACCTATCCAAGAGGAAGTAATCGAAGAATCCGTTGAAGATATAGAGGAAGATGTTGCTAAAGAAACGGTCGAAGAGATTCCCGAACAAGAGGATCTATTATCCGAAATTGACGTTGATATCGACGTTGACGTTTCCGAAGAAGCCGCCGAACAAACCGAAGAACCTACGGAAGAAATCGCCGACGAACTCGCAGACGAACTTGACGTAGATAATATAGTAGACGTAGAGGAAGCCGAAGAGCCTAATAATGAAATAGACGATATAACGGATATCGACGAAGTAAATGAAGAAGTTGAAATTGCCGAAGTAGACGAAGATATCACCGACATCGACGAAGGCGCGGAAGTCGCAGACGCGGCGGATATCGACGAAGGCGAAGTAACCCCCGAAGCCATAGAAGTAGCCGAAAGCGTTGAAGAATCCGAAGGCGATGAAAACGAAGAGCTTATAAGAGCTTTGACGGCTTACGACGAGGGTAATTACGACGCGGCATTCCCCGTATTAGACGCTTATAACGAAGATATAAGAGCCAAGAAACGCCTCGCTCAATGTTATATCCACGGCTACGGTACCGAAGAAAATCGTAGAAAAGGCGTAGATATTCTTAAAGAACTCGCGGACGACAACGCCGACTGTACTTACGAAATCGCTAAGTGCTACGAAAACGGTTACTTCTTCGTTAGAAATCCCAAGAACGCTTTGAAGTGGTATCAAAAAGCGGACGAGATGGGTTACGACGCTAAAGAAGATATCGAAAGACTTACCGCGCTTATAGCCGAAAAAGAAGCCGCGAAAGCCGAACAAAAGAAAGAAGACGAAAGAGAAGAAGTTCAAGCGGAAGAAAAGAAAGTTGAAAAGCCCGTTAAGACCGAGAAGACCGAAAGCAAACCCAAGAGCAAATCCAAAACTCCCGTTTACGGATCGGTTCTAGCGGGTAATCTCTCGCAGGGCGTCAGAGCCTATAACGAGGGCAATTACGCCGACGCGGTGGTATTCTTCGAGAAGGCTTGCAAGAATAAAGACGAACTCGCGTACTATTATTTCGCGATTTGTAAATACTATGGTCTCGGTTGCGAGAAAGACTTCGATTCGGCGTTCAAGTATTTCAAGCTTGCGGTCGGTAAAGGCAATACGGACGCAGTTTATTATCTCGCTCAATGCTACGCCAAAGGCTACGGTTGCGAGAAGAACCCCGGACTTGCTTATAAGTATTATAAGAAAGCGGCGGACGGCGGCAGTGCGCAAGCGGAATTCGGCGTGAGCTGGTGTTATAGAACGGGTAGCGGCGTAGAAAAGAACGTCAAGAACGCGTTTAAGTGGGCGGTTAAAGCCGCAGATCACGGCAACGCAGACGCTTTGTATTACGTGGGTTGGTGCTACGCGAGCGGTACCGGCGTAAATAAAGACTACACTAAAGCCGTAGAGTATTTCCGTAAATCAGCGGCGAAAGGCGACGCGAACGCTATGTATAACCTCGCTTTGTGCTACGAAATGGGTTACGGCGTTAATCCCGACGGCGAAGAAGCGTTAAGGCTCTATAAGAAAGCGCGCGCCAAAGGTAGCGAGGCGGCTAAACAAAGATTGAAGAAACTATAAAAAAATTCTAAAACTATAATTTCCCTTTAATATACGAATTATCGGCTTCGTTTAATAATACTCCGGCGTATCGTTGAGCGAAGTCGATTTTTTATAAAAATTATAGCATTTTTACGTTATTACGCGTAAAACAATACTTTTTACAATCAAATAAACCTTTTATATCGTTTTTGTTATACGTTGATCCAAAAATCATATTATGGTTAAACTGATATATCTTATAAGTACGATAAAATTTTGTATTAGAATTAACTGAAAAATCCGAGGCTTATCAATAACCCGTCGTTGATTCTTTTCATTTCGTCCTGAGATAGTTCGCCTATCTTTTCGCGTAGGCGACGTTTGTCTAACGTTCTTATTTGTTCGAGTAGTACCACGCTATCAAGGGGCAACCCGTATTCACCGCCGTTAAGTTCAACGTGCGTGGGTAGTTTCGCTTTGGTTTGTTTGCTCGTTATAGCCGCCGCGATAATAGTAGGGCTGTATTTGTTCCCTATATCGTTTTGTACCACGAGTACCGGCCTAACGCCGCCTTGTTCGCTGCCGACTACGGGACTTAAATCGGCATAATACATTTCCCCTCTTTTAATCATAATAATCCTCTCGATCTTCTAATACAATATATGTATTCGGTATTGATTTTTTACCGAAAAACCGTTTATTATACATTGGCGGCGTTAAGTAGGACGTTTTCCCGTGTTCCTGATATTTTTTCTAGTCTTATAGACCATTTTTTATTGATTTTTAAGTTACTACATAGTTTTATTTATATATTTACATATTGCAAAAAAAAATATTTAATGTTATAATAGAAAAGTAATACTATTTATAGGAGAATTCTATGCTTGATTACAGTATGAAAAACTTGCTTAAAGCAAGTATTGATTTCAAGGCGTCCGACTTGCATATTACCGTCGGCGTACCCCCTATGTTGCGTATCACCGGCACTTTTAAGAGGTATCCCAAAGATCCTCTCACCGCCGAAGATACCGAGACTCTCGTAAAACAGATTCTTTCGCCCGAGCAATTTGCGAAACTCAAAAAAGTGGGCGAAGTGGATTGCTGTATCGCGTTCGCGGGGAATCGTTTCAGAATTAACGCCTATTCGCAAAAGGGTTGCTACGCCGCGGCGTTGCGTACAATAAACAACACGATGAGGTCTTTTAAAGAATTGGGGCTTCCCGACGTGTTTTATAATCTTTGCCAAAAGACGAGGGGACTTATCCTCGTCACCGGTCCTACGGGTAGCGGTAAATCCACGACTTTGGCTTCTATGATAGATAAAATGAATACCGATCGTTCGGCGCATATCATTACGCTTGAAGATCCTATCGAATACTACCATAATCACAAGAAGTGTATAGTCAACCAACGTGAAATCGGGCAAGATACGATGTCTTTTGCGAACGCTTTGCGCGCCGCTCTTCGTCAGGACCCCGATATCATACAAGTAGGCGAAATGCGTGACTTGGAAACCATTTCCACCGCGCTCACCGCTGCTGAAACCGGCCACTTGGTTATGTCTACCTTGCATACCATCGGCGCGGCAAGCACGATCGACCGTGTCGTCGACGTTTTCCCCGCTTATCAGCAACAACAAATAAGAGTACAGCTCGCAAACGTTTTGCAAGCGGTAATATCCCAGCAACTTATCGTCAAGGCGGACGGGTCGGGGCGCGTTGCGGCGTTAGAGATAATGCTCGCTTCCCCCGCGATAAACGCGCTCATAAGAGAGGGCAAAACCCACCAAATGAACAATACCATTCTTACGAGTTCGCAAATGGGTATGCAACTTATGGACGACTCTCTCGCTAAACTCTATAAAGCGGGTACGATATCCTACGAACAAGCGTTTATGCACAGCGTAGACCAAGAATATTTCAAGCGCAAAGCGGCGGAAAAAATGTAAAGGAGAGTAATATGAAAGTTTTGAAAATCACGTTAGTCGCTACGATAATCCTCGTTACGTGTTTATCGTTTGCGGCGTGTACTTCGGCGGACGAAAGCAAAATCAGCGCAGACGGCGTTTGGCAGTACGTTGAAGTGGAAGGCGGCGTTTCTTTGACCGCCGTAAAGAAAATGGAGGCGGATATGACCGTACCCGCTACTGTCGACGGCAAAACCGTAGTTTCTCTCGGCGAGAAGTTGTTCGTTGAAGTGGACGACGGTTCGGCAAAGAAGAGCAACGCGGGCGTTTATCGCGAGAATACGACGTTGAAAACCCTTACGATACTTGCGGATATCAAAGAGATACCCAATATGTGTTTCTATTATTGCACCGCTCTTGAAGAAGTGGTATTCCCCGATAGTTTGGAAAGCGTCGCGCCTTTCGCGTTTTTCAATTGTTCCGCTCTTAAAAGCGTTACGCTTCCCGAAAAAACAAATTCGATCGGCGAGTATTCGTTCAGACAATGTTTGAGCCTCGAAACCGTAACTATTAATTACGCAGGGGACGCTTGCGTTACGATAGGCGATAAAGCGTTCTATAATCTCGACGAAAAGGTCTCGAAAGACGAGCAGTATTTTATCAATCCTAAATTAACGATATACGTCAAGAATATCGAATTATACGACGCGGACGCTCTCGAAGCGAAACGTATCGAAACCAAAGAAATGTCTTATAAATATTGGGAAGAGTACGTCAAAGCGGATATCGTAAAACAAAAGTAAAGGGGGCGTAAAATGAATAAAGAAATAACTCAAGAAAATAGTCGCATAATCAAGACTTATACGCCTGCCGAAAGAAACGTATATCTCGTCGGCTTGGCGGGGCAAAACATAATGTACAACGTGGTAAACGCTTGTATAATGTATTACTTGCAGTTTACCATTCTCATTCCCGCGATGGCGGTTTCCATTATCTTCACCATCGCGCGTATCTTCGACGCTTTGAACGACCCCATTATGGGTACTTTGGTCGATAAGACGAGAAGTAAATACGGCAAATGTATTCCTTATTTGCGTATCGTTCCTATACCTATAATGATCATTTCCATTCTTTGTTACGTCAGTTTCGGCTTCTACGGCGACGGTGGCAAGGTAATGAACGCGGTTATTATCGGCTGGACGGCGTTCACGTATATCGGCTGGGGCGTATTGTACACCATCGGCGATATACCCCTTTGGGGCGTTACTTCGTTGATGACCGAAAGTCAAAAAGATCGTGAAAAGATCCTTACCGCCGCGAGAATAGTCGCGGGTATCGCGGGCGGAGCGGTAATGCTTTCGATGCAACCCATCGCTTTGGGCGTGGGAGGCGCGATAGCGAGTAAATTCGGTCTTACCGCCGCCGACGGTGAAAAATACGGCTTCTTAGTGGTTGCGATTATCATTTCCCTAATCGGTACGATAATGTTCCAACTCACCGGATTTAAAGTAAAGGAAAGAATAGCCGCTACCGAAAAAACTCACCTAAAAGACAACTTAAAGATAATTATTCACAATAAACCTTACGTCCAATTGTTGATATCCGGCGTTTTAGGCAGCGCGAAGAGCATAATCAATATAGTCGCTATGACTATCGTAAGTTACTACTTCGCGAGTAAGAGCCCTATAATGACCTTCGTATATATGGGACTATTAGGCGGCGGTTTGTTCGTCGGTATGTTCGCGGGTATGGGCTTCGCGCCTAAATTGAGCGAGAAATTCTCAAAGAAACACGTTTATAACGCAAGCAATCTTATAATGGTTCTTCCGTTTATTCTCATATTCGTAGCGTATAAGATCGCGCCGCACTCTTTGACGGCGCCCGTTTGGATAGCGGTATGCTTCGTATTGTTCGCCTTTGCGGGCGCAGGTACCGGCGCGCTGAACGTTTTGCAATCCACTATGATAGCCGACTGCGTAGACTACGAAGAGTATAAATCGGGCAGACGCCCCGACGCGTTGTTCTTCTCGGGTCAAACCTTCCTCGTTAAGTTGCAATCCGGTCTCGCTACAATTATTACGGGTATCGCGTATTCCATCGTTAGATTCTCTGACGCGCGCGTAGCGGAAGTAAACGCGTTTATCAACGCGGGCGGTACGCCGAGGCTTGCCACCGAGTACAGCAACTTTATGATGATATTGTTCCTCGTTATTTCCATTCCTTCGGCTATTTCCTGCTTATTGAGCGTTATCCCCACTTGGAAATACGCCCTTGACGATAAGGAACACGCAAAGATACTTGCCGAGCTCATCGAGAGAAGAAGACAAAGAGAACAAGCCGCTCTCGACGAAGTCTTCGAAGGGATTACGGAAGATAATGGCGAAACCGTAGTAGACGGCGAAACCGAAGAAACCGGTAACGAAGAAGTAATTATCGAAGAAACAGCAGACGACGCGGCTATAGAGGAAGCCCCCGCCGAAGAATCGCAAGAAGCGGAAACTTCCACTGAAGAGTAAAAGGTGATTCGATATTGAAGTAAAGGCTGTGATTATATTCACAGCCTTTAACTATGCGAAGAAAACAAGTACGTCATCCCTAGCCAGTAGAGGGATTCCCTAAACAGTGGTATTGTAATTATAAAATAAATATGGAAGAGATGTTTCGACAAACTCAACGCGTCACGACTTTCGCTTTTATTCGTTGACAAATAATTGTCAACATCACCTATGCTTGGTCGTTCCTTTTTCTCGAAAACCTTTATGGTTTTCTCGAACGCTCGCTGCGTTCGCGTGAGTGAATAAGTACGTCATCCCGAGCCTGTCGAGGGATCCCCTAAACAGTGGTACTGTAATTATAAAATAAATATGGAAGAGATGTTTCGACAAGCTCAACATGACGAAAAAAATGTTTTAATGATAAATGACGATATGGAAGAAAACAAACCTTTGATACAACTAAATAAAGTGTCGAAGATATATAATCAAGGCGCGCTGACGGTAGGCTTGCACAAGATATCTCTATCCTTTTATCAAGGCGAATACGTCGCAATTACGGGTAGTTCGGGTAGCGGTAAAAGTACCTTGCTGAACGTTTTGAGCTGTCTTGATACTTTCGACGACGGCGAATACTTTTTTAAGGGCGAGAGTATTAACTACTTTAACGAAGCGGAAAGAGCGGCTTTCCGGAATGAAAACGTAGCGTTTATCTTTCAAGATTACTATCTTATCGATAGTTACACGGTTTATCAAAATATCGAACTCGCTCTATTAAATTCCGTTGAAGATAACGAAGAACGTAAGAAGAAAGTGCTTTCACTTATTGAAGAAGTAGGTTTGAAAGGCTTTGAAAACAGTCGCGGAAGTAAGCTTTCGGGCGGGCAAAAGCAAAGGGTCTCGATCGCTCGCGCATTGGCGAAAGACGCGCCCATTTTGTTTGCCGACGAGCCGACCGGCAACCTTGACGCCGAAACCAGCCGAGAAATACTCGAATTGCTGTTTAAGTTAGCGAAAGGCAAACTCGTTTTCATCGTTACCCACTCGTTTGAGGAATTAGAGCCTTACGCAACGAGAAAGATACGCCTTGCGGACGGGGAAGTGAGCGAAGACGAGGTTTTGAGTAGCCCCTCTGAGAGCGAAAACCTCTCGACTAAAAGGGAAATATCTAAAAAAGCGAGATACGCCAACCTTTTCCGCGTTGGATTCTACAATATAAAAGCCACGCCTAAAAGGACGATTTTCACGCTTACCTCGTTGGCTTTCTTGACGGTCGTCTTTATTTGGGTCTTTATACTGGCGATAGGGCAAAGTATGCCGTCGTTACATAAACAAAAGAGCATTCTCGACAACACGAACTATTATAAGTACGACTTGGAAATCACTAAAAAAGCGATATCTCACGAAGGAAAATCCGACGAAGAATTGTCCGCTTATTATTCGTTTAACGAGGAAGACCTCGCCTCTATCAAGTCGGTAAAAGGTGTTTCTCACGTTTATCCCTATAATTATATATTGAACGCGATGATGACGGTCATCGTAGACGGCAAAGAATTCTCGGGTTATTTGCGCAACGCGTCGTCAACCGACGTGATAATTTATCGCGGAAGAATGCCCGAAAAGGATAACGAGATAGTTATCACTCTGCCGCAATCGCGTAAATATACGGCGAAAGATTGGATAGGTAAGGTAATAAACAGAGAAGAATTCGCGGGTACGGGTTTGCTTTTTTCGGTATATCACGAGCCTCTCGACTACGAATTGACGGTTTGCGGCGTGATAGTAAGAGATAAAGACGACCTTATTATAACGAGCGACGGTTTTCTTGAAAAGGCGATAGCCGAGAATCCATATACGGATAACCCTTATCACGATTACGGGCTCGTCGTGACTTTAGATCCTAAGGCAAATATCAACAAAACTATTAAGGAATTAGCGGGAAAAGGCTACGTCGTTACGTACAAGTACGGCGTGTCCGGGCTTGGAATAACGAGTATTTACGTTTTATTGACGATAATCGGTTTACTTGGACTCACCGCGATAGTGTTTAGAATAACGAACGGAAGTATTAAAGACGTGGAAAAGGTCAAGAGCCGCGATTACAATATTATGCGTACGACGGGGCTTGACGACTGGTTTATAAAGCGGGTTTACTACGTTGAAATGATTTTGACCGCAGTTATCGGTTGGCTTGCGGGGACTATATTATCCTATTTGGTATTGATCATTTACGGCTTCTCGATAACGCCCGAGATCTCTTTCGGATTCTCGCTGCTTAAAGGATATGCGGGG
This sequence comes from Clostridia bacterium, assembly GCA_017444385.1. Taxonomy (GTDB): domain Bacteria; phylum Bacillota; class Clostridia; order Christensenellales; family CAG-1252; genus RUG14300. Next base: position 132,236 of record JAFSWQ010000008.1, on the reverse strand, counting down.
AATATCTCTTGGATTAACCTTATCGCGCTTGCCGTAAACGTCTTCGTCACCATAGGAAACGCCAACAGGTTTAACCGCTATCTATATAAAAATACGATAAAAGGGGTGATCAACAATGCTTAAAATCAATAACCTCTTTAAGTACTATAACACTAATAAGTCGAACGAGATAAAAGCGGTCGACGGCGTAACCCTCGAACTCGAAGGGAAGGGACTCGTCGTGCTTTTGGGTAAGTCGGGATGCGGTAAGAGTACGCTATTGAACGTTTTAGGCGGACTCGACGTCTTCAACAGCGGGGAAGTCACCATCGATGACAAGACCTTCTCGAAGTATAACGCAAAGGAACTCGACGAGTTGAGAAACCGTAAAATAGGTTACGTTTTCCAAAACTACAACCTTATCCCGGATATCACGGTAAGCGAGAATTTGAAGATTTCTCTCGACCTTGCGGGCATAGTCGATAATCAAAAGGAAAGGATAGAGTACGCGCTCGACCTTGTGGGTTTGGCGAAATACCAGAACCGTTATCCGCAAAACCTATCGGGCGGTCAACAACAAAGGGTAGGTATTGCGAGAGCCATCGTTAAAAATCCCGAGATACTCATTGCCGACGAGCCGACGGGCAACCTCGACGATACGAACACCGTGGCTGTAATGCGTATTTTGAAAGGACTATCCAAGCATTGCCTCGTCATTATGGTCACTCACGAGGAAAATCTCGCCGATTATTACGCGGATAGGATAATAAGGCTTGCCGACGGAAAGGTCGTTTCCGACGAGATAAACGAAAGCAACGCGACGCTCGATCATAGATCGAAAGACGTTATATATCTCGGCGACCTCGAGAGAAACGACGTCACGTTGGGCGGCTTGAATATGGAATTCTTCGGCGAACACAACGCTAAGGCGAATATCAAGATCGTATCCTACGACAACAAGCTCTATATTAAGATAGATACCGATAAGGTCGTAAATATCGTGGACGAGGATAGTTCGATTAAACTCACCGAAGAGAAATACACTGTAAAAGAAAAAAACGAGGACGAGGCGGAACTGGATCTCGATAAACTCACCGCAACCGAACGCAAAAAGACCCACGCGATAGACTATAAGCGCACCTGTAAAAACGTATTAAACGACTTTTTGGCGACTCGTGGGCAGAGAAGAAAAAACCGCTTCCGCACTATGTTTTTGTGTTCGCTCATATTCGTTTTGCTCGTTGCGGCTAACGCCGGCTCGCTTGTATACAACGAATTTGCTTATAAACCGCACGATAGCAACGTAATTTGCATTAACGCCAAAGAAAGCGACGTTGCGAAGATGGGGCTTGACGGTAGAGTAGTGAATAAAGGCGTAAACGTGAGCGTTACTATTTCGGCGGGCGCTTCGCCTTTTGAATCGCAGGCAAGCCTCGGCAACGCAAGTAACGTCGGGGTTTTACCCGCTTCTATTTTCGGAATCGCCCTCGATGAAGGCGAAGTCAAAGTTGATAAACTTCTATACGATAGAGGAATCAAAAACACTTCGTTAAGCGACGTCGGCATAGTCTTACCCGAACAGCTTATCGGTATGAGGTTGGATATCGACAATAAAATATACGGTAGCGTTTATTACTATCCCGAGGGCAACGAAGAGGATTATTATAATAAGCCCACCGCTTATACGGAAACCGTCGTAACCGACGAACCGTTGTATCTTACCATCGTTGGATTAGAGAATAGAAACGAGCCGCTCGTTTACGTTTCGGACGCCGATTATGAGAGATTATATACGCTTGAAAATTACGTCTACAAGGACGCTAATACTTTTTTCTACGCGAATAATCCCCGTAAGACGATAAAAGAATTGGAGGACAAAGGAATAAAAGCCACTTCTTACGCGACTTACGTCAAAAAGATCTTCTATAAAACTTCCATAGCGACTCACGTTATATCGCTTTTGGTAATCGTGTTGTTGCTCGTCGTACAACTTATCGGCGTGTATAAGCTTACTAAATCGCGTTTTATCGCGGCGCAAAAGAAGTTCGCAATAATGCGTACGATAGGCGTACCTAAAAATCAACTTGTACTAAACGCGTTTTTCGAGAGTTTGTATATTTTCTCGTTATCCTCTTTTAGAGGTTGGCTGTTCTCGTCGGTAGTGGTGATAGCCGCCGATAATATGAGCGTTATCAATACTCTTGAAAACCTAATCGGCACGCAGATAATTTATTATCCCGTCTGGCTCGCGCTCGCGTCTCTTGCGGTTATGGCTGTATTCAGCGTCCTTGTCGCATTACTTACGCCGCTTACATATCTTACGCGTACGCCCGCAAAACTGATAAGTAACTATGACGTTTAGTTTTACCGCGTAGATTTCGATATCGTCTTGATAAACGAGTAGATAAGATTTAAAATCGCTATCGTCTTAATGAAAATTCTCTTTTGACGATAGCGAAGAAAATTTGCAAAAATTTATAAAAACTTCTTGACAAAAAATCCTTATTGTAATAATATTATTAAGACAAGCGGCCATGGCGGAATGGCAGACGCGTACGTTTGAGGGGCGTATGGGCACCCCGTGTGAGTTCAAGTCTCACTGGCCGCACCAAATAAGCAAGCTTAAACGCTTGCTTATTTTTATGTTTTGCGACAAAACGGTTTATCATCATAATAATTGTTTATTAGTTGTTGTTATTGATAAGAAGATCAATAATTGTTTTCGCGATTGAGAATGATTAGAGCGTAGTATGGTTTTTTAATTCATTTTTACAAACATATTGTATTAATCGATTATATGTGATAAGATTAAATAGAACTACATTTTAGTTGAAGGAGAATCTAAAATGATAAATATAATAGATTTTGATAATCGTATATTTCTTGTCGAAGACGGGAAAGCGCTTTTGTCAGTAAAAAAAGATAATATCGTTTCTTTTGATGATTGTATAAATGTAATCGGTTCATCGTTTATGGAAGGTGATTTATCGATTGAAGGAATTATAGTGTCTGATAATATTGTGGAAATCTGTGAGAATGCTTTCTATAACTGTACTAATTTAAAGTTTGTAGTTTTAGGAAAAAAGCTTAATAGAATCGGGCAGTGTGCTTTTACCAATAATACCGCATTACGTTACGTAATATTTAACGGTGCAAAAGAAGAATATGTTAAAATATTGCAAGGTGAACCATTTGAAAAGATAGGAATTATACATTGTACAAACGGTATCGTCCGAACGGTTAATGCAAAATAGAATATAGTTTGGATTTAATATTTATAAGCTTTATATAGACTTATTTTAAGTTGCCGTCTATTTAGCAACTACAAAGCGTTATTAAATACACATATAATAAGAGTATTTGCTTATTATTTTCCTCATTTTAACTCGTTATATATACCGTTTGACTATTTTATCGTCGTTTTATATAATAGTGAAAAGGAAGTTCGTTATGGTAAAGAAAAAGGTTCTTTGTTTTGGAGATTCGAATACTTGGGGGTATATCCCAAATACGCCGCATCATAGGTACGACGAGGATACGCGTTGGACGAGGCTTTTAAGTAAATCGTTAGAGGATTACGAGATAATCGAAGAAGGGCTTTGCTCGCGTACTTTGTTTTCAAACGATCCTCGCCCTGACAAAGCGGGTAAAAGAGGTATCGACTATCTTAAACCTTGTTTGGATACCCACGACAAAATTGATATAGTGGTTTTTTCGGTAGGTACCAACGAGCTTGCAGACTGGTACGATCACACGATGGAAGACGTCCTTGAAATGGTAAAGAAATGCCTTTCTATAATAACCTCTTTCGTCAATTGGGACGGAAGTAAAGTGAAGCTTGTCGTCGGCGGTTTACCCTTGATCGACGGCAAAAGAGTGACTAACGACGCAAAGTTTTCCCACGCGGAAGAGAAGAGCAAAAGGCTCAATTTCCTTATAAAAGATTATTGCGGAAAGAATTCCATTCCGTATATAGATAATGATGATCTTAAAGTGGGCGACGACGGGGTTCACTATACCGCCGAAAGCCATAAAAAAGTTTACGAACGGCTTTTGAGGACGATTAAAGAGTTATGAGTCTTGACGTTACTAAGTGCGAAATATGCCCGAATAAGTGCGGCGTCGATAGGCGGATCGCCACCGGCGTTTGCGGCGTAAACGCGGATATAAGAATTGCGAGAGCCGACCTTCACTTTTGGGAAGAGCCTATCGTATCGGGTGAAAAGGGTAGCGGCACGATATTCTTTTCGGGCTGTAATCTCCGTTGCGTATTTTGCCAAAATTACGAAATATCCACTTTAAGACGAGGTAAAACCGTTACGGTAGACGAACTTATCGTCGAGATAAAGAACCTTGAAGAAAAAGGCGCGGAAAATATAAACTTCGTTACGCCCACGCATTACGCTTACGCGGTTAAAGAAGCGCTCGAAAAATACAAACCAAGAATTCCAGTCGTCTATAATACTTCCGCTTATGAAAGCGTATCGACGTTAAAAGAACTTGAGGGACTTGTCGACGTATATTTGCCCGACTTCAAATACTATTCAAGCGTATTATCCAAGTCGTTATCCGGTAGAAGCGATTATGCGGAAGTCGCCTTAAACGCGATAAAAGAGATGTTCCGCCAGGTCGGCGAGCCTACCGTCGAAAACGGTTTGATAAAGAAGGGCGTAATAATTCGCCATCTCGTTCTCCCCGGCAACGTCGAGGACAGCGTAAACGTCCTCAAAACCGTGTACGCCGAATTCGGCGAAAAGGTTTGGTATTCGATTATGAGCCAGTATTTCCCCTCGGGAAGAGCGAAAGAATATCCTCCGCTTGATCGAAGATTAAAAGGCGTCGAGTACAAAGCGGTAGTCGCGAAAGCCGAAAAGATGGGAATGAATAACTGTTTTATTCAAGAAACCTCTAGTGCGAAAGAGGAATACGTCCCAGAGTTTTTCGGGGATTACCCGAAGAAGTAAAGGTTACGCGGAATAAATAATAGAGAAAGACTACGAGATTAAGAGGTAAAAATGAGCTATACCGTAAAAAGATATAAAAAGGAAAACGACGAGAGTTACACTTTGGGCACTACTTTAACGATAGAGTTGTTGAAGTATAAACCCGAAAAAACCAAGATAGTTTTATTACATTCTCAAATTGACGGCGAGGGCGGTAAGCGTATCGTCGAATTGTGCGAAAAGAATGGTATTCCTTACGAAACGAACGACAAAGCGTTTAATATCCTGTCGCAAAAGGAAAACTGTTTCGCAATAGGCGTTTTCGAGAAGTTTGAAGAAAGAATAAATCCCGATACCGATCATATCGTCTTGGTTAACCCCTCGAACAGCGGTAATTTAGGTACTATTATTCGTTCAAGTTTAGGGTTTGGAATGCGAGATCTTGCGATAATCACCCCTGCCGTGGACGTATTCGATCCTAAAACGGTTAGAAGTTCGATGGGCGCGGTGTTCAGTTTGCGGATATCGCATTATTCGACCTTTAACGAATATATCCAATCGGTGAGTAAAAGGAATTGCTATCCTTTTATGCTGCAAGCCAAGTTTTCTCTCGACAAAGCCGAGTTCGTTCGCCCCGCGTCTCTCGTTTTCGGCAACGAGTCCTCGGGATTGCCCGATAACTTTTTGAAGGTAGGCGACCCCGTAATTATCAAGCATACCGATTCGATAGATAGCCTTAACCTTCCCACCGCGGTAGGAATCGCGCTCTATAAATTTACCGAAGGGAAGTTTTAATAAATAAGGTTTTTTATCAATATTAAGAAGAGCAGGCGAATTGTTTTTTTGATAAAAAAGAACGCGGTGTATTGTTTTTTACCGCGTTTGTTTTAATGATATAGTTTTAGTTATAAATAATTGATAAATATATTATTCGTCATGTTGAGCGTAGTCGAAACGTCTAATCCGATTTGAGTTTTATGAGAGTATTACCACTTCTTAGGGGATCCTTCGACGACGCTCAGGATGACGTGCTTAAGTTAGGGGATCCTTCGACGACGCTCAGATGACGTACTTATATTTACACAAATAATACTCTTTATTGATTATATCAAAAACCGCCTTGAACGACTTTATCTTTATCAACGTAGTATTTGTATTTCTTCGCGTTGTAGTAGAGAACGTGTTCGGCGCAACGTTTGAAAATAACGATAGAGGGGATAGCGATTATAAAGCCTACGCCGAAAGTGGTAAACGTGCATACGCTAACCCATATAAGCCCCAAGAAGTTTATCATTACGAATAACCCGAGAGTCTCGCCGAATATTGGTTTAACGTTTTTGAAGGATTCTCTTAACGCCTTTGTGACCGAAAGACCGTCGCGCGTCATCGCGGGCAACCAAGCGGAAAGTAACGTGTTTTGAATGGCGAATACGACTATTAAGAATAATACCGTTAGAGGTAATGCAAAAATCACGCCCGCTAACTTGGTAACGCCCCACAGAATAAGGTAAGCCGCCGCGAAGATAACGAAATTGACGGGAATCGTAATCGCGAGGAAGAGAAGGGCAAATAGCGCTGATTTGCCGAGGTTGTATATCATATTCGATAAAAATCCGTACTTTGCGCCGTCCAACATAAATTCGTTTATTATATCGGATAAAGCAAAATAGGATAAAAACATTAAAAAATAGGTTATCAAAAGGAAGACGGCCGTAACGATTATCGCGGTAACGAGTTTAGTATCTTCAAAGGAATTCAAAACCTTACGCCAATCTATCGTAAGTTTCTCTATCGTTTCCTCGTATGCTTCGTCGCCGGTTATGAATTCTTTACCCGCTTCGCGCAAGGTCTCAATGAAATGAGTTTCCTTGACTTCGTCTCTCACTCTCTTGAACATAGGGCTTATGAAAGCGAGCGTCAAAGAAGTCATAATCAAAACAATAACCGCGAAATATATGATGGATTTGAATATAAGGTTATATTTATTAAGGAATATCGAAAAGGAATGTTTGAATAACATAAATCACCTCATAGACGGTTTTCGGGCAAGAGGTCTTCGCGATCTCTATCGAATATATCGTAGTAGGTTACGAACGCCAAAACGGGATAGTAGCAGGAAATGAAGAACATCATAATACTGTCTATCACGATATGTATCGCGCGGAACTCGACGAAAGCAAGCCCGAACTGAACCGCGAAGAGTAATATCAAAGGCAGAGAGTATGCGACTATTATCTTGAACAAGTAAGGACGGGTGTTTTTGATGGAAACGCTTATACTGTCTAAAATGTTTGCGCCCGTGCATATCATATTCGGGTTTGTCATAGAGAACAAAGATACCAAAAGTACCATTATAAAGAAGATGACCGCTATAAAGATAGCCGAGATAACGAGAGTCGCCGTTGCGCTCGAAGTGATCTTAAACCAAGCGGAAACGGTTATCGAGGTAAACACGCCGAAGAGGTAAACGAGTAGGAAAACGAGCGCGAGAGTAAGGAAGCAGGATATAAAGTTTTCGTTTAATCTCTTTCCTATATTGGTTATCGCGAATTGCCCCGTCCTCATGTGTCGTTGAAGCGTCCCCGTTATGACCGAAAGAATACAGCTGAAGAGTATTAGGACGCCTAATGCGACGAGAAATCCCACCCAGTTTATATCGGATATCGAGCCGTAAACCGCCGAAAAGCTATAATCCTCTTGTTTGAAAAAGTTGATAAGGTAATGCGCGGTAGAGGAAAACGACGCGAAAAAACTTATCGCTATCGAGGGTATAAGGGTTATCAAAGCGATCTTCCAAAAATGCTTGTTGAACATATATTGAAAAGTCAGTTTAATATATTTCATATTTTCTCCATTGCTTCGCGGTCTAGCCGCGAAATACTATAAGTAAATTATAATATATATTGATATTTTTTTCAACAAAAAACCGTTCATTAGATGACGAAAAAGCAAATATATGCTATTATTATGGTATGAAAAAAATAGCCGCCGTGCTTTTGATGGTATTTATCGCGGTAAGTTTAGCCGCTTGCGCTCCTAACCGAGAATATATGGGTTTCGGATTTATGGGGACTTTTTATTCGTTCAAAGGCGTGGGCGGGGTAGAGCAAAAGGAACTCGAAAAGAAGCTATTAGAACTTGAAAATCTGGTTTCCGTGGACGGCGAATTGAAAAAGATAAACGAGGCGAAAGCGGGGGAAGCGGTTAAAGTGGACGCCGCAACTTATTCGCTTATTAAGTTTGCCGTAGATTTCAATAAGAATTCGTCGGCGCTCGACATATCGCTTTATCCCATCGTTAAATTGTGGGGTTTCGATAACACTTTTAACGAAAATTCCTCTCTTACCCCGCCCGACGATCAAAGCATAACGCAAACGCTTACGCACGTGGGGCTCGATCTATTCGAATTCGACGACGAGAATATGACGGTGACTAAAAAAGACGACCTCGCCGCTCTCGACCTCGGCGCGCTCGGCAAGGGTTACGCGGTGAGTTATTTGCTTGAAAAGTGCGGTTTCAAAGAGGGTATTTTGAATTTGGGCGGCACTATCGGCGCGATAGGCAAAGAATATAAGGTAGGTATCGAACCGCCCTTCGGCGGCGAATCCTATTTCGCGGTTTTTACTTTGAAAAGCGGAGAAGTGTGTTCGACGAGCGGCAATTATCAAAGAAATTACGTTTACGAGGGTACTCTTTATCACCATATTTTCGGGGATAACGGTCGCCCGGTAGAAAACTCTCTCGCCTCGGTTACCGTGGTTTGCGGCTCGGGCGCTGCGGCTGACGCGCTCTCTACCGCGTGCTACGTTTTGGGCGCAGAAAAATCAAAAGAATTACTCGACTTATACGACGCTTCGGCGGTGTTCGTATACGAGGATAAAAACGTATCGTCTTATAAACTCGACGTAAACGTTACGTCAAAAGACTACAAATTAAAAGTAGAGGAATAGATGAAAAAGGATTTTAGGTACTACAAAGAATCTAAACCGTTCAGATTATGGGATCTCGCGGTCGTGGGCGTGATATTGATAATGGTAGTCGCGCTTTTACTTGTGCTGTTTTTACCCCGTCAAGAAGCGGCGGGCGTAAAAATATACTACAAAGGCGAACTCGTGAGGACGGTCGCTTTCGACGGCAGCGCCTATCCCGTGCTTAAATATAACGGCGTTACGATAGTGATTGAAGAAGGTAAGGCTTACGTTTACGAAAGCACCTGCAAAAATCAATATTGCGTAAAGCACGCGCCTATATCGAAAAGCGGCGAAAGTATAGTGTGTTTGCCTAACCAAGTGGTCGTTAAGATATACGGCGGCGAGAAGAGCGAAGTGGACGAGGTGACGAAATGAACAAGAGAAGTTTTCCCGTAAAAAAACTCGCCGTTTTGGGCGTGCTGTCCGCTATGTGCATAATGATAGGCTATCTCGAATCCTTGATGCCGCCCATTTTCCCGTTCTTACCGTTCGCCAAGCTCGGCTTCGGTAATATCGTCGTTTTGTTTACGTTGATAATATACGGAATAGGGGAAGGATTCCTCGTTTTAGGTATTAAGTGCCTCGTCTTGGGGCTTATCGCCGGTAATCCTATGATGATACTCTATTCTTTGGGCGGCGGTTTGTTGAGTTTGGGCGTTGAATTTTTGCTATTAAGATTAAAAGCCAATTCCATTCCCGCAGTAAGTTGCGCGGGGGGCGCGGCTCATGGGCTCGGGCAAATCGCGGTAGGCAGCGCTTTCGCAGGTAGCGGCGCGCCTTTCTATTATTTACCTCATCTATCCATATTCGGCTCTATAGCGGGCATAGTAACCGGTATTATCGTATTCTTTATCATTAAGAAGTTGCCCGAAAAAGTCGTTTACATTCAAGATAAAAACGAAAATAACGCGTATTGAGCCTTTTCTATTACGCGTTACGATACAATTATTCTAATACTTTTTTTTAAGCGTTTTGTAAAGTGAATAATAAAAACCGAGAAGCCGCTCAAAAGAGCGGCTTCAAAGGAGAAAAATTTATGGTTACGAAAGACTTTATTCTTTCGAGTAACTATCAATTCTAATGTGGTCGAAAATTACGTTGTCTACGCCGACCTTTTTCGCCTTTGCCAAACGTTCGTCGGTCTTTATCGTCCAGCTCAAAAGTTTAACGCCCTTCTTTTGTTGATTCATTACGAAGGGGAAGGGAAGGAAGATGATATCGAACGCGTAAAAATCGGGTTTAACTTTCTTCTTGAAAAAGGGAAGTTGCCAATCGTTCAAAACTCCGGTAGCCAAAACGCCTACGGGGATATCGGTCGTATTATCTCTCCACCATTTTAAAACTGGAAGGAAGAAAGATTGAATTGCGTATTTGCCCTTGTAGTCTTTGAGATATTCGTACAACTTCTCGGAAGCGCCTTTGCGATTCGTCGTATCCTTCATTTCTATCAATAGACCGACTTTACCGTCTACGAGATCCAAAAATTCTTTAAGGGTGGGGATATAATACTCGGTGCCTTTCAATTTGAAGTTTTTAAGATCGGCAGCGGTGAGAGAGGAAACCTTCGCTTTTTTGCCGCACATACGAGCGGTTCCGTTATCGTGGAATACGGCGAATTCGCCATCCGCCAATAAATGTACGTCGATCTCTATATTAAACCCCTTTTCTATCGCTTTTTCATAAGCGCCTAACGAATTCTCGGGATAAGTTTCGTCCCAAAGACCTCTATGCGCGATAGGCGTATCGATAAGCCAACTAAAATCCATTGTGCAAACCTCCTTTATGTACGATAATATTATACAAAAAAAATATATAAATGTAAATAGGTTGCTAAAAAAAATTTATTGTTTTATAATGATAAAAGTACGTTCGTAAAGAGGTTTTATGGAAACTTATATAAGAAACTTTTGCATAGTCGCTCATATAGACCACGGTAAATCCACCTTAGCCGATAGGTTGATGGAATTTACCTCTACCGTATCTCAAAGAGAATCGAGAGATCAACTTTTGGACAGTATGGATCTTGAGAGGGAAAGAGGTATCACTATTAAACTAACGCCCGTAAGAATGAAATACGTCTATAAGGGGCACGAATATACTTTGAATTTGATAGACACTCCCGGTCACGTCGACTTTACCTACGAGGTAAGCCGCTCTCTTGCCGCGTGCGACGGCGCGTTGCTCGTCGTGGACGCAACTCAAGGGGTAGAGGCGCAAACGCTCACCAACGTTTATTTGGCTCTCGATAACGATCTCGAAATTCTACCGGTTATAAATAAGATCGACCTTGCTTCCGCAGACGTGGATAGGACGAAGAAAGAGATAGAGGACGTGATAGGGCTGGACACCGAGGGTTGCCCCCTCGTTTCCGCTAAAACGGGGATAGGTATCGAAGGACTTCTCGAACAAATAATAGAAAGGCTTCCCCCCGCGAAGTGCGAACCCGAAAAGCCTTTCAAAGCGCTTATTTTCGACAGTTTTTACGATAATTATCGCGGCGCGATATCCCTCGTTAAAGTAGGGGAAGGTAAAGTTAAACTCGGCGATAAGATAAAAATGATGTCGAACGGCAAGGAATTCGAGGTAACCGAAGTAGGTTACTTTAACCCCAAAGCCGCGGTTACTAACGAACTCGTTTCGGGCGACGTCGGTTATATCGCCGCAAGTATCAAAAACCTTAAAGACACTGCGGTAGGCGACACGATAACCAACGCCGAGAATCCCACCACTACGGCTTACGCGGGTTATAAGGAAGTAAAACCCGTGGTGTTCGCGGGTATATATCCCGCCGACGGCAGCAAGTACAACGAACTTCGCGACTCGCTCGATAAACTCAAACTCAACGACGCTTCACTTTACTTCGAGCCCGACGTTTCGGTCGCTTTGGGCTTCGGCTTCCGTTGCGGTTTCTTGGGACTTCTTCATATGGATATTATTGAAGAGAGGTTAGAGCGCGAATTTAATCTCGATCTCGTCACCACCGCGCCGAGCGTGGTTTTCAAAGTATTCAAGACCAACGGCGAATTATTGATGGTCGACAATCCCACTAAACTTCCGCAACCCACCGAAATAGATCATATCGAAGAACCCATCGTCAAAGTCACGGTGTTCACACCCCCCGATTACGTTGGTCCCGTCATGGAACTTTGCCAATCCAAGAGAGGCGTGTTTACCGATATGTCCTATCTCGATCCGCAAAGAGTGCAAATATTGTACGTTATGCCTCTTGCCGAAATTCTCTACGACTTCTTCGATTCTCTTAAATCGCGTACACGCGGTTACGCGTCCCTCGACTACGAAATGCACGGCTATCAACGCAGCGATATGGTCAAACTCGATATCCTTCTAAACGGCGAAGCGTGCGATGCGTTAAGCACGATAGTATTCAAGGATTTTGCATACGATAGAGGTAGAAAGATAGCCGAAAGATTAAAAGAGGCTATACCTCGTCAAATGTTCGAGATACCCATTCAGGCGGCTATCGGCACTAAAATAATCGCGAGAGAAACCGTCAAAGCTATGAGAAAAGACGTTCTTGCAAAGTGTTACGGCGGCGATATAACGAGAAAGAAAAAGCTTCTCGAAAAGCAGAAAGAGGGCAAAAAGCGTATGCGTCAAGTGGGTAGCGTTCAAGTCCCGAGCGAAGCGTTTATGTCCATTCTCAAAGTCGGGGACGACGAACAATGACCGAGCTTTACGTTCATATTCCATACTGTAAAAAGAAGTGCGATTATTGTAGTTTTTACTCTATTCCGCGCGAGCATTGCGACGACGATTACGTCGTCGCTCTTTTACGCGAAGCGAATAATTATCCAAAACAAAAGATAAATTCTTTATATTTCGGCGGCGGCACGCCCACATTACTATCAAACGGGCAATTCGAAAAATTGCTAAACGGATTAAAAGAGAGGTTCGACTTGTCTTCCGCGGAAATAAGCTCGGAATGTAATCCCGATACGGCAAGTAGAGAGAAACTTGAAGCGATGCGCTCTTTTGGAATAAACAGGCTCTCGATAGGCGTACAGTCGTTAAACGACGCGACCTTAAAAGCGATAGGTAGGATTCACGATTCAGCCGTAGCGATAAGCGCGCTTGAAACCGCAGTATCCATATTCGACAACGTGAACGCCGATTATATGGTAGGTTTGCCTTTTCAAACGATAGAGGACGTAAGGCGGGATATTAAAAGAATAATCCAAACGGGGGTAAAGCACGTTTCGGTGTATTCGTTGATACTCGAAGAAGAAGCGCCCTTATTCTCGAAAGTGGAATCCTCTCTCGTCACTTTGCCCGATGAAGATAAGCAAGTCGAATACTACGAAGCGGCGAGGGAAATTCTAATTGAGAACGATTTCCGTCGTTATGAAATAAGTAACTTCGCGTTACCCGGCTACGAATGTAAACACAATTCAGCGGTTTGGCGTTTCGGTTCGTATATAGGTCTCGGGGCGGCGGCGCACTCATTTTACGAAGGGAAGAGATACTTCAACGTATCGAACGTAGAGCTTTATACCGATTATACTCTTAACGGAAAAAGCTTAAAAGATTACGTCGACGAGAGTGAAGAAGGGTTGAAAGTCGATTTTATAATGCTTGCGTTACGTACCGCGAGAGGTCTCGTTTTCAAGGAATACAACGATAGGTTTTCAACCGATTTCAAAGAGGAATTCAAGGAAGAATTGGAGACCGAGGCGGTAAAACGCACTTGCGATATAAACGAGTCGCGAATCGTCATCAAAGACGAATACTTTTACGTTTCAAATTCGATTATAGAAAGCATGGTCGAAAAATACTTGTAATTTAGAAACTATTATCAATAAGTCTTTTTATTTATATAAATAACTATTATATAAATTCCATATAATAATAAAAAGCGTATGGGAAGGCCGCGCATCTTTTTCGTAAAATAAAAAAATAAAAAATTTTTAAAATAATTAGCACTCAACCCTTGACATTGCTAATACTAAGGTATATAATGGTGTTAGCAATAGAAGGTTACGACTGCTAATAACGGAGGCGAATATGGCGTTATCCATTAGAAAACAAAAGATACTTCAAGCTTTGGTGGCTCGTTATATCGAAACGGCGCAACCCGTTTCGTCATCGGATATCAAAGACGTCATTGAAGAAAAGATAAGCCCGGCGACCATTCGATCGGAATTGTCCGCTCTTGAAGAAATGGGATATCTCGAACAACCTCACGTTTCGGCTGGGCGTATCCCCACCGCAAAAGCGTATAAACTCTACGTTGAGTCCTTACCCCAAGTCGCGCAAGGATCGAGAATGGATTACGTTCAAGAATTGAGGAACTTCTTTAATTCCAAAATGGACGAAGTGGAAGACGTCGTTCGTTCTACCGCAAAAGTGCTTTCCGACGTGACCAATTATACTTCGGTCGTCGTCGTAGAAGATATCGCCGACGTGGTAGTTAAGAATATTAGGCTAGTCGACTTGGGCGATAATTCCGCGCTCATAGTAATCGTTACGAACGGCGGAGTAGTTAAGGATAGCATTATCGATCTTCCCGTAAATATGGGTAGCGAATACCTTGCAACAGCGAGCGAGATAGTCAATCAACTATTCGACGGCAAGTCGGTTAAAGACATATTGCTTTCGCAAGACAACCTTTCGAGCGAATTGCACCAGTATAGAGAATTATTGAATTCGGTCATAAAACTCTTGGAAACCATTCAAGGGGCGAAAAGCAATAACGTAATAGTTGAAGGCACGGCGAAACTTCTCGACTATCCGGAATACGAACAGTCGGGCAATATGAAAGCCATTTTGTCGCTAATCGACAGTAAGGAAAAACTGGGAAGCATAGTGACTTCGGGCGGCATCGAATTGTCGGTCAAGATAGGCGCGGACGAAGGCGTCGCTCACGGTTCGCTCGTCAGTTTGAATTACAAAATCGACGACACGAAGAACATTCACGCGGGTATAATAGGCCCCGAAAGAATGGATTATAAAAAGGTTATCGAAGTCTTAACGCATCTCGAAGAGGCAATAAATACGATAACCGATCCCGAGGAGGAATAAATGTCAAAAAGCAAAACCAAGAAGAACGAAACGAGCGAAAAATTGGAAGTTAACGACGAAGAAGTAAAAGATGAAATCGTCGCCGAAGAGGAATCTCTCGCCGAAGAGGTCGAATCGACCGAAGCGAGCGAAGAGTCGGAACCCGAAATTCAAGACACCGAACTCGTAAAAGCTCAAACTCAAATAGAAAAGCAACAAAAAGAACTCGCCGACGCGCAAGACAAGTATATGCGTTTGTACGCGGAATTCGATAACTATCGTAAGAGAACGGCAAACGAATTACAAAACGCGAAAGTCAAAGGCGTGGATAGCGCGCTGAACGCATTTTTCCCCTGCCTCGACAGCATAGACAGAGCGATTGCGATGTGCAAAGACGAAACTCAAGCGGCGGGATTTAAGCTTATCGGCAAACAATTCGAAAACGCGCTCTTTACTTTGGGCGTAAAGGCGATAGATCCGTTAGGCGAAGAATTCAACCCCGAATATCATAACGCGGTGCTTAAAGAACTCGATCCCGATAACGCGGGTAAGATAATTCAAGTATTGCAAAAGGGTTATATCTATAAAGATACGCTTTTAAGACCGGCTATGGTAAAAATAGCGTCGGACGAATAGCGTAAGCAAAATGAGAACAACCGATATTTATATCGGAATAATATAAAATAATCAAAAGGAGATATATATTATGTCAAAAATCATAGGCATCGATTTAGGAACAACCAACTCGTGCGTAGCCGTTATGGAAGGCGGCGAAGCTACGGTTATAGCAAACGCGGAAGGCGCGAGAACCACCCCTTCCGTAGTAGGATTTACCAAGGACGGCGAGAGAAGAGTAGGTCAGATCGCCAAAAGACAAGCGGTCGCCAATCCTTTGAGAACCATTTCGTCCATCAAGAGAGAGATGGGTACCTCTTACACCGTAACCATCGACAACAAAAAGTATTCGCCGCAAGAGATCAGCGCGATGATACTCAGCAAATTGAAGGCGGACGCCGAGGCTTTCTTGGGTCAAAAGGTTACCCAAGCGGTCATCACCGTACCCGCTTACTTCTCGGATAGCCAACGTCAAGCGACCAAAGACGCGGGTAAAATCGCGGGCTTGGAAGTATTGCGTATCATCAACGAACCCACCGCGGCGGCTTTGGCTTACGGTTTGGATAAAGCGGAAAACAAGAATCAAAAAGTCCTTATCTTCGACTTGGGCGGCGGTACGTTCGACGTTTCCATACTTGAAATCGGCGACGGCGTATTCGAGGTTTTGGCTACCAACGGTAACACCCGTTTGGGCGGCGACGACTTCGACGCGGCTTTGATGAAGTACGTTACCGACGAATTCAAGAAAGAAAACGGCATCGACCTCAACAACGATAAACCCGCAATGCAACGTATCAAAGAGGCTTGCGAAAAGGCTAAAATCGAATTGAGCGGCGTAACCAAGACTTCGATAAGTCTTCCTTACATCACCCAAGTAGACGGTAATCCTCTCCATATCGATATGGAAATTTCCAAGGCGAAATTCGATTCCCTTACCGCAAGTTTGGTCGACGCTACTCTCGAACCCACGAGAAAGGCTATGGCTGACGCGGGACTTTCCTTCTCGGATATCAGTAAGGTAATTTTGGTCGGCGGTTCCACCCGTATTCCCGCAGTCGTGGACGCGGTAAGAAAACTCACCGGCAAAGAGCCTTATAAGGGCATCAACCCCGACGAATGCGTGGCGATCGGCGCGGCTATCCAAGCGGGCGTTCTTGCGGGCGATGTTAAAGACGTATTGCTTCTCGACGTAACCCCTTTGTCTTTGGGTATCGAAACCATGGGCGGCATCTTCACCAAGCTCATCGAGCGTAACACCACCATTCCTACCAGTAAGTCTCAAATCTTCTCGACTGCCGCGGATAATCAACCCGGGGTTGAGATCCACGTATTGCAAGGCGAAAGACCTATGGCGAAAGATAACAAGACTTTGGGTAGATTTACCCTCGACGGTATCGCCCCCGCTCCTCGCGGAGTACCTCAAATCGAAGTTACTTTCGATATCGACTCTAACGGTATCGTGAACGTTAAAGCGGTCGATAAGGCCACCAACAAGGCTCAATCGGTCACCATTACGGCAAGCACCAACCTCACCGAAGAAGATATCGACAAAGCGGTCAAAGAGGCTGAAAAGTACGCCGAAGAAGACAAGAAGCGTCACGACCTCGTCGATCTCAAAAACAGTAGCGAACAAATCATTTACGCGGCTGAAAAGAGCGTAAAAGAAGCGGGCGACAAGTTGACCGAGGAAGAGAAAGAGACCGTTAACAAGGCTTGCGCGGAAGCGAAAGAATGCTTGAATTCGGACGATATCGAGGCTGTTAAGGCGGGTATGGATAAGTTCAACGGAATAATCCAACCCATCTTCACCAAACTCTATCAACAAACCCAAGGCGATGGCGACGGCAGCGGCTCCGCGCCCGAAGGCGAACCCGATATTCAATAATAAATTATACCGACGTCAATAAGTCGAGTGCGATCGGAAAGGGGATATTTCGACCTTGATTAAGCGAAGTCGAACGATCCCCTATTCGGCGTAATTATAGACGTCGAAAGGAATGACTATGGCAAGCAATTATTACGAGATCTTAGGCGTATCTAAAGACGCGAAAGACGAAGAAATCAAAGCGGCGTATCGTTCGCTCGCTAAGAAGTACCACCCCGACCTCTATTCCACCAAGTCCGAAGCCGAAAAGAAGGCGGCTGAAGAGAAGTTCAAAGAGATCAACCACGCTTATCAAGTGCTTACCGATCCGCAAAAGAGGGCGGCGTACGATCAATACGGCAGCGAGGACGGTCCTCAATTCACAGGCGGAGCGGGCGGCGGATTTTCCGGATTCGACGGATTCGGCGATATTTTCAGCAATATCTTTTCGAGTTTCGGCGGTAGAAGAACGGCTAATCCCAACGCGCCGAGGCGAGGCGACGATATTCTATTAAGAGTCGCGATTTCCTTCTTCGAGTCGGTTAGGGGCGTTCATAAAGATCTTAACTATAAAAGAAGAGAAACCTGTTCCACTTGCGGCGGCAGCGGTGCGAAAAAAGGCTCGGTTGCCAAAAACTGTTCGCGTTGCGGCGGTACGGGTACTGTGAGAGTAAAACAAAACTCTTTATTCGGGCAGATAGTCACCGAGTCCGTTTGTCCCGACTGTAAGGGTAAAGGCAAGATAATAACCGACGTATGTAAGGATTGTTCGGGTACGGGATTCATTCTCAAACAACGCGTATTGAGTTGCGATATCATCGCGGGAATGTCGGACGGTAGAACTATGATCTATCGCGGTCAAGGCAACGCGGGCGAAAACGGCGGTCCTTCGGGCGATATCCAAGTGGAAGTCACCGTAAGGTCGCACCCCTTGTATAACCGCCGAGAAAACGATCTTTATATCGAAATGCCCATACCTTTCGCGATAGCCACTTTAGGCGGAGAAGTAGACGTTCCCACCCCTTACGGACCTTATAAATACAAGATACCCGAAGGCACGCAAACAGGTCAGGTGTTCAAGATCAAGGGCAAAGGTATGAAGTACATTCGTAAAGAGGTTTACGGCGACCTTTACGTAACCGTTAAAGTCGTTACGCCCACCAAGCTCACGAAAGCGCAAAAAGAATCTCTTTCAACTTTCGCTCAATCCATTTCATCGGGGCAACAGGAAAGCATAAGAAAATTCTACGATAGCGCAAAGGAATAATTATGAGTTATAAAATAACCATCACCACCACTCACGACGCCAACGAGTTGATAAGCGATATTCTTCTCGAAGGCGGCGCGACGGGTATAAGCGTTAACGATCCGTCCGATTTCGACGAGATAGACCTAAACGGCGCAGTTTGGGATTATCTCGACGAGAAGGACAAGCAAGGTGAGGTAACGGTAGAAGGTTTCTTCGACGACGTTTCGGGGGAACTTTTCTCTTTTTTATCGCAAAAACTCGAATTGGTGAAAAAGGAAATGCCCTGCGACGTAGGTAGTTTGGATATGACCACCGAAAAAATAGAGGACGTGGACTGGCTTTCGGTTTGGAAACGCTACTATAAACCCATCGAACTCGAAAAGGTTTCGGTGTTCCCCTCTTGGATATCCCCCGAGGGCGATAAGCCTTACGTTCGCATAGAACCCGGCGCGGCTTTCGGTACGGGCGAACATCAAAGTACGAAAATGTGCTTAACGCTTTTGACCAAAGAAAAACTCGAAGGTAAGTACGTGGCGGACGTAGGTTGCGGTTCGGGCATTCTCGGAATGGCGGCATTAAAACTCGGCGCGAGAAGAGCGTATTTTTGCGATCTCGATCCGCAAGCGATAGAAAATCTGCACGTCAATTTACTTTTAAACGAATTCGACGAGAAGACGTATTCGGTTAAAACCGCTTCTTTACTTGACGGATTTCACGATAAAGTGGACGTTTTATGCGCGAATATAACCGCGGATATCCTTATGAAACTTGCGCCCACCATAGCCGAAAGACTAAATGAAAACGCGGTCGTGATAATAAGCGGCGTTATTAAAGAGAGGGCGGAAGAGGTATTGGAAAAGTATTTTTCTTTCGGATATAAGCTGAAAGATCAGCTTGAAGACGGCGAATGGCGCGCCTATGCTTTCGTTAGATAATGGATATAAGAAGGTTTTACGTCAAAGCGGAAAATATTACGGGCGATAGGGCGATAATAACCGGAGACGAGTTTTACCACGTCACCAAGGTTATGCGCTATAAAACTGGGTATAAGCTGATAGTCTGTTCGGGAGACGGCTACGATTATTTTTGCGAGATAACGCGTATAGGCGATAAGGAAGTCGAATGCAAAATAACCGAAAAAACCTTTAACGAACGCGAACTTTCAACCGAAATAACCCTTTATTTAGGGCTTATTAAACCCGAAAGAATGGACGTCGCGGTGCAAAAAGCGGTAGAGATAGGCGTTAAGAAAATAGTGCCCGTTATAACCGAATTCACCTCTGAAAAGACCTTTAAAAAGGATAGAGCCGAGCGGATAATCATAGAGGCGTGTAAGCAATGCAGTAGGGCGATAGTCCCCGAAATTTGCGAAGTTAAACCATTCAAAGAATGCGTCGACGAGGCTTCCGGTGATAAATTGATGGCTTACGAAAAGGAAACCGTCGTTAAAGCGAAAGAGGCGTTTTCGTCATTATCTAAAAAAGTATCCTTGCTAATCGGCTCGGAAGGCGGATTTAGTCAAGAAGAAGTCGATTACGCAAAGAGCAAAGGTTTCAAAACCTTTTCGCTCGGTAAGAGAATATTGAAGAGCGAAACAGCCGTTATCGCCGCTACGTCGGCGTTGGCGATATTTACGGAGGAATAATGAAAATTTCCATAATCACGTTAGGATGTAAAGTAAATACTTGCGAAAGCGAGAGTATTGCCGCAAAGCTGAAAAACTTGGGGCATACCGTTACCAATGAATTCGAGAAAGCGGACGCATACATAATAAACACTTGCGCGGTCACTCAAGAAGCCGAGAAGAAGTCGCGTCAATGCGTAGCGAGGGTGCGTAAGTACAACGCCAAAGCGAAGATCTACGTTATCGGTTGCGCTTCCGAGAAGAATCCCGACCAATTCGACGGCAAAGGGGTAACCTATATTTCGGGTAACGCTATGAAGAGCCTCGTCGCTCAATTTCCCGAAGGAAAGGCAATTAGAGAATTGCCGACCCAATACGAAAATATGTGCTACTCGGAAAATATGCTCACCCGCTCTTTCGTCAAAATACAGGACGGCTGTAATAATTTCTGTACGTATTGTATAGTGCCTTATTTGAGAGGTCGGGCCCGTTCGAGAGAGCCGGACGATATATATAACGAGTGCGTTCAAAAGAGCGAAGCGACGTCGGAAATAGTACTTACCGGCATAAATACATCGGCTTACGGGGTGGATCTCGGTATCACGCTTACCGATCTCGTAGTGACTCTCGCCACCGTAAACGCTCGGTTCAGGTTCAGTTCGCTCGAAGTTGGGATAATAGACGACGTGTTCCTCACGGCGATAAAAGAAGCGGGGAATTTCTGCCCCCATTTCCATCTCTCGTTGCAAAGCGGGGACGACGAGGTTTTGAAGTCGATGAACCGTCATTACACCCGCGACGAGTTTATCGCTAAATGCGACCTTATAAGGCAGTATTTCCCCGAAGCGGCTATAACCACCGATATTATCGTAGGTTTCCCCACCGAAACCGACGAGGCTTTCGGCAATACAAAGCGCTTGGTGCGCCGCGTGAATTTTGCGGATATCCACGTTTTCCCGTATTCGAGAAGGCAAGGCACTAAGGCTTCGAATATGAAACTCGTCGAGGATTCGGTAGTTGAAGCGAGAAAAGCCGATCTTTTGGTGTTGAAGAGGGATATGAAGAGAGAGTTCGTCCAAAACCAACTTGGTAAGACGCTCGAAGTAGTCGCCGAGTATAAGGACGGATCTTACGCGCAAGGGTATTCGGAAAACTACGTGCGCGTTTACTTCACCGCTCAAGGCGAAGTAAGGCTTGGAAAGAAGTATTACGTCAAGGCGGAAGACCTTTATTCGGACGGCGTGAGAGGTGTGGAAAATCCCGCCTATTTAAGATAAAAAGAATTGCGGTTAGATTTGCCGCAAATGAGTATTACTCAAAGGAGGATAATATGTGCGTATTTTGTAAGATAATAAGCGCCGAGATCACTTCGACGAAAACGTATGAAGACGAGGATATCGTCATAATAAAGGATATCATCCCGAAGCGAAGATATATTTGCTTATGATACCCAAACAGCATTTCGTCAATATTTGCGAGATGACCGAAGAGCAATCTTTGATAATGGCTAAAGCGTTCAGAACTCTCGCGACCTTAACCGACGAGTTTGGGCTACAAGGCGGTTTCCGTCTTATCAGCAATAAAGGAAAAGACGCTTGCCAATCGGTAGAGCATCTTCATATCCATATTTTAGGCGGTGAACAACTGCCCGAGCATATCAATTAAAAAAAAGTAGCGTATTTTCGTTGACAATTAGAAAATATTCGATTATATTATTATAGTAAACTGTACAAAAAGCGAGGTGAATTCCATGGCATATATCAAGGTTCGTGAAAACGAAAGTTTGGATAGCGCGATCAAACGTTTCAAACGTTCTTGTACCAAAGAGGGTATAATCGGCGATATCAAGCGCAAGGACCAATATGAAAAGCCCAGCGTTGCACGCAAGAAGAAAGCGGAAAACGCTCGTAAGAGAAAGAACTCTCGCGACTAATTATTGTATTAAAGTACGGCGTTAAGTCAATCTTAACGCCGTATTTTCATATATTCCGATAAATAAATTTAATATATACAAATTTTACAGTTGAAGATACACAAAAATTAACTTTCGATATTGCAAAAAACGGCAAAATATCATATAATAAAAGTACTAAAATATTATCGGAGGAAAGTAAATGGATAGAGCGGTCATTTGCGTTGCGGGCAAAGGTAGCAGAATGAACCCCATCACCAAGATAATTGCGAAGGAGTTGTTGCCTTTGGGGACTCGCCCCGTTCTCGACTTTATCGTTGACGAAGCGGTCGCTTCGGGCGTGAGGAAGATCCTTTTTATTATCAATTCCGATAAGAAATCGATTCCTTTGTATTTTTCCGAGGTCGTGCCCGAGGATTATAATATAAGCGGCAAATTCTATCCGTTACAGGGTAGAGAGGGCGTTCAAGCGGCTTACGTCTATCAAGACGAACCCAAAGGTACCGGCGACGCAGTTCGCCTTGCCGAGAAGTTTTGCGAGGGGCTTCCTTTCGGGCTTATGTACGGCGACGATATAACTGAAAGCGACACCCCTTGTTTAGCGCAGCTCGCCGCGTTGTCAAAAAAGATGTCGGACGCGTCGGTGCTCGTCGTTCAACGCCAGCCGCCCGAACTTGCCGCTCTGTACTCTACGGTCGTCAGCAAGGATTTCAACGGCTCGTACGGCAAAGTGGACGAGTTGAACGAGAAAATGGATCCCGACAAAATAAAGAGCGACCTTACTTCGTTCGGAAGGTACGTTTTGAATAAGGATATCTTCGAATATATTAACAAGGTCGAGTTACGCAAAGGCGAGTATTACCTAACCGACGCTCTCGCTTTGTTATCGCGCGATAAGGACGTTTACGCCTATCTTTTCGACGGCGTGCGTTACGATACCGGCAACCCTCGAGGCTATGCCGATACCTTCAAAAAACTTTGCGGATTTTGATTATATGGACTTGAAGAGGTTTGACCTTACTACGAGAATGGCTCTTAAAAACGCCGCCGATATCGCTCAAAAAGCGGGCAGCGACCTATCCCCCGAGCATTTGCTTGCGGGTATTATTCAATTCCGCAATAACGTCCAAATACTTCTTAATCGTTACGGTCTTACCGAATATAAAGTGTTGAAAAACGTTTCATACGAGGGTAGGAAAGAGAAGATAGATATTTCGCAAACCACCGAGGCGATACTCGACGAAGCGTTGTATTACAGCGCTTGTTTCGGCTCCGACCTCGCCACTTTGCTTTACGTCTTTTTGGCGATATTGAATAGCCAAACCACCGCGAGAGAGATTATTGAAGAGGTGGGTATAGAGCCCGATTCCCTATACGACGAATTGCTCGAAAAGTTAAATACAACGAACGGTAAAAAAGTAGTAAGACCTATTAAGCCGAGCGTTTCTTCGGTTAAACCTTTATCCGTCGAGACGAAAGTTGCCGATAAGAGCGAAGTAGATCATGAATATGATCCTCTTGACGACGATATCGCGTCGTTAGGCGTAGATCTTACCGAAAAGGCGAGAAAAGGTAAGATAGATCCCGTTATAGGTAGAGATAAAGAAATAGAGCGCGCCGTGCAAATTCTATGCCGTCGCACCAAAAACAACCCCATTTTAATAGGCGAAGCGGGCGTAGGTAAGACCGCTATCGTTGAGGGGCTTGCCATCGCGATAGTGAACGGATCCGTCCCCGACGGGCTTAAAAACAAGCGTATTTTTTCGCTCGACGTGGCGGGACTTCTTGCCGGTACGAAGTATAGAGGCGACTTTGAAGAACGCCTTAAAAATTTGGTTAAGAAGATACAAAGCGACGGTAATATAGTTTTGTTTATCGACGAAATTCACACGATGGTACAAGCGGGAAGCACCGAAGGCGGCGCTATGGATATGTCGAATATCTTAAAACCCCTTTTAGCGAGAGGTGAACTTCTCACCATCGGCGC
This sequence comes from Clostridia bacterium, assembly GCA_017444385.1. GTDB lineage: Bacteria > Bacillota > Clostridia > Christensenellales > CAG-1252 > RUG14300. The sequence continues at coordinate 108,074 of JAFSWQ010000008.1, read as the reverse complement.
GACTACCCAAGACGAATACAATAAATATGTCAAAAAAGATCCCGCTTTGGATCGTCGTTTTCAGCCCGTCACGGTGGAAGCGCCCGACGTGGAAAATTCGATATCCATATTGAAGGGCATACGCGCTAAATACGAAGAATTCCATAAAGTGAAGATAAGCGACGAAGCGATATCTTCGGCGGTTATCTTATCCGATCAATATATTCAGGATAGATTCCTGCCCGACAAAGCGATAGACCTCATCGACGAGGCTTGCTCGCTTAAAAAACTAAAAGGCAACTCAAACGACGAGATTGAAGAATTAAAAGCGGAAATGCGATCACTTCAATCCGAAATAGCCAAAATGAAGTCGAGCGGAAAGACCGACGGGCTTGACGACGTATCGAATAAATATAAAAAACTCTCTCGCAAGTTGAACGAGACCGAGGTAAACGTAGGCGATCTCAACGTCGTTAACGCGGAAGACGTGGCGAAGGTGGTTTGTTCTTGGACGGGCATTCCCGTCAGCAAATTGACGAGATCGGAAACCTCAAAACTAATGTCACTAGAAAGCGTTTTAGAGAAGCGCGTAATAGGGCAGGAAGAGGCTATCAAAGCGGTGTCGGTCGCCGTTCGCCGCGCAAGAGCGGGGTTAAAAGACCCTAAGCGTCCTATCGGTTGCTTTATGTTTTTGGGACCTACCGGAGTAGGTAAGACCGAACTTGCCAAAGCCTTGGCGCAAGCGTTGTTCGGCGACGAAAGCAAACTTTTACGCTTCGATATGAGCGAGTATCAGGATAAGACCTCGCTATCCCGCTTAATAGGCGGCTCGCCGGGTTACGTCGGTTTTGACGAAGCGGGGATATTGACCGAGAAGGTTAGGCGTAATCCCTATTCGGTCGTATTGTTCGACGAGATAGAGAAGAGCCACCCGGATATTTACAATCTATTATTACAAGTTCTCGACGACGGAAGGCTCACCGATAGCCGCGGTAGGACGGTCAGTTTCAAAGAGACCGTTATAATAATGACGAGTAACCTCGGCGCAAGAGAATTTACTTCTCGAGCTTTGGGCTTCGGGAGCGATATAGAACTTAAAAACGTGCAGCTCGAAACCCTTAAAACCGTCGCACCGCCCGAATTTATCAATAGAATTGACGAAATTATCACATTTCATCCTCTAACTGTGGATGATTTATCCAAAATTTGTGATATAATATTGATAGAAGTAGCCGAGAAGTTGTCGAAAAAGAACATAACTTTGAAGGTTTCGAGAACGGCGAAACAGCTTTTGATAAAGTACGGCGCCAATATAGAGTACGGCGCGAGACCGTTAAGGCGAATAGTAACTTCCATGCTTGAGGACAAGCTTTCCGAAAAGATAATAAGCGGCGAGATACCCTCAAATAGCGTGGTTTACGTGGAAGTGAAAAACGATCGTATCGTGGTTCGCAAAGGCTAACACAGTTTATCTTCGGGTAACCGATAAAGATAAAAATATTTTTTGGAGGACAAAATTATGCGTATCGAAATTACAGGACTCAAGTATGACGTAGGCAAGAATTTAGAAGAATTACTCGATAAGAAGATCGAAAAACAACTCGGTAGATACTTCGGCGATTCCAACGTTGCGAGAGTTGTCTGCAAAGAAGAACACGGTCAGTATAAAATGGAATTGACGATAATCGTCGGCGATACCGTTTTGAGAGCCGAAAACGCAAACGGAAACAGCATGTACGACAACATCGACGTCGTTATCCCCAAAGTGGAAAGACAGATGAGAAAGTATCGTACCAAATTGAGCAAGAAACTCCGCGAGAGTTCGGAAAAATTCCTCGACGAAGTGGAAGAAGTCAAGAAAGAAGAACTCGTCAAGAGAAAGAAATACGTGCTTCATCCTATGTCCGTAGAGGAAGCCATCTTCCAACTCAACGTAATGGATCATAGCTTCTACGTATTCCTTAACGAAGAGAGCGGCGAAGTAAGCGTCGTTTATAGACGTGACGACGGCAATATCGGTCTTATCGAAACTACTGCGGAATGATGGAAATAGGTCTTTCAACGGCTTCCCTCTTTTTGAAGGAAGACGTTGAAAATACTTTCAAAATAATTAAAAAATTAGGTTGCGAGGTGGTCGAGGTCTTCTTGACCACCTTCAGCGAATATAAGAAAGAGTTCGCGGATATGCTCGCAACGAGGACGGAAGGCTTGAGAATACATAGCGTCCATTCGCTCAATCAACATTTCGAGCCCGAATTGTTCAATATGAGCCCGCGCACCGTACGCGACGCCGAGGAATTACTCCGCGAAGTTTTATATTGCGGTAAGGTTTTAGGCGCGTCAAACTATACGTTTCACGGTCAAGCGAGGCTTAAAAACAAGCCGTATAACGTCAGTTTTCCCGAATTTTCGCGTAGAGTAGAGCATATTTGTTCGATTTGCGCCGAGTACGATATTACCCTTTGTTACGAAAACGTAAGCTGGACTTTATTCAGTTATCCCGAGTTTTATACTCGTTTGAAAGAATATTCGAAGTCCGTTAGATGCACTTTGGATATCAAACAAGCAATGCTTACCGAGTACCCCGTAGACGAATATATTAAGACGATGGGTAGGGATATAAATACCGTACACCTTTGCGGCGTTAAAAACGGCGTTACTTGTATGCCTATAGACAGCGATTTTGATTTTTGTACATTTTTTGAAAAACTATTACGTGCGGGCGTCGACGCGCCGCTATTACTCGAGGTTTACAGCGCGGATTATAAAACCTACGACGACCTCGCGGCTTCATTAGACTATTTGAGAGTTTGTCTATTAAGAGCAAAAGGCGAAATGTGATAGACTCTCTACGCAAGAATGATAACTCGCTGCGTAAGAATGATAACTCGCTTCGCTCGAATGATAACTTGCTACGCAAAAATTATAACTTTCTTCGCTCGAACGATAACTTGCTACGCAAAAATTATAACTTTCTTCGCACGTATTTTTTGTGTAAGAATTATCCTAATCAAAGATATCAATAAAAGTACGTCATCCTGAGCAGGCGTAAGCCGTCGTCGAAGGATCCCCTAACGCGAAGCAGAAGTAATCGATTTATCATTTATTCGGTTGAGATGTTTCGACAAGCTCAACATGACGAATAAATAGAATAATCGTCTTATTAAACAAACGATAACTTTCGTAAATAATCGAATCAATAATAACGAATACCAGCCTTTACAGTAAAGAATTAGTTGAGGCACGTCATCCTGAGCAGGCGTAAGCCGTCGTCGAAGGATCCCCTAAAAAGAGGTACTACTATTGTAAAAGTATGTAAATCGGATGAGATGTTTCGACAAGCTCAACATGACGAATAAATAGAATAATTGTCTTATTAAACAAACGATAAAATTCGTAAATAATCGAATCAATAATAACGAATACCAGCCTTTACAGTAAAGAATTAGTTGAGGTACGTCATCCTGAGCAGGCGTAAGCCGTCGTCGAAGGATCCCCTAAAAAGAGGTACTACTATTGTAAAAGTATGTAAATCGGATGAGATGTTTCGACTACGCTCAACATGACAAGTATATAATACCTCTCGTTTTTTATAAAAAGCAATTTTCGAAATTATAACCTGCACTGATAAGCATAATATCCTTTACCGTTTTAGATAATATAATCATCTAAAAAAATTTCCGCTCAAACGATATTTTTTTCTAACCGCTATTATATCGTTTGATTTTTTTATAATTATTATATATAATTATAGTAAAATAAAACCAATTTGGAGGTTTACTATGTTAAAAGAAAAAATTCGTTTCGATTATAACAATATGACCGCCGATTTTATCGGTGAAAAAGAGGGCGTTTCCGACGCTCAACTCGATTCTTACAAGAAGCAAGCCGAGGACGCTTTTAATTACGTCAAAGAGAATTCCGGTAAGGGTATGATGGGTTGGACGGAACTCGCCTATAATCAAGACGAGATAGTCAAAGATATCGTCGCTACCGCCGAAAACGTGAGAAAGAACTTCAAAGCGTTCGTCGTTTTGGGTATCGGCGGCTCCGCTTTGGGACCTATCGCGGTATTCCAAGCGTTAAAGCATTTGCATTATAACGAACTCGACGACTCAAGAAGAAACGGCCCTAAATTCTACGTTGAAGATAACGTAGATCCCGAGAGAATGAACGCTTTACTCGACATAATCGACGTTAAAAACACTATGTTCAACGTCATCACCAAGAGCGGCGCGACAAGCGAAACAATGAGCCAATATCTCATAATAACCGATATTCTCAAAAAGGCTTTGGGCGATAAGTTTGCTAATAACGTCATCGCTACCACCGATATAGAAAAAGGTAATCTCATTAAGCTCGCTAAAAAAGAGGGGTTCAAAACCTTCTATATTCCGTCTTCCGTTGGCGGTAGATTTTCCGAATTGTGCCCCGTCGGTTTGCTTCCCGCAGCCGTACTCGGCATCGATATAGCCACCTTCCTCGAAGGTGCAAAATTCACCCAAGAAAACGCGAAGTCCGCTGATTTCAGAAAGAACGCTCCTTTGTGCGCCGCTTTGCTTCAATATATCAGTATGCAAAGAGGCAAGAACGTATCGGTTATGATGCCTTATGCGGATAGCTTGAAGTATATCGCTGACTGGTATTGCCAATTATGGGGCGAAAGTTTGGGTAAAGCCGTCAATCTTAAAGGCGAGACCGTCAACGTAGGTCAAACACCCGTCAAGTCTTTGGGCGTTACCGATCAACACTCTCAAGTCCAACTTTACGCCGAAGGTCCTTACGACAAGGTTATAACCTTTATAGCGGTCGATAAGTTCCGTTCCGAATACAAAATTCCCGAGGGTCTTCCCGAATTCCCCGACGTGAACTTCCTTTGCGGCAACAATTTAGGCAAGCTTCTCAATACCGAACGCGTTGCCACCGAATACGCTCTTACCAAAAAGCAAAAAGCCAATAGAACCATCTACGTTCCCGAAGTCAACGAGTTTACGTTAGGTCAATTATTGATGTTCTTTATGCTTGAAACCGCTTATACCGGCGCTCTTTTGGGTATCGATACCTTCAATCAACCCGGCGTTGAAGAGGGGAAGAAAGCCACTTTCGCTTTGTTCGATAGACGCGGCTACGAAGAGAAGAAAGCCGAACTTCAAAACGCTAAAAAGAAAGAGAACAAATATATAATCTAAATTTTTTAATCGACAAATAGAAGGCGTATTATTTTTGAAGTATTCTCGATGATACGTCTTCTTAAAAAAACAAAGGGAACAAATGTACTATAAGATAAACACTTACGGCTGTCAAATGAACGTTCACGAGAGCGAAAAACTCGCGGGAATGCTCGAAGAAATGGGTTACGTTTCCACCGTCAATGACGAGGAAGCGGACGTTTTCGTTTTCAATACCTGCTGCATTAGGGATAACGCGGAAGACCGTTTAAGCGGTAACCTCGGCGCGATAAAGAAAATTTGTATGGCGGATAGAACGAAAATCGTCGCGGTAGTCGGTTGTATGACTCAACAAAAAGGCGTAGCGGAGAAGTTGAGAAAGAGTTATCCGTACGTCGATATTGTTTTGGGTACGTCTAACCTCGTTGAATTGAAGCAAGCGATAGAGGTCGCCAAACGCCGTAAAAAGTACGTTAGCATTAAACCCGCCACTATGGACGCGTCGCTCGAATTGCCAATAGCTCGCACGAGCTATCCCAACGCCTGGGTAAATATAATGTATGGCTGTAATAATTTCTGTACTTATTGTATAGTTCCGTACGTTAGGGGTAGAGAGCGTAGTAGGGATATGGCGTCCATCGTAGCCGATTGCGAAAAGCTCATCAAAGAAGGTTATAAAGAAATAACTTTGCTCGGTCAAAACGTTGATAGTTACGGTAGCGACTTAGAAGGCGTGACCTTTGCCGATCTCCTTGAGCGTATCGCATCTATCGAAGGCAAATTCAGGATTCGATTTATGACGAGCCACCCGAAAGATATCAACCAAAGAACGGTTGACGTCATAGCGAAGTACAAGAATATTTGCAATAACGTTCATTTGCCCGTTCAATCGGGGTCGACGAAAGTCCTTGAAGAGATGAACCGCAAATACACCCGTGAGGATTATCTTAAAATCATTAATGCTTTACGCGAAGCGATGCCCGACGTGGGCATCACCACCGATATAATGGTAGGGTTCCCCACCGAGACCGAAGAGGATTATCTCGAAACACTCTCGCTCGTTAAGGAAGTGAGATTTTCAAACGCTTTTACCTTCGTTTATTCCCCGCGTAACGGCACGCCCGCCGCTAAAATGGAACAAATCGACGACGAGATAAAGAAGCGTAGAGTGGTTGAATTGATTGCTTTGCAAAACTCGATTACAAAAGAGATTAGCGACGAGTACGAAGGCAAGGTAAAAGAGATACTCGTCGAGGACGTCAACCCAAAATACGAGGGTACGGTATGCGGTAGAACCGAATGCGGAAGGTTAGTAACTTTTGCTGGAAGTCCCGATATGATAGGGCGTTTCGTCAACGTCAAAATAACGAGGTCGCAGTCGGCTTCGTTGTTCGGTGAAGTGGAGGAATAATAGTATGGATATAGATTTCAACGCTTTATCGCCAATGATGAGACACTATTTCGAGATAAAAGAGAAGTACAACGATTGTATTTTAATGTATCGTCTCGGCGACTTCTACGAAATGTTTTTCTCGGACGCCGAAGTAGTTTCAAAGGAACTCGAACTTACGTTGACGGGCAGGGATTGCGGCTTAAAAGAACGCGCGCCTATGTGCGGAGTACCCTATCACGCCGTAGACGTATATATATCTCGCCTCATTAACAGAGGTTACAAAGTGGCTATTTGCGAGCAACTCACCAATCCCGGCGATCAAAAAGGAATGGTGGAAAGGGACGTCGTAAGGGTTATTACGGCGGGTACCGTCGTAGAAGACGCCATTTTGGACGATAAGAAAAACAACTACGTAGCGGCGGTATTCCACGACGGAAAAAATATCGGTTTGGCTTGGGCGGAATTGAGTACGGGCGAATTCAACCTCGTAGAGTATTCGGGCGATAATTCTCTTAAACAAGCGGAAAACACGTTGAATTCCATTCACGCCGCCGAAATACTCGGCAACGTCACCGCCAAAAACATTTTCGCCGAAGACGCGTTGTATAGAATACCCGTATCCGTTTATCCGGATTGGGCGTTCGTTTTCAAAACCGCCGAAAAGACGCTCAAAGAGCAATTCGCGGTAGTGACTTTGGACGCGTATGAATGCGGCGATAAAAAGTACGCGGTCTCGGCTGCCGGCGCATTGATGCAATACCTCAAAGAAACTCAAAAGAGATCGTTGTCACAGTTTTCAAAGCTAAACTATCTCAAAAGCGACGAGATAATGTTTTTGGACGCTACGACGAGAAGAAATCTCGAACTATCCGAAACTATAAGAGATAGAAGAAAAACGGGTACGCTCCTTTGGCTACTCGATAAAACTCAAACGAGCATGGGCGCGAGAAAACTTCGCAAATGGGTGGATAATCCGCTCGTCAGCGAGAGTAAAATAAACGCTCGTCTTAATGCGCTGACCGAGCTTATCTCTAACGTAAAACTTCGTAAAAACCTTCTTAAAGCGTTGGAAGGAATGAGAGATTTAGAGCGTCTCGCGGGTAAAGTTGCGTTCGGCTCGCTAAATCCCAGAGAGTGTTACGGAATAGGCTCTTGCCTCGTTTTGCTGCCCGTGTTAAAGGAAACTTTGAAAGACGCGACGTCACCGATGCTCAAAGGCATACGCTCGAAAATAGGCGATTTCGATAAGATCTGCGATATAATCGCTCGCGCTATTATTCCCGATCCGCCTTATATTATTTCGGAAGGCGGTTTCATTGCGGACGGGTTCGATCGTGACGTAGACGAGTATAATCTCGCCGAAAGAGAAGCGTCCGATTGGATCAAACAAATGGAAACCGAAGAGCGCGAGAAGACGGGAATTAGAACGTTGAGGATAGGTTGCAATAAGGTTTTCGGCTATTATATCGAGGTCAGCAAATCCTTTAAAGATCAAGTTCCTTTGGAATATGAAAGAAAGCAAACCACCGTCAACGGCGAGCGATATAAGACCGAAGCGTTGTCCGATTTGGAAGAGAGAATAACCGGCGCGCACGATAAACGCATAAAACGCGAGATCGCATTGTTCGACGTTATAAGAAAGATGCTCGGCGAGGTCGTTCCCGCGATGCTCTCGACTGCCGACGCTGTGAGCGCTTTGGACTGTTTGCTCTCTTTGGCTATCGTTTCAATAGAAAACGATTACGTTTGCCCCAAGATAAACGGCAAGGTAAGAGAGTATAAAATCGTTTGCGGCCGCCATCCCGTAGTTGAAAAATTGCTCGACAAAGGCAAATACATACCTAACGACGCGGTGTTCTCGGAAGAATGCCGCACGATGGTTATAACCGGACCCAATATGGCGGGTAAGAGTACTTATATGCGTATGGTCGCTTTGATCGTCCTTATGGCTCATATAGGTTGCTACGTCCCCGCGAATTCGGCGGAAATCAAACTAACCGACCGCATTTTCACCCGCGTAGGCGCGAGCGACGACCTGTCTAACGCGTTGAGTACGTTTATGGTTGAGATGGTCGAGGTAGCTAATATTTTGAACAACGCTTCCGATAAGTCGCTATTAATCCTCGACGAAATAGGTAGAGGGACTTCGACTTGCGACGGGCTATCTATCGCTTGGTCGGTTCTCGAATACTGCAACAAAGTGCTTAAATGCAATACGCTTTTCGCCACCCATTACCACGAATTGACCGACCTCGAAGGAAAAATGTTCGGCGTAAAGAATTATAGAATAATGGTTAGCGAAACGGGCGGAACAGTCGTGTTCTTACATAAAATAGCGCGCGGCGGAACGAATAAGAGTTACGGTATAGAAGTGGCGGGGCTAGCTGGCGTACCCAAAGCCGTCACCGATAGAGCCAAGAGCATTTCGGAAGCGATATCCTACCGCGAAAATATAAATACCGACGCAATTCTTTCGGAAAGTATGGGCGAAAAAACTCAAGTTCAAATGGATTTGTTCCAAGCGGGCATACAAGAAGAATTATATAATATTTTGAAGGAAACCAACGTGGAGAATATGACACCTATGCAAGCCCTTGTTACGTTGGCGGACTTAGTTGAGAGGGCTAAAAAATGAGTAAAATAAACGTATTGGACAGTAACGTCTACAATAAAATTTCAGCCGGCGAAGTCGTAGAAGGCGCTTCGAGCGTGGTAAAAGAACTCGTTGAAAACGCGCTTGACGCGGGCGCTACGAAGATCTACGTCGAGATAGGCGAGGATATCTCTTTTATCAAAGTAGTGGATAACGGTTCGGGCATCGAAAAAGACGACCTTAAAAAAGTTTTTTTACCTCACGCCACGAGCAAGATAAAAGAAGCGGACGACCTAACGCATATCGCTAGTTTGGGTTTCAGGGGCGAGGCTATGGCGAGTATCTCGGCGGTTTCCGAGGTGGAAATAATTTCTCGAGTCGAGGGCGAGGCTGCCTATTCTATCGTCGTAAAAGGCGGCGAAATCGGCGAAATTACCGAGTCTTCGAGAGCGACCGGTACGACTATAACCGTTAGCAATTTGTTCTACAATACCCCCGCAAGACTTAAATTTATGCGTAAATCAAAGAACGAATTGCACTATATAACATCTTTGATGCAAAGGCTTGCGCTCGCCAATCCCGATATCGTTTTCGAGTACGTCAACGAAACAGGCACCGTTCTTGTTACAGACGGCGAAGGGCTTTTAAGCGCGATGAGCGTGGTCTACGGGGACGAAGTGATAGATAAAACCATCGAAGTAGACGTTGAGGAATACGGAATGAGGATGAGCGGATTCGTTTCTTCTACGACCTATCCGCGCCCCACGAGAGCAAACCAAACCTTTATAGTAAACGGTAGAATCGTTACCAACGTCGCTTTGGTTACCGCGTTAAATAACGTTTATAACGATTATTTCGTCAAGCGTTATTATCCGTTTGCCGTGCTTTGCTTGAAAGTGGATCCCAAAGAAATAGACGTTAACGTTCACCCCACTAAAGCCGAGATCAAATTCGAATATCAAAGCAAAGTGTTCGGATTCGTACAACGCAATTTAAGCAAAAAACTTGAAGACAGTTTAAAAGAAAACACCTATTCTTTCGGGGAATTGGGCGGCGTAATAGGCGACGAGTGGCGTAAACCTTTCGTTGCGGATTCCTTCAAACCCAAACAAGAAGAGAAGAAAGAAGAGAAGACCTACGAACCGCTTATACCCTCTACTTTGAGCGATAAGAAAGCGGACAAAACCGTAAACGAGCGGGCTTCGAGCGTAAAAGTAAGCGATATAGAATTCGACGATTTCGAAGAAGAAACGGTAGGCAATAAAGACGAAAAGCAAGAGGAAACCCTTGTAAACGAGGTCGAAGAAGCTGCCGAGAAAGCCGCAAACGAATATGAAAACCCCACTCAAACCGAAATGTTCGAGTCAATAAAAGAAGGCGTAGATTTCAAATACGCGGGGCAATTGTTCGGCACTTATATTATTCTCGAATGCGGCGAAAACGCTCTAATTATCGACCAACACGCCGCCGCCGAGTTTACCTTGTACGCTAAATTGAAAAAGCAAGTAGAGGAAAACGGGCTTATCATTCAACCTCTTATGCTTCCTTACGAATTCAAAGTCGACTATGCGGACGTTGACGCTTTTTGCGATAAGATCGAAGAGCTTAAAAAGATAGGCGTTGAAGTAGAGAAGGTCAAGGATAACGAATTTTCCCTTATTTCGCTTCCGCTTTTGCTCGTAAATATGAACGTTAAAGACCTCATTTCCGAACTGGTTTCGGAGGAAAGAGCAGATATTCCTTTAAAAGAAAAACTTATGTCGGCGGCTTGCAAAGCGGCAATAAAAGGCAATACTTATATGGACGAGGACGAGGTTAAAGCGTTTATGATTAACACCTTCAAAAACGGGATTCCGCCTAAATGTCCCCACGGCAGACCTGCTTACACGATAATCAGTAAGCGCGATCTCGAAAAAATGTTTATGCGTATTTGCTGATGAAGAAATTGATCGTCATTACAGGGCCTACCGGTACGGGCAAAACCGCGCTTGGGGTTGAGGTCGCAAAACGAATAAACGGCGAGATAATCTCGACCGACAGTATGCAAATTTATCGGCATATGGACGTCGGCACGGCGAAAGTCACGAGCGAAGAGAAGCAAGGCGTTCCTCACTATATGATAGACGTCGTCGAGCCCACCGCGCGTTATACGGTAGCCGACTATCAAGCCGAAGTTTTGCCCATTATCGAAGACGAGTTCGCAAAAGGGAAGACCCCCATATTAGTCGGCGGTACGGGTATGTATATAAACGCCGTTTTGTATGAAATGACCTTTTCGACCTATGATGAAAACATACGCGAAAACGTCCTTAAAATGACTGAAACCATGACCAATCAAGAGTTATGGGACGAGTTGTATTCGCTCGATAAAATCCGCGCGGGACAGCTCGAAGTAAACGACGTGCATAGAGTAGCGAGGGCTATCGAGGTCGCGTTGAACGGCAAGTCGAACTCATCTCAAGAAGAGTTGAATAAACCTCGTTACAACGCCGATATTTACGTTTTGTCGGGTGAGCGTAGCGAGATATACGATAGAATAAATAAAAGAGTCGATATAATGCTCGCAAACGGGTTGCTCGACGAAGTAAAGTCGCTAGTCGATTTGGGTTGTACTGCCGAAACGCAGTCCTTCGGCGCTATCGCTTATAAAGAGTTTTACGCCTATTTGACGGGGGAATACGATTACGGTAGAGCGGTGGAACTCATAAAGCAGAGAAGCAGAAACTATGCGAAAAGACAGTTGACCTGGTGTAGAAAATACTACCCCGAAGCGATTTGGCTTAATTACCTTGAAAAAGAAAAGAATTTGGAGACGATTATAAAGAATTATGGCTTACGTTGATAGCGGGATTAATTTGATAGAGGAAGCGGAAAAAGAATATTCTCATATTTATAAGCGTATTGACGAAATCGCTTATTATAATCAAAAGAAAGTCCTTGAGGCTTTCAGAAAAAATCGCATTGCGGAAAGACACCTCAAAGGCTCTTCGGGCTACGGCTACGGCGATATTGGCAGGGATTCTCTTTGCCATGTTTACGCAGACGTTTTTAAGACCGAAGCCGCGCTCGTTTCCCCGCTTATCGCTAACGGCACACACGCTTTGACGATTGGACTTTTTGCGCTTTTGAGAAGCGGTGAAGCGTTATACAGCGTCACCGGCGAGCCGTACGATACTTTAATGGGCGTTATAAACGGCGAAAGCGGCTCGTTAAAGGAATACGGTATAGGTTATTATCAAAGCGATCTAAACGGATCCGGCGGCTTTAAATTTGACGAGATAATCGATACTATAAATACTCATAGCGAAATTAAAGTAGTTTACGTTACGAGAAGTCGCGGATATACTTCGCGTAAGGCGCTAAAAGTCACTGATCTAGGTGCGCTTATTGCCTACGTTAAAGAGAGAGTAGATCGAAAACTCTATTTTGTCGTTGATAACTGTTACGGTGAATTTACCCAAGAAAACGAGCCGTCCGAATTCGGCGCGGATCTTACTATCGGTTCGCTCATTAAAAACATTGGCGGCGGATTGGCGCCCACTGGTGGTTATTTGGTGGGTACCGTAGAGGCGGTAGAGAAGGCTGCGTTCCGTCTTACCGCGCCGGGACTCGGCAACGAAGTAGGCTCTTATATGTACGGTTATCAAAATTATTACGAAGGCTTGTTCCTTGCCCCGCATATTGTGGCGAACGCGTTAAAAGGAAGCGTCTTAATAGGCGCCGTAATGAAAAAATGCGGCTATCACCCCATACCCGAGCCCGAAGAAGAAATGAACGATATAATTCGCTCGATCGTCTTTAATGACGAAAATGATTTGATTAAGTTTATCCAAACCATACAAAAGTATTCGCCCATCGATAGCGACGTTTTACCGGAACCGTGGGATATGCCGGGATATAACGAAAAGGTTATTATGGCTGCTGGTTCGTTCGTAGGCGGCGCAAGTATTGAATTATCTGCCGACGCGCCGATTAAGCCCCCTTATATCGCCTATGTTCAGGGCGGTTTAACCTACGAACACGTTAAAATCGCATTAGAAGGCATTTTAAGCGAATTAAAAAAATAGAATCTGCAAGTAATAAAGTAAGAAATTTAAGTATATAATATGCATATAAAAAAGTACAGTACATAAAGTACAGTATGTAATATACAGTATGTACTATACAGTATATAGTGTATAGTATATACTGTATAGTAGTATATGTACAGTACAATATGTATATATTACATATAAATTATACAGTACGTTATATACTGTACATTCTATACAATAAATATACATAACGTACATCGTTATCTATGTAATGATAGATAGCAGAGTGATTTAAAGAAAGATAGAGAAGGGCGCTTACAATACAAAAAGTACAGGCTATATTATACAGTACTTTATGTACAGAATGAGCAAAGTATTTTTCAAATATTGCGTTCAAATAGTTCAGCATTACAATATCTATCAAGCGTCGTTACTATGTATGATATGTACAGTTTATATAATACAGTATAAAACGTATATAATATATACAAATAATACAGTATAATATGTACAGGAAATATACGAAAAGTACAGTATATAAAATACAGTACATTATATACATTTAGTTCTTTATTAGGAATTCGGATAGAGAAGTGTGGTGTATCGGGAAATCTATTATGAGTTCAGAGTTATCTATCCCATTTTAACTCATAATATAATCTTGTGTACAGTTTGTACAGTAACTATACATATCATACAATCGTAGAAATGATCCTTCTTATCGTTGCGAAATATTGATAATAATCGCTAAATTTGTCCCCGTTAGATTATAAATTTGCTTTAAAATTTTAACGATATGTACGTTTTGTATAGAGGTAGTTTAATTGAGGTTTTTATTAATATGGCGGTCGGAAAGATAAACTATTAAAGATATAAATCAATACGTGAAGTTCTCATCTTGTTTAGTGATTTTTCGTTATTTTTACGCCAAATTATCTATAAGAATCATTGCTTGAATTTACTGCTGGTAAATATACGAACGCAGGGCAGAGCGGATATCAATCAATTTTTAAGAATATTTGTAAATCCGGTAGCTTGCGATCGTGTTGCCAATGTGATGATATTTTTGTAAACTATTCGCAAAAGCATACTTTTGCGAATAGTTAGTGGCTAATATGTAATATATAAACGACATTTTAGGCGTATTTTCAAATTGGCGTGATATGATCCTGAATGAAAGCAAAAAACCCGCGTGACCGTAGGACTTTTAGAAGCAAAGATTGGTTTATGGTTTAGAGCTTGCCGCATTTTGTCGCGATAGTTTATAATCAAAGCCGTATTCTTAATTGCTATCTACGTAAAAACAATACATGAGTTATAAAGGATAACGATATACTTTGAAGTATTGCTCGATATCCGGGATAAAAGAAATAGAATTGTATTAAGCCAGCCGTATTTGATATAATATATTAGTCATTATTATTAATATGCCGTCGATTCATACGATCTTAATACTTTTTAACGCTTATATGAATTGTATTTTATTTGCGGATACTGGTAAATTAAAATTTTCAATGTTATATACTGTACAAAACGTACAGTATATGTACATATTGTACTGTATATATCGTACGTATATCAGTATATTATGTACTGTACTAAACGTATATAATATGTACATTATATACCGTATAAATTATACTGTACGCTATGTACATACACTGTACATAATGTACACAATAATATTTTTTATATCTGTATAGCGAAGGTAGATGGCTGCTCTATTCGATTTATATGAAAATAACGTGTTGATTTTATTAAATTTCGACCCCCAATAATTAAATAATCGTCTTAAAATTTTAACGATATGTACGTTTTGTATAGATACCCTTCTCTACGGGTTTTTAATAACCGCGCCGCTTTTATACGCGATCTCCCTCTAAACCGTGGTCTTCTCTACTTAATCCTCTTTATGATTATCTCAAACCTTAATAAATCCCGTTTAATATTATGATTTACGAAAAATCTAACACTATCTGTACAAAACGTATATTGTATATACGATATGTACTGTATATATACTACTGTATATTATGTATATTTACTGTATAATATGTACTGTACATAACACCCTGTACTATTTGTATATACACTGTACATATTGTAGTGTATAATCTATACTGTACGCTATGTATATATGGTGTATTTTATGTACTGTATACAATATACTGTATTCTATGTACTGTGTAATATGTAGTGTATAATATGTACTGTACTCTATATACATTTTATAAATCGTGCAGTTACTGTATAATATATACTGTATAATACATACTGTATATAACCTACTGTATATATAATCCTGTATTTTATATCCTGTATGTTATATACTGTACGCTTTTTATACGCTGAGCCCTTCTAATGTATTATCAAACGTCTCTTGACTGAAAAACTACTATTTTTCTATATTATTATGTACAGTACATAATAAACATTTTTTTTGATTTTATTTTACAATATCACTTGTAATTTTCTTTCACATATGATACAATATTTTTTGAGGTGACAAATGAATAGTTTTAGATTTAACTTAGTTATTACCCGCAAACGAAGGAATTATACTCAAAGACAAATGGCGGATTTCATAGGAGTGACCGAAAGCTGTTATGCTCACTGGGAGCAAGGTCGCAACGAGCCCAGTATTGATTTTATTATTCGTATTTGCAAGGTACTTGAAGTATCGTCCGACGAGCTTCTCGGCGTTAACGAAAAATAAGTTATTTACTATTTGAATTTTTGCGAAAAGTATTTACTTTTCGCTTTTTTTTATTTATACTTATCATATGAAGAATTATTCTCAAGAACGCGACGAAAAGATAATAAAACAAATTAAAGAACTACGCGATCGGCTGCCCGAATTTTGTTCGCAGTTCTTCGTTGCGATGTCCAATATTACTTCTCCGCTTACGCGATTGAATTACGGCCGTGATTATTTGGTATTCTTCAATTATTTAACTAACGAAGTGAGAAAATTCAAAAATACGTCCATCGAGGACTTTACCATAGATCAATTAAACGCGGTTACTCAAACGGATATTGAGAATTATTTAGATTATCTTACCTCTTACGTCGATGAAAACGGCATTACGAGAAATAACGGCGCGGAAGGTAAATCGAGGAAACTTGCTTCATTAAGGCGGCTTTTCGCCTATTTATATAATAAAAACCTGCTAAGAGAAAACGTTTCCACCAAAGTCGATATGCCTAAAAAGCATTCGAAAGAGATAATAAGGTTAGAGGGCGAGGAGATGACCGATTTTCTCGACGTAGTTGAAGGCGGCGAAGAACTCTCATCGAGAGCGCAAAAATACCACGAAAAAACCAAAATCCGCGACGTCGCGCTGCTTACCTTAATGCTCGGCACTGGTATTCGCGTATCCGAATGCGTCGGGTTGAATATCGAGGACGTGGATCTCGCCGCCGGCTCGTTTAGAGTAACGAGGAAAGGCGGTAATCGTACCATTCTCTACCTGCCCGAAGAAGTTATCGAGATCATGGAAGAGTATATGGAATATCGCCGCTCTTTAGAGGTAGAAACCACCGCTCTATTCCTCTCTATGCAAAATAAAAGAATAGGCGTGAGAACGGTGGAAATTATGGTAAAAAAGTATGCGGAAATCGCTACCCCATTAAAGCATATAACGCCGCATAAACTGCGTTCAACGTTCGGTACGAATCTATACAGAGAAACCAAAGATATATACGTCGTTGCGGAGGTTCTCGGGCATACGAGCATTGAAACGACAAAAAGGCACTACGCCGCTATAGACGAAGATATAAAAAGACAGGCTGCCGGCGTGGTAAAAATAAGGAAAAAGGAAGACGAAGAAGATGGCTAAAAAAGACGACGGCGTAAAGCATTGCGTAATAGTTGAAGAAAATATTTGCGATAATTGCGGTTATTGCGACCTTTGCGAATTCGACTCGACCAAAGTTTGCGATAACTGTATGAAATGTATAGGACTCGACGGCGAAGTCGACTACGCCGGCATAATCATAGACAAAGTATTAACCTACGACGAATATCGTAAGAGTAAGAAACAATAGCTTATTCTACCCTGCTCTATAAGGGTTATCGAAATTTCAAACGTAGAATTCAAAGCGAATTCGACCTTTGTTTTTGATTGATAAAGATAAATAACGTCCTAAATCGCCGAATATTAGACCGTATAAACCTCTTGACTTATATGGATATAAATTATAAAATATAAATATGAGTACGAATATAACGAAGCCCTACTTGCTTGAACAATGTCAAAGTTTTGTTCTTAATAAACTCGCCAACGAGCCGTCCGATATTGACGGTATCGAGGCTTCTTTCGTTATAATCTCGGACGATTATTATTTGGCGGATGGATCTTTGCAATACCTATTAGACGGTATGGTAAAGGAAGGCGCAATCGCCTATTCGGAAGAGGACGGAAAGTATTCTATTTTAGAGTATGCGGACACCCCTATCTTCTCTCTCGTAAATTACACCGCTTATCAATTATCGGCAAATTACGGCGTAGTAGTCTTAGACGACGCGTCAAAAGCCGAGGGCTGCTCTCTCGTAAAATCGGGCGACCGCTACGGTATTATCCTTATGGACGAAGTCGTTAAAGCAGCACCCGTCGAAGCGCCTTTGAAAGAGGAAATAAAAGAATTACGGGAAGAACCTCTTATCCGCGTAGAGACCAAAAAGGAAAAGAAACAAAGAGAGAAAGCGCAAAAAGCGGCTAAAGATAAGAAAAAACAAGAAGTTGAAGAAGATAATTCAAACGTCGTTGAAAGCCTTGAAAAAGAGGATAAATTACAAGAATCAACCCCCGTTGAAGTAACCGATAACGTCGAAAGTCCTGAGGCTGTAAGCACTGAAAAGAATTCTTTTAATACGGTCAAAACCGAAGAAAATATAAATGTTGAGGAAAAACAAGAGTATATCCCCCGCCCTACTTACGTCTACGACGCAGAAAAAGCTCGCAGAGAACTCGAAGCGATGGACGCGCTTGGAATGTTCGACGAAAAGCCCGCCGAAACACCTAAGGAAGACCCAGTCGTAGAGCCCGTAAAGAGCGAAAACGAGGCTTCCAAAGTCACGCTTGAAGAGCAAGAAAAACTCGCAACCGCGGTAAGAGTTACCGAAACCGGCACCGCTTACGGCGAATTCAAGACCTATCTTGCCCAAATGGATATTTTCAACAAGTACGGGTACGAAAACATTTTGAAAGAGATTCTACCCGATAGACCTTCAGAGGCTATTGAAGAAGAGCCCGAGCAAGATCACTTTATTAGCGTTTCTTCTTATGCCGAATTAAAGACTCAAATGGCTAAAAAGGGCATTTTAGTAAAGCCTTACGTCAACCAAAACGCATATTCCTACTATGCTGACAACTTCTATTTCGTAAATAGAATCAACAAGGACTGCTCTATTATCACGTTTGCGATGATACTTTTAGAGGTCTTACTCGGTTATTTCTTCTTTGACAAAACGGTAGAAAAAGGTCTTATATTCTATTTGGTTATCGCCCTTATCGCTTTGGTGATACCTTTCTTCTTTATTCAAAAGTACCTTTTCTTTAGGTTTAAACGCAAAAAGACCGACTATAATTTCCGTATAAGTCTTGCGACGGCGATAATGGTCTACTTGAATTTGATGGTCGTTATTATGCTTTTAGGGTTCTTTATACCCTCGCTGAACGTGACCGTCGATAACGTAAATTCAATGATAGTTCCCATATTCTATCCCGCCGTATTATTGGCGAATATTCCCTTCTACGTTTGCGTTTACGGTATTCTCTATTCTACGAAAAAATATCATTTGCACTAATTAACATACAAAAAAGACTGTGAATTATTATCCAATATGGGATATTTCGACTCTGTTTCACGCCGCTCAATATGACGAATATGATAAGTACGTCATCCTGAGCGTAGTCGAAGGATCCCTAAATTAAGGGTAATAGTCACAGTCCTTTTTTTTAATTTATACTTTTAATTATATTAAAACTCTTTTCTTGCGTTGAAGGCTTCGCTTAAAGTCGCTTCGTCGGCGTATTCGAGTTCGCTGCCCGAAGGAATTCCGCGTGCCAAACGCGTAACTTTGATACCCAAAGGCTTTATAAGGCGGCTAATATACATAGCCGTTGCGTCCCCCTCTACGTCGGGATTTAAGGCGATTATAACCTCTTTACAATCATCAAGGCGCGCTAAAAGTTCTTTGATGCGCAAATCGTCGGGACCTATTCCGTTTAAGGGGCTTAATTGCCCGTGTAAAACGTGATATACGCCCCTATATTCCCCAAGCCTCTCGAATGCGTCAACGTCTTTAGGTTCTTTAACGACGCATATCGTAGACGAGTCTCTTTCCGAACAAATCTCGCATACGGGTAGATCGGTAAACGCGCCGCAAGAAGAACAAAGATGTACTTTTTCTTTGACCTCTTTTATAGCCTCGATAAAATCTTCCGCGTCTTCGTCGGACATTCCGACTATTTTATAAGCGTAGCGTAAGGCGGATTTTTTACCTACCCCGGGAAGAGTGGAAAACTTATCCGCCAAACGATTTATTGCGGGTATATTCTTCATTAAAATCCCGTACCTTTAAGCATACTTGCGTAAGGTCCCATGACCTCTTCGGTCTTTTCTTCCACTTTTTCGTAAGCGTCTTCAAACGCCGCTTTGATGAGATCTTCGAGCATTTCAACGTCTTCGGGATCGACGACTTCGGGCTTGATCTTTACGCCGACCAAAGTCTTTTCGCCCGTCAAGGTAACTTCGACCAAGCCTTGCGCCGAGCCTACGAATTCCATCGACTTCAGCGACTCTTGAGCCTTTTGCATTTCTTCTTGCATCTTTTGCGCTTGACGAATGAGCGCTTGCATATTGCCGCCGCCACCGTAACCACCGTATTTAGCCATAATAAATTCCTCCTGTCTATCTATTTACTTTTACTTTGTTCTTTTCGAACATATTTTGAAATTCACCTACGTTCGAAGCGGTTTTCGCTTCGTTATACACTATCTCGAAAGGCATACCGTCTTCGCAAAACTCGTAAATAAGCGACTTCAACATCTCTTCTTTTTCCTTTAACATTTTATAATCGAATTCGCTTTTTACGATAAGCTCTACCTTTCTGGGATAAACGTCCACTTTGACGTCGTCTCCTTTGAAAATTGCCGCAAGCATCGGATCTACGTCGCGCGATTTGAGTTTGATAAACCCTTTCAATTCCATACTTTTAGCCGTATTTATCGCTTTATAGGAGGGCTTTGCGTTAGTAGCTTCCACGGGTTTTTCAATTGGTTTAGGTGCTTCAATCGGCACGTCGAAAGGTATCTCTTCGACCTCTACCGTCTCAAAAGGAAGCTCGTTAGCCGCGGTAAGCGCCGCATCCTCTTCTTTCGCCGGTTCAACGGCTTGCGTCACGATCTCGGTTTTATTGACGTATTCCACCGTATTGACGTACTTTGTGACCGTTATACCCTCTTCTATCTTTCGTTCGATTTGTTTTATCTTTGCATTCGTTTCGATCAAGTCGTTTCTCGTTAGCGACGCGCATTTAGCGACCGCGGTTTCCAAAACGTAACGCGGCGTTGTCGAATATCTCATCGCGGTATCGCAACCGGATAGAATTTCCAAGCAATTCAATATTTCTTCGTACGAGAATTTTTCGGCTACTTCTTTCGCCTTATCAAAGGTAGACGAGGGCAAAGAAACGAGTTTTGCCGCGTTTTTATCCGTCTTTATTATCAATAAATCGCGTAAATACTTGGTTACGTCACGCGCCAAAACCGCCATATTTTTGCCGAGTTCGCCCGCGTAATTGATTTGAGAGAGCGCGCCCGATAGGTCGCCCGCAACGATAGAACGAGATAATTCTTGGATAAATTCGGGGGCGTTTGCGCCCAAAACCTCGATTACGGTTTGAAAATCCAACTTTCCGTCTTTCGCGCCTATACAGGTCTCTGCGATACTCAATGCGTCACGAACGCTGCCCTGCCCCGCTTCGGCAATCGCTTTGATAGCGTCGAGGTCGTAAGCAACTTTCTCTTTGTCTAATAAGGACTTTATTAAATCGGTCACGCCTTTCGTACTAACCAAGCGGAAATCGAGCTTTACGCAACGCGAAAGTATGGTATCGGGTATCTTTTGAACTTCGGTAGTAGCCAATATAAACACGCAATATTCGGGAGGCTCCTCTATTGTTTTCAAGAGCGCGTTAAAAGCGGAAGTCGAAAACATATGAACTTCGTCGATTATATACACCTTGTACTTTGTGGTCATCGGTAGGTATTGAACGCTATCGACGAGTTGACGAACGTTGTCTACGCCGTTATAGGAAGCGGCGTCCAATTCGAAAACGTCGGACGAGCCTTGCGTTAGAGCTTGGCACGCGGGGCAAGTCCCGCACGGATTCCCGTTAACGGGGTTTTCGCAATTTATAGCCTTGGCAAAAATGCGGGCGAGCGTAGTTTTACCCGTTCCACGCGTCCCGGTGAATAAAAAAGCGTGCGCGATATTGCCGCTTAAAACTTGATTTCTCAAAATCTTTACTATATAGCCCTGCTCTACGACGTCGTCGAAAGTGCGAGGTCTGTATTTGCGATACAACGATTTATAGTTCACGATTATATTATAAAACAAAACCGACCCAATTTACAATATAAAAAGTTTAATTTTTTTCTCTTGATTTATATTTATTTATATATTATAATAAAAATATCAATAAAATGCTGACGGAGGCGTAAAATGGAAAAATATTGGCAAAATCCCGAAATATTTTCTGTAAACACTTTGAAAAGAAATTCTCTCGAAGCGAGAGTTGACGTAAACGGCAAGCCCTATCAACGTTCCTTAAACGGACAATGGCGTTTCAAATTCTTCTCGAGCGTAAACGAGATCAAAGACGAGATGTTTGCCCGAGACTATGACGTAAGTGGTTTCGATTCGCTCAAAGTGCCTTCCAATTGGCAACTTTGCGGCTACGACATTCCCATTTACACCAATATAAACTACCCATACCCCATAAATTCAAAAGACTTCCGCAAGCCCTCTATAAACGACGAGATCAATCCTTGCGGTCTTTACGTCACCGAGTTCGATATCGACGAGGATTACTCTGATCTCCGTTTGGAATTCTGCGGAATCAACAGCTGCGGCTTCGTGTACGTCAACGGTCAATTCGTAGGATATAGCGAAGATACCTTCGATATCGTTACCTACGATATTACGAACTTCGTCGTTAAAGGCAAAAACAGGCTCACGGTTTTGGTTATAAGATACTGTACGGGAAGTTATCTCGAAGACCAAGATATGTGGCGTTTGTCGGGTATTTTCAGAGACGTAAATTTGCGTTTCGAGCCTGCCGCGCGTTTCGAGGACGCATTCTTAAAAGCGACTTTCAACGACGATCTATCTAAATGCGACCTTACTTGCGACGTGGTTTTGGGCGGCGAATACGCGGGCGCGGACTGCTCTTTCAATATCCCCGAACTCAACGTTCACGGCTCGCTTTCCGCAAAAGACGTTTTGAAGTTCGACTTTAATGATCTAACCCCCGAATTATGGTCGCACGAAATACCTAAATTATACAAAGTTATCCTTACTCTATCCAAAGACGGCGTTGAGTTCGATAGACGCGTAATTCAATACGGATTTAGAAAAATCGAAATAATCAAAGGCAATAAGGGCGAGCAACCCTACGTCGCTTTGAACGGCAAACTCTTCAAAATGTGCGGCGTAAACCGCCACGATTTCCACCCCGATTACGGTCACGCCGTTCCCGATGAGATAACGAATAGCGACCTTTTGCTTATCAAGAGGAACAATATAAACACCGTAAGAACCTGCCACTATCCCGATTCGAGATATTTTTATCGTAGATGCGACGAGATAGGTCTACTCGTTATAAGCGAAAACAACCTCGAAACTCACGGCTCGGCTAAACTCATACCTCATAACAACGCTACTTGGACGAAAAACTGCTGTTATAGAATGGAAAATATGGTGAGAACTTACAGAAATCACCCCTCTATAATCTTTTGGTCGCTCGGTAACGAGTCGGGTATAGGCGAAGCGTTCAAAGAGATAAGAAAATGCGCTCTTGCCCTCGACGATACCCGTCTTATCCACTACGAGCCTATGCACGAAGTGAGCGACGTTATTTCCGAAATGTACACCGTACAAGAGAAAATGCAAAAGATCGCCGACAATAAGACCATAATCCACAGCCGCGCTTTCTGGAACAACATGATGGGTAACGTCCTTACCGCGAAAGCCTACCGCGACAAACCCTTTATGCAATGCGAATACGCGCACTGTATGGGCAATTCGCTCGGCAACTTCATAGATTATTGGAAGGATTTTGAAAACAATCCGAGGCTTTTGGGCGGTTGTATTTGGGACTTTGCCGATCAATCCATAAAACGCGTAGTAAACGGCGTTACCGAGTGGACCATGGGCGGCGACTGGGGCGATAAACCTCACGACGGACAATTCGCTTTCAACGGTATCGTAAGAGCCGATCGTTCGCCTAACCCCGCTTTATACGAAGTCAAAAAGGTCTACGCGAGAATATTCTTAACGCTTGACGACAACGTTTTGACGATAAAGAACAAGTATTCGTTTATCGACCTTTCTCGATTCGAGATGAGAGTTATCGCAAAGTGCGACGGTAAAGAGGTAGTCAATAAACTAGTAGAAATTCCCGCTACCGCCGCGATGACCGAAAGTAAAGTCAAACTCGACAAAGAGTTCTTCCCCGCAAAGGGATATAGCACTTTGGACGTTGAATTCAGTTACAAGGATTCCACCGAATACGCCGAAGCGGGCTACGTTTGCGCCTACGAACAATTCGTAACTCAAAAGAGCGAACTTCCCTGTGTATTGCCCCAAAAATCCGCTAAAATCGAATGCGAGATTAAAGATTCGATCATCGCCGTAAAGGGCGACGACTTCAATTATTCTTTCGACAAAAAGACGGGCGGTTTCGTTTCCTTAATAATTAAAGGCAAAGAATACCTCTCTTCCCCCATCGTACCGCAATACTGGCGCGCTTACACGAATAACGACACGTACGCTTCCCTCTCGCCCGAAACGGATACTTTTGCGTTCTTGAATTTGAGACGTCACAAGAAAGCGAACGCGAAGATGAGACCTCTTGCTACTTCGGTTAAGAAAGGCGAAGATTGCGTTGAAATAATCACCTCTTGGCATATGTTCCTGCAAAGCGGCACCAAGACTATTTACAAGGTCTACGGCGACGGAAAGATAGACGCCGAATTGAAATTCTTCGCTTGGTCTAACCAAATTCGTTACGGTCTTACCTGCGCTTTGGCGAAGGGTATAGACGGCTTCGAATACTTCGGTATGGGACCTAACGAAAACTATATAGACCGCGTTGCGGCGGCGCGTATGGGAGTTTATAGCGGTACCGCCGAAGAACTCTCTCACGACTACCTCTACCCGCAAGAAAACGGCAATCGTATGGGCGTTAGATGGGTTAATATCGCCGATAAGATAAAGATAATTGCCGAAAACAAGCCGTTTGAATTCTCGGCGCACCCTTACGATATAAATATGCTTGAAAACGCTAAACACTTACACGAACTCGGTAGACGTGAAGAGATAACCGTCAACGTGGACGGCGGTCAAAGAGGGGTTGGCGGCGACGTGCCCTGCTGCTCTTTCTTGAAATCTCAATATCGTTTATGGGGTATGAGGAACTTCGACCTTAAATTCGCCATCGTTTTCGAGGATTTAGGTAAGTAAACGATCGTTAACGGCTACAACTTATAACCGTTAAGGCAATTAAATAGGGGATATTTCGACTCTACTTTACGCCGATCATACGACGAATTTGATTAGGTTCGTCTAAATGAGCGCAGTCGAAGTATCCCCTTTTTGTAATACTCTAGAATAATCATGAAACCGTAAACGGCTTATACTTTATAATAAAACCTCTTTAATCGTTGACGTATTTGATGCCGTGCTTTTTGCATTATTCTTCGGCATAACTTCTTTAACAGTATTACCAGTAGATTTTTATAGTGTATTCGAACTTTAAGTAATTGGTTATGAGCCTTACCTTGTATCCGTGCTTTCTTAACCATCTTGCGCATTCTTTCGGGTATTTCATATGCTCATTCCAGCTTTTTATTTGAGCGGGATCAAACCAATACCAACCGGGATTGTAAAATCTTTCGCTATAAACGTATTTTCTCTGCCCTTTTTCAGCGGCTTCTTTTATATCGTTTTCCAACCATTTAGGTATTATCGAGTGATCGGAATTCTCTTTTGAGATTTTTTTAGCGTCTTTAGCGTCTATCATATTTGCCTCCGTGATATTATTTTATTCTTAACAGGAAAATTTCAATATTCTTTTATATTTAGGATTTGTTTGTGCTACTCTTCTTTAATGCGAACGTTTACTTCGTCGATATCGAGAATATCCGCGTTGAGATTTAGCGCTATCTCTAATCTTCTCATTACCGCCGCGCCTATGCGTTGATACCCTAAAAACGAACAAAGAGTCTTATATAACGATACCTTTTCCGCAGAGCCGTTTCTTCTTAATATTTCGAGAAGCCCCGTGGAAAGTTCTTCAAGCGCGATATACTTCACGTCGCGCATACTTCCGTCAGACATTACCCTCAACGGGAATTCGGTTTGCCCCGCAAGATAGACGAATTCGTTTTGACGGATTATACCGAACGACGAGCAGTTCTTCATTAACGCCGCGTAGCTCTTGTTGACTTCCGCCGTTACTTTATCTTTATTGAAATAGAATAGCATCTTCTTAACGAGCAATTCTTCGCTTATTGGGGACTCCACTTCGAGAATACCTTTAACGATCGCCAAGAAGTTTATCTTGTGCTTTTTACGCAATTTCTCGACGTCGGCTTCCACGTATTTGGGGAATTCGAAGGTGGTTTCGGGTATAGGCACGTCGAAGGAAGGATCTTTCGGCTCTTCCCCGCCCTTCTTCTTGTCGGTGTCTTTCTTTAACGACTTGTTGACTGCGGCGACGAGGCGCTTCAATTCGTCCGAATTATTCTCGCACCAGTCGACCGACCAAAGCCTGTAATAGTCCCAGCCGAAGCGAACGAGGTTTTGTCTGCGAAGTCTATCTCTATCGGTAGTAGTTTCGAAAGAGCCGTACTCGTTGCCGTCGCACTCTATCGCCAAAACGTAACTGTCGCCCTCGGCGTTTTTGACCGCTAAATCTATCTTTCTATCCGATAAACCGACGTTTCTCTCTACGACGAAACCGCGCCCACGTAAGTAGTCGTAAGCGGAGTTACAAAATCTATCGTCGACGATGAGTTCTCTCTTCTTGCCTTGAACGTCCTCGGCGCCAAGCTCTGCAAAACGCAAATACTCTTTAAGAAGCACCGTGCCTTTCGCTTTGGATTTATTCAAGTCGATATCGGTGTATTTCATAGAGGCTACGACCTGCATATTGCATTTCGCTCTCGATACCGCGACGTTAAGTCTTCTCTCGCCGCCCGTTTTATTGAGAGGCCCGAAATTATGCAATACCTTGCCTTCCGCGTCTTTACCGTAGGCTACGCTCAAAATGACGGTATCTCTTTCGTCGCCCTGAACGGTTTCGAGATTCTTTATAAAGAAGGGTTCCTTTCTATCAGACGAGAAGAAGAATTCTTTGTCGGGGTGATCCTTTCTAACGTTCCATAACGCCTTTTCGATTAGCGCTTGTTGACGGGTGCTGAAAGCGATAACGCCCAAACTTCTATCGGGATACTTCTCTATATTTTCGTAGATAAGCTCGACCACTCTCTCGGCTTCTTTCTTATTTACCGCCGTGTTATGCTCGAATACGCCGTCTTCGACGTAATAGAAATCCACGCCTATCCATTGTTTCTTCCTCTCTACCGACGGGAAGGTGACGAGTTGAGAGTCGTAGAAGTTCACGTTCGAGAAGTTGATAAGTTCCTCGTATTTGCTTCTATAATGCCATTTGAGGTATATTTGCGGGAACGCCGTATTGCAAAGGTCGAGAATGGATTCGTAATCGGTTATATCCTCGTCACGGAAGTTCTCGCTGTAAGTTATCGTCGAATTGAAGAAGTTTGTAGGCGGCATTTGCTTTGAGTCGCCCACGCAAATAAGTTGATCGCCGCGATAAATCGCGCCCACCGCGTCTTGCGGGAATATTTGCGACGCTTCGTCGAATATGACGGTGTCGAAGTGGAAGTCGGCGGTGAGGAAGGTGCTTACGCTTAACGGCGACATAAGGAAGCAAGGCTTCAAATCCTGAACGAGATCGGGGATCTCTTCGAGCAATTGACGAATGGGTTTGTGCCTTCTCTTCTTTTCGCCCTCTCTCATAAGAATTGAAATGGGACTTCCCGCGGTGATAAGATCGAGGTCGGGTCTTGACGAGGATACTTTGGCTTTTATCTTCGCCTTGTTTACGGCGAATTGCAGTTGATCTTTTTCGGCGAATTGATCAACGGTGCGGTCGTGCAATATTCTACCGAGTTCGGCAAGCGAGGGGGTGTTTTGGATAACGTAGTCGAACCATTCTTTGAAGAAAATCTTTTTGAATACTTTGACGACTTCCTCTTTCTTTACGCCCTCGTCTATGTAGGTGGGCAGGTAGTCCGCAACGTCCATTTCCCTTATCTTCACGAAAAGCGCGTAGAAGTTTATCCAGTTGACTATTTCGTCGATATTCGCGTTGCAAAGGGTGAATTTTTCGATAACGCTGTCTATGGGTAACTTCAACAAATTGAAGTCTTTGGGATCGAAGGAAGCGTGAATGAATTTGATAGCGTCCTTGTGTTCGTCTTGAGTGGCTTTGATTTTTTCTTTGATTTGGGCGAGGTCGCGGCGGCAAGCCTTGAATTGCTCTTCGCTCATCGAGGCGATTTTGCCGACGGGTAGATCGTATTCGACCACCGCTTTGAGTTCGTTTAGAAGTCTAGTAAAGTCGGTCTTAACGCCGGCGTAAGCGGAATTGAAGTAGCCGACGTATTTCCCTTCGTTTTCGACGAATACCCGCTCGGTTTCTTTTAGGTCGATAAGTTTATCGAGTAACGCCAAAATCTCGTCGTAAGAGACTTTCTTTAACGACTTATTATAACTTCTAAATAAATTGGATATTTCTTTGTATTCCTTTGAAAACGCTCTCTTTATGCCCTTACCGTAGTTAAGGACGAGGTTGTTTTTGACGAGAGAGGCTTCAAGAGCGTATATGTCTTCTTTGAATTCCGCGTCGATTTCGCCCTTGATTTTCAAATACTTCTCGGCTGATCCGCCTTGCTCGTTGATAAGGTCGAGGACTTTCGCCGCCTTTTCTTTATTGAGAGTAGAAGGCAAAAGATATCTTACTTGCGAGAGGAATAAACAGTAATTCGAGTACTTGTTCGAGAGGGAAACCGAGTCGGCGTCGATATCGAATTTTTGTTTCAATTCGGCTACGACGGGTTTAAGGTCGCACAAAAAGTCCACCATTTTCAAAAGGGCTTCTTTGACCTTGACTTTTGCGGAATAACTGGGATCTGATCCGATAAAGCCGAACCAGCAATTCTTGCGGTAGTCTTCTCCTACGTAGTCTATCATCTCGACGTAGTGATGTAGGTGCTCGGTTATCTCGTTGAAATACTCTTCGCCTTTAAGATGTATATCGCGAATAACGTAATCTATTTCTTTTTCGACTTTGGTTTCGTTGTATTCGACGATCATTTCAAAGAGCGAACGTTTTATCGTCTCTCTTTCGGCGTGCAATTCGTCGACGTAACCGTCGAGCTTCTCTTTCGCCAAAGCGATTTGTTGAAGTTCTCTTTCCGCCTTGGGCGATACGCCCGTCTTACCTAAATTCAAAACGCGGCACAATTCTTTAACGACGTCCTTTTTGTTGGATTTACTGCTGTGTAATTCCAAACAGAAATCCGCGAGGTCGCTTTGTTTGAGCTTCTCGTAAACCACGTTTAACGCGGCGAGTTTTTCGGAAACGAAAAGCACCTTTTTACCCGCATACAAACATTCGGCGATTATATTGGTTATACTTTGGCTTTTACCCGTTCCCGGGGGCCCCTGTAAAACGAAGGTAACGCCGTCTCGAGCCATTTGCATAGCGCGTGATTGAGAGCTGTCCGCGTCGACTATGGGGTGTAACTGGAATAGATCGAGAGGCTTTTTGGCGGTTTCGCCGTCGAACTCGAAATCCGCGATACCGAGTAACGCTCGAACGTTTTTGTTTTCAAGTATCTTCTCGGAATTGTCTTTCAAGTCGACGTACATATTCATCTTCAAGAAAGAAAACGTGCTTATCTTTATGCTTCTCGAAACGCTCCAACCGAGCATTTTAACTATACTTTCCACTTTGGTAACGTATTCGTCTATGGTTTCGTCGCCGAAGTCGGGAAGATCGATATTGTGTTCGGCTTTGAGTTTATACGCGAAAGTGGGGTTGACGATGGTTTCGTCTTGTTGCGTTTCGATATAGAAAGGCGTAAGCGCGGAATTGTTTAAGATGGTTATAGGCGTGAGAAGAATAGGCGCTTTGTAAACGTCGGGCTCGTCGGGCTCTTTCCAAAGGATAAACGCCGTAGCGACGTAGGTTATATTAACGCTGGTCTCGGTCATTACGGTCAACGCCTTATTCTTGATTTGTTTAAGAATTGGTATGGGATTGCGAGTATAAGCGTTGTAGACGATTATTTGATTGTTTTTCTTTATTCTCGGCGCGGTTGCGCGAAGAACGGATTCAACGTCGTCGGAAATAGGCTCGTCCTCGTCTTCATCGTCGAATTTAGGATCGTACACCTCTAACGTAGCGTCCGAGTTTATCTTGTCGAACAACGTGTTGAAATCGGGATATATTACGTCCAAAGTCCCGCTTCTCGTGTCTTTGAAATTGATAAGGTTGTTGTTTTTGGTTAGATCGAGTAGACCTTCCGCCCAGCCTTTTAGTTTTTCGTCCATTTTATCACCCTCGTTATTGTTTTGCGGTCGCCGTAACTTCGCCCGTAGACGTATCTATATTACACGGCCGCGTATTTCTATTATAGATTAAATTAAATTAAAAGTATATAGATTTCAATAAAAAATATAAATTGTAAAGTTTGGATTTACGCGAGTTTTTAAAAATCCATAAATCACCTTTTATTTCCCGCCCTTCCCTATCGTGTACTTGTTAAGATAGTTCAAGGTCTTCTTTTTGTCTATCGTCCAAAGGGGCGCTAAAAGGTATTTACGCGGCGGATCGCCGGTAATACGATGTATCACTACGCTTTCGGGTAAAATTTCGAGCGCTCGTTTTAATAGTTTGCCGTATTCTTCAAGACTATACAAGCGGAATGGCTTTTCAATATATCTATCCCCTAACGGCGTTCCTTTTAGGACGTGTAGCATTTGAATCTTTACGCCGTCGATAGCGGGAGATAATTCGCTCAAAAACCGAACGGTGTCGAGCGAGTCCTCTTCGCTCTCGTCCGGTAGCGAAAAAATGACGTGAGCAAT
Organism: Clostridia bacterium; assembly: GCA_017444385.1. GTDB lineage: Bacteria > Bacillota > Clostridia > Christensenellales > CAG-1252 > RUG14300. Next base: position 77,438 of record JAFSWQ010000008.1, on the reverse strand, counting down.
TACTTTAACGCCTATTTCTTTCAAAGCGTTAAATGCCTTTATAAAGTCGTATTTGTCGTAGCCTAAATTCAGTTTACGCGCCGATTCGATATTTGCCGTTTGCAACCCTAATTCAACCCAAACGGGCTTAATCAAAGAGAGTTCTTTAAGCGTCTTAATCACATCGTCGTTTATACAGTCGGGACGAGTTGCGATAGATAAAATCGCTACTTCCTCTTTTAAGGCGACTTTTTTATATAGCTTCGTTAGTTCCTCGACGTTTCCGTAAGTGTTGGAAAAGGACTGAAAATAAGCGATAAAGCGTTTTGCTTTGGTTTTCTCGCTTATCTTCGCTTTCGCCTCTTCGAATTGAAAGTCGATATCCCCACGCGTCGCGAATTCCCCCGAGCCGTTTAAACAAAAAGCGCAGCCCGAAGTTCCCTTCGTTCCGTCTCGATTGGGGCAGGTACACCCCGACGAGAGCGAGATTTTGTATATTTTCTCGCCGTAAGTATTTATGAGGTATTCCGATAAAGTTAGTTGCTTCACGGCTCTATTCTATAATACCAAAATCTAATAATCAAGTTTTTAGCGTCATTGATGACGTGAATTTTTAATAATTATAAATAAATATCAAATTTTAACCAATTTTTTCGAGCAAAAAGTAATAATTTTATAAAAAACTGTTGAATTTTTAGAGGGTTTGGTATATAATAAATACATATTGAAAGGAGATACGATTATGTCCGACATTGAAAAAGTAGAAAACAACGAAGTAGAAGCCGCGGAAGATACCGCGCCCGAGACAGCAGAAGACACCGCAGCCGAAGCTCCTGCCGAAGAAGCCGCAGCAGACGATAAGAAAGACGCCAAGAAAAAGAAAGGTTACGTTCATCCCGTAATCGCTTGGACTTGCATCGGTTTAGCCGCCGCAATCGTATTATTCGTTGGTCTTTTCGTTGCAAAGACTTTAGTATAAACCTACGATCAAACGTATTAAACACCCGACGCTCGTCGGGATTTTTAACTTTGCATTGATTTGCAAGGTTTTTTATTTTAATTGTAAATATTAGATTCATAAATAATTGTCATATAATCATTCTATTATGTTTTCTTTTATAACTGAATTCCCAAAAACGTAACCTTTAGACCTTAATTCCCAAAAATGTAATCAATATAATATATAGTACCTCTTCCCGAGCCTGTCGAAGGATCCCCTAACGAGAGGTTTTTAATAATATATATTCAAAAGCACTTCACCTTCTCTACTTTCTTATTCAAACTTCAAATTATCTATTGAATTATCAACTAAAATTATGTTATTATTTATATATAACCAATCAAGGATAGAAACATGGACTCGCCTACTTTTACCTTAAAAGACGGAAAATTTAAGATTTTACAATTGACCGACATTCATATAGGCGGTTGTATTTTCACGCGGAAAGAAGACAAAGCCGCCCTTGACGGGATCAAAAAGGTAGTCGACGCGGTTTGCCCCGACCTTATCGCGGTTACAGGCGACGCGGTTTATCCTATGGTATTTTATCCAAAGCCTTTTATGTCGGGTACTTTTAACAACCTCAAATCCTCAAAAATTTTCGGCTCTTTTATGGAAAGATTGGGTATTCCGTGGGCGATGGTCTTCGGCAATCACGACACCGAAATATGGTCGCGCTACAATAGGGACGACCTATCCGCTTATTACGAAAGTCTACCCAATTGCCTATTTAGAAAGGGCGAATGCTTTAATAATGACCGCGGGAATTACGATATTCGCGTACTCAATGAAAACGGCGAATTGAATACCGTTTTAATGTTTTTAGACTCGAATTCCTATCTCGGAAAAACCTTTTTCAGCGGATTTGACGTAATTTCAGACGAGCAAATCAATTGGTATAAAGATAAGATAAACTCTTATAAAACGGGCGACGATACTCCCCGCTCTCTCGCTTTTTTCCACATTCCGCCCAAAGAATTCCGCGACGCTTGGGAAAAATGCTACCGTGGGGATAAGTCGGTCACGTACCACCTCGGCTTTATACAAGAAAAGGACAACTACGTCGGCTACCCTAAAACCAAGCACGGCAACTTCTTCGAAGAGATGGTGGATTTCGGCTCTTGCAAAGGAATGTTTTTCGGGCACGATCACCTCAACACCGCTTCCCTAACCTACAAAGGAATTCGTATGACTTATGGAATGAGTATGGACTTTTTAGCGTATAAAGGTATAAAAAAGCGCCACGGGCAACGCGGTGGCACTTTGATAACCTTATTGGAAGACGGCTCGTTCGACCTCGAACTCTTCCCTCTCGAAGACCTCGACGGTACTTCCTACTTCTCTACGAAAGTAGATAAGCCGATATAAGACTTAACTAAAGTTTTTTACCTAATACTTGTTGTGATTCAGTTATACTCGTATTGTTTTTTTGATCATCTTGTAAAAAATCGCAAGTATATCTGTTTCATTTTGATAATAGCACTGAAAATATGAATAAATAGAGATATCGAAAACATTTTCTATCCTCTATCTAAAATTATTGTACGCTTTTTATCCAGTTATCTAAAAATTCGAGTTGTTCGGGGGTGTGGAACCAGTGTTCGCCGTTTGGCATAGTGGTAATAGTCGCGCCTATACTTACGGCGAAGTTTCTCATCGTTTCGAAGTCGGTGAAAGCGTCGTTTTCCCCGTATAATATCGCGGTGGGGGCGCGCCAACGTATAGGATTATTACGGACGAAAGATAGATACTCAAAAGAAAGAGGTTCGCCGAATTCGGTAGGGATTATCTTCTCTTTTCTTAATCGCTCTTCGGTGACGTTTGCCGCTTTCATCAAGTTTAATATTATCTTTTCCATATCGACGATAGGCGAGATAAAATAGGCTTTACTTATCTCGTTATCTATCCCCGCTATCATAGAAAAGTACGCTCCGATACTATTAGCGATAAGTATCACTTCGCCGTCATTTTTGCTTTGACGGACGAATAAGTTAATGTCTTTGGGGGCTTTTTGAGGCGCGGGATCGTAATCAACGCCCAAAACGCGTGAGTCGCTGAAAATTGCTTTGTATCTATCCGCCTCTAATTTATTGCCGCCTTTACCGTGTACGTATATTATTGTCTTTTTCATCGTAGTTTCTTAATAGTCTAAAAGTCGCCCGTAATCGTTCCATTCGCCGTAAGTATTCCCTTCTTTTGTCTTCTCTATAAAGTTAGCGAGACTCTTTCTATATTGAGCGGGAAGTTTATCTTTGTAGAATTTAAGATTGTATGCGCGTACTCTTTGATATAGAGGCGGGAAGGATTTGTAAGTCGACCAAACGCCCGCTTCTTTGATTGCCGCTTCTATCTCTTCGTCCAATTTGAATTCAGCGTTCATATCGGGCAATACAGCTCTACCCAAATCCGTCATAAGAGAGAGTTTTTCCAATCTTCTTACGCGTTCTTTATTTAATTCCGTCCATAAGCCGTTCTTTTTACGCGGGGAAAACCTTTGATAAGTCACGCCGTCGATCCGTTTCATCGTCGAATCTATCCACCCGAAACAAAGAGCCTCTTCCACCGCGTCGATATAGTAAAACGCATTGTCGTCTTTTGGCTTACCACGCTTCAACAGCAAATAACACTCGCCCTCTCTCTGCGAGTGCTTACTTAACCACTCACGGAACTCTTCTCTATTCTTACAATCTAAAACGTTGTTCATTTACGGTCTTTTAAGTTATTATCTTTGAAAGAATATATTTTCAATTTCGTATTATCATTTAATCTACACGCATTTCGCGTGATGATATATAGTTGCCTATTTTTTATAAAAACAAGCAAGTCGATCGGCTTGCTTGTTTTGGTGCGAGAGATGGGACTTGAACCCACACAGCATTGCTACCACTAGAACCTGAATCTAGCGCGTCTGCCATTCCGCCACCCTCGCGTCTATAATATAATAAACTATATTATATCGTATGTCAATTATTTTACAAAAATCTTTTTACTAACGGTAAGCCGAATAAGTTAAGGCTTTTAACGGCTATAACAAACTATTTGAAACGATGAATTAGACTAATGATGATTTCTTTTCCTTTATCAATTTTTGACTAAATTCTTTTTACTTACGGGCATCCGAATATGTTAAGGCGTTGAACGGCTATAACAAACTATTTGAAACGAAGAATTAGACTAATGATAATTTCTTTTACTTTATCAATTTTTTACTAAATTCTTTTTACTTACGGGCAACCGAATATGTTAAGGCGTTGAACGGCTACAATATACTATTTTAAAGCAAAGCAGTATGTTAATTATAATTTCTTATACGCTATCAATTCGGGATCGCTGCCCCCTTCACCGTAACGAGCGACAAGGATAAAGTCGCGGCAGCCGACGATACCGTAGCACTTCTTGTCACCATCTTGGATTTCAACTTGATTTCCGAAATAGGTTACGTCGTCCTTCAGAAACTTCGCCGAAGTGCCGTTTGGAAGAGGATATTCGAGATTGACGTAAATGCCAACGAGCGCGTTTAAGGCGGTCACTTTGGGCAGTCCTTTTATATTAAGCGCGTTGAATTCTTTTATTAACGTCTTCTTTAATTCTTCGTTTTTCGCGCCGTCGGTGTCTTCTTTATTCTTCCAATAATTGAGTTTTGGTAGAATGGATTTCATATACTCGCGCGCTTCGTTTTCGTTAAATCCGCTTGCCACCATGTGCGGAATACATACTTTAATAAGATCGTCCATATTGTTGTAAGTGAATTCTCCGTCATAGTAGCACCATTTGCAATAATTTTCGTTGAACGCCTCGTCTTTGTCTTTGCTGATAAGGTCGTCCGTTAGCGGCATACCGCAACACTGGCAAACCAACTTGCGTGGGCTGCCGAGCAAAGTATTTATAGATACGTCGAATACCTTTGACAAGAGTTTGAGGGTATCCGTTCCGGGTAGAGTTTCGCCGGTTTCCCAGCGAGAGACCGCTTGCCTGGTGACGAAAACTATTTCGGCGAGTTCGTCTTGAGATAAATTTCTTTTAGTTCTTAATTCTCGCAAAATGTCTTTGGTTTCCATAATTTACCTCCAACTATATAATAACACAAATACGAGGATTTTTCACGCAACCGACAGTTTCTTTTTTATTTATTTTATAAAGAAATAGAAAATATTATATATCCCGCGATATTTTTAGAATTGGAGAATAAAAGACCTCGAATTCAAGCCACATAATCAATATCCCGAAAATTCGTATAGTTTCATTGCTCTTACAACTTTTTTGTAATAATCGCGGGTTTCTTTATATGGTATTTTATTTAACGAAACGCCGCTTTCTATCCATTTTTTTGTAATAGTTTCGCCTGCGTTATAAGCGACTATCACCCATTCGAGGGAAAACCTATCGAGTAAGTAACTTAAATATAAAACGCCGATTTGGATATTTTTCTCGCCGTCTAAAAGATCGGATTCGTCGTAGCCTATTTTGAATATTTGCGCGACGTATTCGGCTGTTTTGGGTAATAATTGCATTAAACCTATCGCGCCTTTATTCGAGCGCGCGAGTGGATCGAAATTACTTTCTACGCGTATTATTGCGGCGATCATTGAGGCGGATATAGATTGCGTAGAATACTTTTTAATTGTAGATATATAATAATTGACTTTGCCGAGAGAATAAGAGTATAAAGCGGTAAAGGTTGTTACGATAATAAATACGCATAACAAAAGAGGGATAATCTTTTTCATACTAATAGTATGAGAAAGCGCGTAATTTGAAAACTATTTTAATTTTTCGTATGTTTCGAGGGTTTGTTTGTAGAGACCTTCGACGCGGCGGCGGAAAAGGTAAAAGTCGCCGTTATTGAAAACGGTTATTTTATCGGGTTCGTCTACGATGGGTTGCTGCCCTATTATCTTACGGGCGAGTTCTTCGCTTATTCCGTCGCGTTCAATTAGCCTATAAACCCTATCGCCTAACGGCGTTACGACTTCCCATATTTCGTCTAACGGCATAAAATCTTTAACGTAAACGGGTATCTCGATAAACCAAAGCCCTTCCTTTGATTTTTCCATCAAAGAGGCTCTAATGCGCGAATGAGATATCAATTCGAGTTTTGCCTTTCTCTCTGGGTCGGAAAATATTATCTCTTTAACTATTCTTTTGTCGACCTTTGGCGGGACGAATGTTTTTTTATCGTTTGAAGTAAGAGTCGGACTATTTGTGTTTACGCGTTTATTATCGGGAATTACGGCTTCGGGGAAAAGTTTGGCGAGTGAAAGTAAATACTCGTCCTCTTTCCAAAGTTCTCTATTCTCTTCGTCGGCGGATAAAACCGACGCGCCTAACTCTCTTAAATGCTCGATAAGCACGCTTTTACCGCTCGCTATTCCACCGAAAACGCCTACTCTATAAACAGGTTTCATACTTCTTCCCTCTTTTATCCTTCTTGAACGCTCTTTTCTCTATTCACCTTTATTCTCTTTTAAACGGTCTTTTTCTTCGCGTTCATTCTTTTTGAACGTCCGTTCCCTCTTTATTCTTTCGCCTCTACCCAATTGTCGCCGACTCCAACTTCCGCAATAAGCGGCACTTTGAGATCCATAACGTTTTCCATCTCGGTTTCAAGCATAACGCTAACCTCTTTAACGAGGTTTACGGGGCAGTCGATAATGAGTTCGTCGTGGACTTGCAGTAGTAGTTTTGCCGTCGGGAACTCTTCGGTAAGCCTCTTTTGAACGCGGATCATCGCCAATTTTATTATATCGCTCGCAGTGCCTTGCAAGGGCATATTCATAGCAGCGCGCTCGCCGAATTGCCGCGTTGTATAGACCGAAGACTTGATTTCGGGGATAATTCTAACCCTACCCGAAAGCGTCTTGACGTAGCCGTTTTCCCGCGCAAATTCGACGGTTTTTTCCATATATTCCTTGACTTTGGGATAGTTTTGGAAGTACTTTTCGATAAACCTTTTCGCCTCTTGAACGGTGCTTCCCGTGCTTTGTGAAAGACCGAAATCGGATATGCCGTAGATTATACCGAAGTTAACCGCTTTGGCGTTTCTACGCATTTCGGGGGTGACGAGTTCTAACGGTACGTCGAATACCTTAGCGGCGGTGGCGGCGTGAACGTCCTTGCCGTTTACGAAGTCTGCTATCATATTTTCGTCGCCCGAGATATGAGCCATAAGGCGTAATTCGATTTGAGAATAGTCGGCGCAAACGAGTTTATTACCCTCGGAAGCGATAAACGCCTTGCGGATTTCCTTGCCTTCTTCGGTTCTTACCGGGATATTTTGTAAGTTTGGTTCGGCGGAAGAAAGCCGCCCGGTCGTCGTGACAGCTTGTTTGAAAACGGTGTGAAGTCGGTCGTTTTCATCTAATAAAGGAAGCAACGCGGTAACGTATGTCGACTGTAATTTCGCGACCTTTCTATATTCCAAAACCGCGCCGACGATGGGGTGATATTTGGCGAGCTTTTCGAGTTTTTCCGCGCTGGTGCTTCTCTTTTTGTCGGTGGGAAGCCCTAACTTATCGAACAGCACTTCCGCAAGTTGTTTAGGCGAATTTATATTGAATTCACCGCCGTATGAGTATATCGTTTTAATAAGCGCGGATAAAACATCGCTGTAAAAACTTTGCAATCTCTTTAACTCGTTTACGTTTACTCTAAATCCCACCTTTTCCATAGAATACAGTACGGGTAAAAGCGGCATCTCTATTTCTTCATAGATTTTCAAAGAGCCGTTTTCCTTCGCTTTTTCTTCGAGTTCGCGATATAGTTCAAGCAAAGCGCAAGAATAACAATCGGTATTCTTTTTATAGGAAATCAAGAGATCTTTCAAAGTCGATTTATTAAGAGAAACGTCGGTCGTATAACTCAAAAGCAACAGGTCGTTACCCTTAAACGGCTCGTCGAGGTCGAATTCGTGCGATATGCTTTTAAGATCGAAAACGTACTTTACGATATCGTCGTCAAAAAGGTAGGGTTTAATAGCCGTTTTCGTTTCGTCTACGTCCACGCTCGCGTCGAACAAAGTCGCCATGGGCTTGACCGCGTATTCGGTTTTTCCGTCGAAAGTGAAGGAAACCGACTCGCCGATATCGAACGCCAAAACGCCCGTTTTCATACAACCTTTAAGCGCATTCTCGAATTCTTCAATACTCGATAATTCTATCTTTTCAAAATCGCTTTTAACGACAATTTCCTTGAAATCGAACATTTCCTCTACGTTGCGGAAGTCGAATTCGATCATTTGATCGTACGCTTCGAAAGGAAGCGACGAGTCGAAAAGAAGGTCGTCTTCATTCCAAGATAAAGGTACGTCCTTAAAAATAGTCGCAAGTTCTTTGCTTTCGTAGGCGTCATTCTTTCCTTCGACTAGTTTATCTTTGAGTTTGCCTTTGATCTCGTCAATATGCGCGTAGATATTGTCGAGGTCGCCGTAAGTTGCGATGAGTTCGCGAGCGGTCTTTTCGCCTACGCCTTTAACGCCTTTGATATTGTCGCTCGAATCGCCCATCAATCCCTTCAAATCGGTTATCAACGAGGGATAGCTTATATTCTCGGTTTTGAGATAATCGGGAGTGTATTTTATTATCTCGCTTATACCTTTTTTGGTGTGATAAACCGTGCATTTGTCGCTGACTAGTTGCAGCACGTCTTTATCGCCCGATACGATTATAGAGGGGAAACTCACTTTGTCGGAAAGCGTGCCTAAAATATCGTCCGCTTCATAGCCGGCGAGTTCGAAGGTCTTTACGCCCATCTTTTTGAGTAACTCTTTTAATAAGGGTATTTGCTGAACGAGTTCCTCGGGCATAGGTCTTCTGCCCGCTTTATAGTCGGCGTATTTTAAGTGCCTGAAAGTAGGCGCTTTAAGATCGAACGCAACGGCTAAATGGGTGGGCTTCTCTTCTTTGACGAGTTTGGATAGCATTTTTATAAATCCGAAAATACCACCCGTGCATATTCCTTTCGAGGACGTGAGGTTTGGCATAGCGTAAAACGCTCTGTTTACTATGCTGTTACCGTCAATTAAAATGAGTTTAGACATAATTACCTCTATTTTGGTCGTTTATAATTAAGATATACCGTTTGAAATAGTTGTTCGTTGCTTCGCGTTAGGGGATCCCTCGACTCGTCATAGACTTCGCTTTTACTTATCATCTCACGATGATTTAGTTTTTGCTTGTCTATTCCTCTTTCTCGCAAACACTGTGCGTTTACTCGAGCCTCGCTTCGCTCGGATTTTTGTTGTTAAGTATGACTTTCTTCTATTTATTCGTCATGTTGAGCGTAGTCGAAACATCTCTTCCGAATAAAGCATAGAAAGTAATAGTTACCTCTTGATAGGGGATCCCTCGACGATGCTCGGGATGACGTACTATAAACCTATTTTCGTCATGTTGAGAGTAGTCGAAACATCTCTTCCTTGTAAACGTTGCTTCGCGTTAGGGGATCCTTCGACAGGCTCAGGATGACGTACTCAAATCCACGTAATAATCAAGTTCATTTTTGCGAATTCGTTTCAAACGCTCGCTAATTCTATTGTTTACGAAAAAAGAGGCTGACAAAATTTCGTAGCCTCTTTATCTACTCGTACGACTACGGGGATCATAAGTCGTATAAACGCATTATCATTATGTGGATTGGTTCGAAATAATGGTTGTCGGGAAGCGGCGCAAACCGCTTTCCATAGTTAATCCGAACAACCCGCTGAGTAGCCTTAACTATTAGTCGGCGCGCTCCAAATAGGTACCGGTACGGGTATCTACGCGGATTCTCTCGCCTTCGTTAACGAACATAGGAACTTGGATCTTGAATCCGGTTTCCAAAGTCGCGGGCTTGGTGCCGGGGGTGGCGGTGTTGCCTCTGACGGCGGGTTCGCAAACGGTGATGAGCAAGGTAACGAAGGTTTCGGGCTCTACCAAGAAGGCTTTTCCCTTGTAGAAAGAAACGGTGACGTTGCTTTGTTCTACGATGAAGTTAAGAGCGTCTTGACATTGTTCGTAATTCAAAGGAATGATGTCGTAGGTCTCGTTGTCCATAAAGTAGTAGAATTCGCCGTCCGTGTAGCTGTATTGCATTTGTTTACGCTCGATCATTGCGGTCTCAAATTTATCGGTGGGGTTGAAAGTCTTTTCAAGTACGCTACCCGTCATAACGTTTTTGATTTTGGTACGGACGAAAGCCGCGCCCTTGCCGGGTTTAACGTGTTGGAAATCGACTATAACCATTACGTTTCCTTCAAATTCAAAAGTGACGCCTTTTCTAAAATCACCTGCTAAAATAAATCCCATATATAGCCTCCTATAAAATTATCAATTCTTTATTACAACGGCTGAGCAGATTGGAACGACCGTTTTTGACGGTCAATAAATCCTCAATGCGTATGCCGAATTTGCCGTTTATGTATATGCCGGGTTCAACCGTGTACACTTGGTTTTCCTTGAATACGTCGTTGCTTTTGGGCGATAGATAAGGAAATTCGTGGATATCTATGCCTACGCCGTGACCTAGCGAGTGGGTGAAGTATTTGTCAAGATCGTACTTTTTCAATACGTCGCGAGCGACCTTGTCGACGTCTTTGCAAGCCTTGCCGACTTCAACCGCGTCGATACCCGCTTTGTTTGCTTCCAAAACCGCTTGATAGCATCTTACGTATTCGGGATCGGGCTTCCCGAAACAGAAATTCCTCGTTATATCCGAGCAGTATCCGCCGTACTTTGTGCCGAAGTCAAGCGTAACGCAATCGCCGTATTTCAACTTCGTATGACCGGGGTGACCGTGAGGATATGCGGTATGCTCGCCGAATACGCTTATCGTGTCGAACGCTATACCTTCGCCGCCCGCTTTTATATACTCGTATTGAAGTAGGTAAGCGAGTTCCAACTCGGTCATTCCTTCTTTAACTTGCCCGAGAAGATTTTCAAACGCTACGTCGTTACAATGAGCGGCTTTAGCGATCAAAGCGATCTCTTCTTCGGTCTTTACCGCGCGAGGCGCGGATATCGCGGCTTGAAAGTCAAAAATGTCAACGCCGTAAAACGTATTGCGCATCGCTAAATAATCCGCGAACTTTACGTCGTCGATACCTATCGTCTTGATAGAACCGAAATCGACGGTTTCGTATATCTTTTTATAGTCCGTATTTCTACAAGAAACGAGTTTATAGTCCGCCGGGACTATCTTGCGCGCTTCTTCTAAATATCTATCGTCGGTAAAATACCAGACTTCGTTCTTGGTCGCAAGTATTGAACACTCGGGGTTCATATACTTCGCGTAATAAGAGCAATTCGAATAAGACGTCAACAAGAGGGCGTCCACGTTGCATTTATTCACCAATTCGCGTAAAGTTAAAGCGTTCATTTTCGTAGTCCTTAATTAAAATTATATAATAATATAAGTAATTTTGCAAGTATTATTTTAATTTACTTGGCGTTTTTTATACTATTATAGACCGATTTCATATATTTCGCGTCCTTGCCTTGCGTCCCGTCGGACTCGGAAACGATATATGGGGTAAGCGAATTCTTGACCAAGACTTCGGCAAGAGGCTCGAACTCGGGGCCGTAAACGGTATCCTCGAAAGTAAGGTGCTTTATCTCGCCCTTTGCGCCGTATTCGATCTTGGAAAAATGCACGTGCATATTCTTAACTTGAAAATCGGTGAGTTTATTTGATAAGGTATCTATTATTCGCTGATAGTCGTCTCGGGTTTTTAAGACGCCCTGCTCTCTCGCGTTGACGTGCCCGAAATCCACGCAAGGCAAAAATTTATCGCTGAGCCTACAAATATCCGCTATCTCGTCGACCGTACCCATTTGATTTACTTTACCCATCGTTTCGGGGCAAACGTATAAACCGTCGTATCTGTCTTGGTTGAGAATGGGTAGGAATCCTTCGGCGTTCTTCATCATAAGCGAATACGCTTCCTCTCTCGTGAGTTTGAGCATAGAGCCGGGGTGGAACACCACTCGCTTACCGCCCATAAGCAATAATGCGTCCATCGAGGCGGTCAAATACCCGAAGGAATTGTTTATCTTTTCGGGGTCGGGATTGGAAAGATTGATAAAATAAGGCGCGTGAACGCTTATCTCGATATTTCTCTCTTTGAACGCTTCCCCGATTTTCTCGGCGGTAGCCGCGCTTATTCTAACGCCTTTACCAAACGAATACTCGAAGCAATCAAGCCCGAGGCTTTCGACGTACTCGGGCATTTGCGTAGTACTTTCATAACCGAGTTCGTAAAAAGCGAGGTCGCTACCCGATGGTCCGAATTTAATCTCGTTCATTTTTTTATCTCCTCAATATCTTTTGCGATTTGTTTTTTGAGTTCTGCTGCCGACGTAAATTTCTTTATCCCTCTTAAGTACTTTATAAACTCGATCTTTATGGTTTTGCCGTAAAGGTCGCCTTCATAACCGATAATATGTGTTTCCGCATTGAAATTTTCGTCCTCGAACGTGGGGTGAGCGCCGACGTTCGTTACGCAATCGTAATACTCGCCTTTTATACGGGTTTTAGTATGATAAACGCCTTCTTTAAGTGTGACGAGCGAGCGGTCTAAATTGACGTTGACGGTGGGATAACCAATTCTTCTACCCTCTTTACGCCCCGAAACCACTTTACCTCTAACCGAATAAACGTAACCTAAAAGCGAATTCGCCTTTTCGACGTCACCGCTTTTGATAGCCTCTTTTATCGAACGACTGCTTATCTTTTCGCCGTCTATCGTTAATATATCGACGACTTTTAGTTCAATTCCTTTACTTCCGGCGTACGCCCTTAAAAACTCAACGTCGCCCGAGGCTTTCTTGCCGAAGGTATAATCGCCGCCGCAAACGAACGCGCCCACGTTGATATTCTCGGTAAGAAGATCGAGAAAATCCTTCGGCTCGGTATTCATAAAATCCTCGGTCACTTCCTCGTAGAATATTTTTTTAACGCCCGCGGAGAAATACGAATTCGTCCTATCTTCGAACGAATAAAGGTCGCCGTAATTCTTGTTGTAGTCGTTGATACTGCCTTTTAAGGTAAATATAGCGGGTATTCCGTGGGTGGACTTCAATTCCTTTATTATTTTTGCGTGACCTAAATGCATCGCGTCGAAGTACCCTAACGCGAGGCTTATCTTTTGCGGAAAGATGGTTTTATCGAATTCTTCCACATTCAAAACCTCTTCGTCGGGAATAGCCGCTCTTTTCAAGAAGCCTTCTTCGCCCTTCCCTATTCCTATGAATCTATCCGCGTATATGCCGACGAGCCCCTCGTATTCGCAAGGTATTTCGCCTCCAACGCCGAACTCTTTTTTATGGTCGTTTATATTAATTGACGGTAGAGTCTTCGCGTAGTTTTCAAGAGAGATGAAACCGCTATTTAAGTCGCTTTCTATCTCTTCTAACGTAACGGCGTTTTCTATATCGAAGCCCGCGCTTTTAAGCCTTATTATGTAGGACATATATGCGGGCGCGCCGAGTTTTTCACCTAAATCCCTCACGAATGAGCGAACGTAAGTCCCGCCCGAACAGGTAAGATCGAAGGTAATCCTATTTTCTTCGTAGCTCAATAACTTAACGTCGAATATCTCTATCTTTTGGGTTTTTACTTCGAAATCGACCCCTTTCCTTGCGAGATCGTAGGCGCGTTTACCGTCGATACTTTTAGCGGAATACTTCGGTGGTAATTGTTCCTGAACGCCGATGAAAGACTTAAAAACCTCGATGATTTTCTCTTCGCTCAAAACGGGAATATCCTTTGTATCTATTTCGCGTAAAACGTTGCCGTAAGAATCTAACGTATCGGTTTCTACGCCTAAAGTCGCCTGCGCTCTGTATATCTTTTTAGAACCGCCCAGTTCGTCGAATAGTTTGGTGGCTACGCCTACGGCGATAGGTAAAACTCCCGATCCGCCGGGGTCGAGAGTTCCCAAATGCCCGCACTTGACTTTAAGTCCCGTTTGGGCGCGTATTATCCCGCGAAGCTTAATAACGACGTCCGAAGACGTGTACCCCGTGGGTTTCAATACGTTGTAAAATCCGTTCATAGATATTTTGATACTTCGAAAACGAGTTTGTCTATTACTATGCCGAGTTCGCCTTGAAGCCTGCAACCCGAAGCGTTGACGTGACCGCCCCCACCGAATGCAGCCGCAACCGCGTTGACGTCGACTGCGCCTTTACTTCTCAAACTCACTTTATATTTATTAGTTTCTACTTCGGTTATGGAAATACCCACTTTGACCTCTATTGCGTTCACTACCGTACTAATCGCAGAGGAAGTATCGGTGATGTCGCCGTGGAATTTGTCCAAAACCTCTCTAGAAAACACGAGAATAGCCAATTCGTCGTCCAATTCGTAAATACAGTGTGAAACAACGTAGGCGTGCATCTTGACTACGTTCAAAGGTCTTTCAAGGTAGTATTTGCGGTAAAGAAAACTTGCGTCTATACCGTAAGAAAACAGTTTTTCGGCGCAAACGTGCGAACGAGCGTCCACGTATTCGTAAGCGAAACCGCCCGTATCGGTGACGAGACCGACGTAAAGCAAGGTCGCCACGTCTTTGTCGATATATTCGGCGAAAGCCTCTAAATATAATTCGAGCATTATCTCGCAGTTTGACGAGCGATAATCGACGAGGTCAAGCGCTGAAAAGGGCGTGCGCCCTTTATGATGATCAATAGAAATACAATTCTTGCCGTCGAAAAGATAGGCGTACTTCCCCGCCCTTACGACGTCGCTCAAATCGACCGAAATGGCGAGATCGTATTCGTTAAGGGTTTGTATGTTATAATGCTCTTCAAAAGGAAGCCCTTTAACCGAATTGGGAAGTTCGCTATCACAAAGACAGTCGCACTTCTTACCCGCTTTCGTAAGCACTCGCCACAGAGAAAGAGCGCTCCCGACGGCGTCGCCGTCGGGTAAAATGTGCGTTACAACCGCGATTCTTTCGGCTTTCTTTATTTTATTTACGACTTCATTGAGGATCCGTTTGTTCATCGTCTTCGAAATAAACCATAGTGGATTTCGCTTTGTCTATAAGTTTGCTCATTTCCGCCGCATAAAGAGCGGTATCGTCGTAGATAAACGTCAAAGTGGGTATAAGTCTCAACTTGACTACGCTCTTTAACTCGTTACGGACGAAACCCGCGCAATTATTCAACGCGCTGAAAGTTTGATCTCTCTTATCCTCGTCCCCGTAGTAGCTGACGTAAACCTTTGCGTATTTGAGGTCGGGCGTGGTGCGTACCGCGGTCACGGTGAGCATACCCTGCACGCGAGGATCTTTGATTTTACGGTCGATAATGAGGCCGATTTGTTTTGCTAATTCGCTGTTTACTCTGTCAATATTTGGCATATTATTCTTGTTCCATTACGTAACACTCGATAACGTCGCCCTCTTTGATATCGTTGAATTTCTCGATACCGATACCGCATTCGTATCCTTGCACTACTTCCTTAACGTCGTCTTTCAAACGTTTCAAGGACGCTATCGCGCCGTTATATACGGATACGTCTTGACGATATAAACGTACTTTCGCGTTACGATCCAATTTACCGTCGGTAACGTAACAACCCGCAATAGTGCCAACGCCCTTGATCTTGAATATGCTTCTGACTTCCGCTGAACCGATGACTTTCTCTCTGAACTTCGGCGCAAGCATACCTTTGAGAGCCGCTTGGATATCTTCTATCGCTTCGTAAATTACGTTATAGGTCTTAATTTCCAATTCAGCCGCCGCAGCCGCCGCTTTCGCATTTTGGTCGGGACGGACGTTGAACGCTATGATTATTACAGCCGACTTGTTTGCGTCGGGGGATTTTGCTGACGCTTCCGCTAACGATACGTCGCTCGCGTTTACCGCGCCAACGCCGCTATGGACGATATTGACTTTGACTTCGTTGTTGGAAAGCTTAACGAGTTCGGAAGACAACGCTTCGACCGAACCCTGAACGTCGCACTTCAATATGATATTGAGTTCTTTGAGTTTGCCTTCGGTCATTTGACGTACTACGTCGCTCAAAGAGGAAGCGGGTTTGTTGATACGCTCTTCTCTTTCTTTTATCCTTCTCTCTTCCGCGATGCTTCTCGCAAACTTCTCGTCTACGACTAATATTTGGTCGCCCGCGTTAGGAACGGTGTCGAAGCCCAAAACTTGAACGGGAATGGAAGGTCCCGCTTGTTTGAGTTGCGCTTTCTTATCGTCGAACATGGTCTTGACTTTACAGGTCGAACTACCCGCTACAAGGTTGTCGCCCACTTTCAACGTACCGTTTTGAACGAGTACCGTCGCTACCGCGCCCACGTTGTTGTCGAGTCTTGCTTCCAAAATCGTACCTTTGGCTTTCGCTTTGGGATTTGCGTTGAGGTTGAGCATATCCGCGTACATAAGGATATCGTCGAGCAATTCGTCAACGCCCGTACCGAGTTTTGCGGAAATGGGAACGCAGGTTATATCGCCGCCGTAATCCTCGCATACGAGGTCGTATTTGGTGAGGTCGGCTTTGACTTTTTCGATATTCGCGCCGGGGCGGTCTATCTTGTTGATAGCGACGATTATGGGTACGCCCGCCGCTTTCGCGTGGTTGATAGCCTCTACGGTTTGAGGCATTATAGAGTCGTCCGCCGCTACTACGATTATCGCGATATCGGTAACCATCGCGCCTCTCGCTCTCATCGTGGTAAACGCTTCGTGACCGGGAGTGTCGATAAAGGTTATCTTGTCGCCGTGAAGTCTAATGGTATAAGCGCCGATATGTTGGGTAATGCCGCCTGCCTCGCCTTTAGCGACGTTGGCTTTTCTAATGTAGTCCAAAAGGGTGGTTTTACCGTGGTCGACGTGGCCCATAATCGTGACGATGGGCGCGCGCTTGACGAGTTGAGAGGGATCGACCTCTTCTTCTTTCATCAATTCCTCGAACTTATCCTCGTTGGTTTGCGCGAGTTTGAGTTCAAGGGTAACGTCCAAAGACATACAAACGAGTTCTGCGGTGTTGAAGTCGATACTGTCATTCGCGGTCTTGAAGAATCCCAAGTTTATCAACGCTTTGATTATTTCGGTAGCGGGGCGTCCTATCTTTTCGCTCAATACCTTAATGGGTACGGGATCGGTCTCGACTACGGCGTGGTCGATATGCACGACGGGACCGTCGGAAGAACCTCTGCCTTTGCGAAGCTTAAATCTTCTCGCTACTTCGCCGTCCGAAAGTTCGCCTTCCTCTCTCGCGTCGCGGATAAGATTACGTTTGTTGTTGCTTCTCTTATCTTCGCCGTTGTTGTTTCTGGGGTCGAATTTTTGCTTGCCGCCCTTACCTCTTTGGTCTTTGCCGCCTTGACTGCCGCCGTAAGGCACGAAAGTGGTGCCGGGGGTAGGTTGTTGTTTACCCGCTTGACCGGGTCTTTGTTGTTGTTGAGGGCGAGCGGCCTTGTCTTGTTGCTTTTGCGCCTTTCTCTTATCGGGTTGGGGTACGAAGATACGGGGCTCTACTACGCCTTTCGCTCTGTACTTTTCCAAGTTGCTGGGAAGTTCGGCGCCGTTGACGATGGTAGGCTCTTTCTTGGGTTTTTCGCTTTCCTTTTCCTTTTCTTCGGTCTTCTCGGTCGCCTCTAACGTCGCTTCTTCGGGTTTATCTTCGGACTCTTTCTCTTTTTCCGCTTCCTTCGTCGCTTCTATTTCGGGCGCGGTTTCGGTCGCGACGACTTCTTCGACATTCGCCGTTTCTTCCTTCTTCTCTTCTTCGGCGGGCTTATCTTCAACCAAGACTTCCGTAGCCTCTTCGACTACGGTCTCTTCCTTGATTTGCTTTTCCTTTTCTTTTTCTTTGAGCTTTTCTTCCGCAAGGGCTTTGGCTCTTTCTTCTTCCTCTCTCCTCGCGTCCTCAATCTTTTGCTTGATGTCGTTCAATCTACCGATCATAAGAGTAACGTTCTTTTTAGACTCTTTGATCTTTTGCGTCAATCCTTTTAATTGATTTTCATCCAATTCGAAAAGTTGGCTTAAATTATCAAGATTTTCTTTTTTATTACTCATCAAACGCTCCTTTTTTTCTAATTTGGCAATTCATTACGTTGTGTTATTATAGCAGACGCCAAGTTCTTATCCAAGATACCCGCGCATTTGCAGTTTTCTCTATGTACGAGATCCGCGATCTCGCCTTTTAAGAAGACTAATAATTTAATAGACTTGTTTTCACAATATTTCGTTAACCTTTTTGCGGCGGTTTCGTTTATGTCTTCGCTTATCGCTACGAGGTGCGGCCTCTTAGTCGAACGAAGTATCGTATCGGCGCCGTATACTATTGCGCCCGAGCGAACGGCAAAGCCGAAATAAGATCTAATCTTTTGGTTTACCATACTTCGCTAACTCCTCGTACGCCTCGTCGGGAACGAACGCTTTGAACGAGCGTTTTAGGGCGTTCTTCTTTTTTGCGGACTCGACGCAGCCCCCTTCTCGACAGATATACGCGCCCCGACCGTTTACCTTGTAGGTAAGGTCGACCACATATTCGTCGCCGACTCGAACGACTCTTAAAAACTCCTCTTTCGGCGCTTTTTTATGACATACCGCGCAAACTCTTAAAGATATCATCAAATATCGCCGTCTCCTTCGGGAATGATATCGCATTCGCTCAAAGGCTTGACGTCTATTTTCCATTCGGTCAATTTAGCGGCAAGACGAGCGTTTTGACCGTCTCTACCGATAGCTAAAGAGAGGATATCGTCTTTTACGAACACCTTCGCGGAATACGCGCCGTCGTTGACTTGGACGAGAGCGGCTTTCGCGGGGCTCAAAGCGTTAGCGATATATTGTAAGGGATCGGACGACCACTCGATAACGTCGATTCTTTCGCCGTTCAATTCCTTGACGATGGCGTTGATACGGCTGCCCTTAGGACCTATGCACGCGCCTACGGGGTCGACCGCGAGATCGGTGCTGCTAACCGCGATTTTGGTTCTGTAACCCGCTTCGCGAACGATCTTTTTGATAACGACTACGCCGCTTTTGATTTCGGGCACTTCGTTCTCGAACAAACGCTTGACGAAGTTCACGTTCGCGCGCGAAACCATAACTTGCGCGTTGCCGTAAGAGGACTTCTTCAACTTTTTGACGTAAACCTTAATGATATCGCCGACGTTGTACTTTTCGCCTTTGATTTGATCGGTCAAACCCATAATGCCTTCCATTTGGGTGGAAACTATCTCGACGAACACCGCGTTAGGCTCGATCTTACGAATGATAGCGGGAAGGATCTCGCCTTCTTTGTCGTTCATTTCGTCGAAGATTTGGGCTTTCTTGGCGTCGTTTAATCTTTGAGTTACGACTTGTTTAGCGGTTTGCGCCGCGATACGGGAGAATTGCTTGGATTGAATTTCTCTCGTCATTATTTCGTCGCCTACTTTCGCGGAAGCCTTGATTTTTTTCGCTTCGCTTAAACAAATATCTCCGTCCGCCTCTTTCTCATCGTCTTCGATGACTCTCTTAAAAGCAACGACTTTGATCTCGTGTTTTTCATAGTTCAATTTGATACGAACGTGAAAAGCGTCGCCCGCTTCCTTGTTTTCAGCTTCTTCTTTCTTGTAAGCGGAAGCAAGACCGGATTCCAAACTTTGAATAAACGTATCTCTATCTATACGTCTTTGTTGTTCCAATTCGTCCAATGCGGCAAAAAATTCTTTACTTTGCATAATTCCTCCGTGATTTCGTTAAAATTTTATTACAGGTTTGATGATGGAAATAAGTTTCCTATCAATAGTTTCTTGATTTTTACCGTCCGATACGGTTATCGTTTCGTCGTTCCAGGCGACCAAAACGCGCTCGATCTTCTTCTTGCCTTGATAAGGGGCGTAGAAGCCGATCTCTATTTCTTTTTCGAGATGCTTGCGAAAGTCTCTCTCGGTTTTCAAAGGACGGTCGAGGCCGGGGCTTGAAACGTTGAGGTTGTACGCTACTCCGTCGGTAACGTCCTCCTTATCGAGAATGGGGTCGATGGTTCTGCTTATCTTCTCGCAATCGTCGAGGTTTATTCCGCCCTCTCTATCGACGTCGACGAAGAAGGTCAAAGTGGGGGTGCCGAATTCTTTTTTATAGGTCACTTCGACTATCTCGTAACCCAACGCTTCGATAGCGTCTTTGGTAGCTTGTTCGGCTCTTTGTTTTACGTCGGCCATATTCGCCTCCTTTGCGCGATAAACGCGCCTATTTAATAATAAAGTGAGCCCGAATGGGCTCACCAAACACCGCTTAACGCGATAATTTCAGTTTGCAATATTATTATATAACTATTATTTACTTTTAGCAATCATTTTAATATATGTTTTGGAAAAAATTTTACAAACGCTTCTCTTTTACTTCAATACTTTCAAATAGAGTTTTGCCATTGCGATAGCGAGGTCGTAGGTTCTTTCGCTCTTCAAGGCTATTCCGTGAAGTTTGAGGTTTTTGCGTAAATCCTGTTCGCCTTTGCTGACCTTCATACCTATTTTATCCGCGTCGAAAGCCTCGGGGGCGAATTCGTATCTTTGCGGCTTGCATAAAGCGGCTATTTCGGGGACGACGAACGAGGGATTTTGACATATAAACTGCTTGCCTTTCGTGAAGCATAATATATCGCCGACAAGGTCTGATAGGCGTTTAGCGACGTTAACCTTAGCTTTGAATTCGGGATCTATCGCTTCGATATTCGAAGTTCTCACGAACGTATTATAAACTTCTTTGCATTTACCCTTTTCAAAAGAAAGCATGGTGATTTCCCACGGGCTGAACGATTTCGGGTTCACTAAATTATAAGCGAAAAACACCGCGTCGAATTCTTTGGGTTCGTACTCTTTATCGAGATCTTCAAGGCGTTGTTCAAGCAAAAAGTCACCGCCGACGTAAGGCTCCGGTTCTTTCTCCATGGTTTCGGGCGGGGGTAGAGGCTTTATCGCTTCCTTTATCTTCTCAACGTCCAATTTACAGGTGTAAACGCTCTTCGCGTACATAACGAACGCGCCTTTAATGACGCTATAAAGTATCTTGCCTCTCGCCAAAATTTCCTTCCCTACCGTTACGTCTTTCAAAGGACATTTTTCGTCGTTAGTGGAAAAATAAACCGTCATTTTTTCGGTAAGGTCGTTCAAAACCAAACGATAGGAATACTTCCTGTAAAATTTATTCTCGTCTTCGGGCTTCTCGTTTTCCTTGAAATGATACTCGTCGACTACGCCGCAAATTGTGGCGTTATCCGCCGCTCTTTTAACCGAGTCGATGAATACGGGGAAGTTAATCGTCTTGGCGTTCACGCCGCAAAGATACTCGAATCCTTTTATGGGCACGGTCTTTTTGGTTTTGACGCCGAGTTCTTCGGTTTCGATTTTGATAACGCCCTTTTTAACCACGTTAAACTCTATCGAAGTGGGTAAAATATAGGTTTCTTGAAGATAGTAAACGAGTTTCTCGGCGAAATCCGACTGCTCTATCACGTTGAAAACGTCCTCTTCTATCGTGATGAAAACCTTGATCTCGTCCCGAATCTCTACCTTAATACAGTCGGCGTTTATAGAGGAAGTCAAAAAAGGATAACGCGAGAGGCAAAACTCTTCCACGTTTTCCTTACAAATACTCTCGGAAACGAGCAACCTTTCGAAGTAAAACTCGCACTTCATATTACGCGCGATCTTTTGGCAAAACTTTCCGAGTTCTTTTTGGACGGTGTTATCGAAACCTCTTTCGTATATCTTTTCGGGAACGTAAAAATAGATACAAGCCTTGCGCTCGCTCTTGAAGATATCCACTCGCTTAATACGCAAATAGGAGTATTTGTTATTCGTGGCTTCGTTGAATCGTATTAAAAAATCGTCCATTTTTCACCAATTCGTCATTACTAAAACGCGTTTAGTTAGATTTGCTATTCGGTAGGTTGTTTTACTTTTTACTATTCGTTAGGTTTGATTTTCCTTTCGTTTGCTTTTCGTTAAGCTTGCTTTTTGCTTGTTTTATATAAAGAACCTTTCTTTATTGTATGGTTTATATACGCTCGTTAATTAATTCCAAAATCGTTTTTTCTATATCCGCGTTATCGATAGTGGCAATCTTCACGCCTTTCGAGAAGATTACGCTCTTATCTTTTCCGCCCGCAACGCCGATATCCGCGTCTTCGCCTTCCCCTAATCCGTTTACGACGCAGCCCATTATCGCGACTTTAAGGGGTTTATTTACGTTTATCGTCGCTTTTCTTATCCTCTCGGCTAACCCTATAACGTCGATAGAAGTCCTCGCGCAAGTGGGGCAACTTATCACGTTGACGAAGTTTTTGTCAATTCCCAACGCTCTTAAAATATTCTTCGCCGCGTAGACTTCCGAAATAGGATCGTCGCTTAACGATACCCTTATCGTATCGCCGATACCCGAGAGTAAAAGCGAGCCGATACCTATCGAGGACTTTATAAGCGCGAGGTCGCCGCCTCCCGCCTCGGTAACCCCTAAATGCAAGGGGTAGTCGGTAGACTTGCTCAAAAGCCTATAACTCTCTACCGTTTCCGAAACGTCGCTCGACTTGACCGAGATAACGAGGTCGGTAAAGCCGTAACGCTCAATTCTTTCGACCTGCCTCATCGCGCTTTCCACGATAGCCTCGGGGGTTTTGCCGTACTTTTCGACGAGGTCAACGTCTAACGAGCCTTTATTAACGCCCACTCTTATAGCCGCGCCGTAGTCACGGCAAGCGGATACGACCTCTTTTACTCTCTCTTGCGATCCGATATTACCGGGATTTATTCTTATTTTCGCCGCCCCCGCTTTCGCCGCGCCGATGGCGAGCTGATAGTCGAAATGTATATCCGCAACGAGTGGCACGTCGGTATTACGGCAAGCGTAAGCGAAACCTTTCAACGCGTCCTCGGTGTTCACCGAAGCTCTTATTATCTCTGCGCCCGCCGAAGACAGCCTTTGAATTTCCTTCAAAAGCAAAACCCCGTCGGCAGTATCGACGTTGGTCATGGTTTGCACGACGGGTATTTTATTATTACCTATTGAAACTTTCCCTATCTTGACTTCTCTACTCATTTTAGAACAATGACGCTATCCAGCCTAAATTGACGATATCGAAGATTATCGTCATGCTGAATAACAAAATAAGTCCAACGGTGGATATGATAGCTTCTACCTTGCGGTTTATCGGCTTACCTCTAATCCATTCGATTATAACGAATAGGACTTTACTACCGTCGAGGGCGGGCAAAGGCAATATATTGAATATCGCGACGTTCGCGCTCATCATACCGAGCAAGGTTAGCACTCCGCGGAAGCCGCTTATCGAAATCGAACTCGCGATGACCGAAACCGTGGTTATAGGACCGCCGAGCGCGCCTTTTACGGCAACCGCGCCCGTGAACAAGCCGCCTATCGTCTGGAATAAAAATACGATAATTTGCCCGCAATAGACTATCCCGCGCCATAAAGACGTAAAGAAATCGAATTTATAGAAGTACACTTGCGATACTATACCCAAACCCGAATAGGTCGAGTATTCGGTAGGTACGGCGTCCTCTTTCAAAGAGCCGTCTTCGTTGTACGCGTCGTCGGCGTAGACGGGATATTTGAATTCGCCGGGTCTTACGGTTACCTCTATGACCTCGCCGTCGCGATAAATAACGGCGGGTATTTCCTCTTTATCCGCTTTGGATATGATAGAACCTATATTAAAGTCGACGAGGCTATAAACGTTTTTGCCGTCGAGTTTGATAATAACGTCGTTTTCCTTTAACGTATGGACGTAGGCGGGATCGGTCGACTCGTAAAGCGACCTCACTTGAGGAAGCGCATAGCCGTATGCCGAGAAAACTATGCCCATAACCAAAAACGCGGATATAATATTGAAGGTCACGCCGGCGATAAGAACGAGTATTCTCTTCCAGGGCGCCATAGAGTTAAAGCTACCCTCGACCGCGCTCTCGCCGTCCTCGCCTTCAAACGCGCAAAAACCGCCCAAAGGTATGGGGCGAATACTGAAATATTCCCCGCTCTTCATCATAAAGCGAAGGATCGGGGGGCCGAAACCTATCGCGAATTCGTTGATCTTGAATTTCAAAATCTTACCCACGACGTAATGACCGAATTCGTGGATAACTATCATCACCATCAGCGTAAGTAACGCGACGATTATATAACCAATGGTACTGAATACGCTTTGTACCGAACCTAATAATGCCATTTTACACCTTGTAACCCTTCGCGAAGTTTACGCCCTCGTCGTAGTACGCGCGAGCCTCGTCCGCGGTGGTTATATTTCCTTTTGGGGCGTTTTCTACGCCCGCAGTAATAATTCTATGCAAATTTAAGTAATTTATATCACCTTTCAAGAATCGACCGACCGCACCTTCGTCTAATCCCGCGATAAAAGCGGAAGACGCGGCGCTACGCTTTGACCCTTCGACTATCTTCTTAAATAAGGGATAACGCTTTTCGTCGTAATCCGAAAAAGTCATCGTCTTGCCAATTAGATCGAAATCATCGTCTATATTCGACCTATTGGGATAGGTAAGCGCGTAACGAATGGGGGTGCGCATATCGGGGCGGGAAACCTGCGATATTATAGAGCCGTCAACGAAGGTAACGAAACCGTGCGTAAGGCTCTCTTTATGGATCGTCACCTTTATTTTCTCGTAAGGGATATCGAATAATGTCGCCGCTTCCACCACCTCGAAAGCCTTGTTAGCCATAGTCGCGCAGTCGACGGTAATTTTATCCCCCATCGACCAATTGGGATGGCGCAAAGCGTCCTCTACCGTGGCGTAAGGCAATTTTTCAATAGGCATATCCCTTAACGCGCCGCCCGAACAAGTAATGGTAACGCTCTTTATCTCTTTGCCCGCTTGTAAGCACTGGAATATAGCGGAATGTTCGCTGTCTACGGGGATAAGTTCGCCTTTTTTCGCGGCTTCTACTAATAATCCCCCCGCGCAAACCGCTATTTCTTTGTTAGCGAGAGCCACGCGCTTGCCCTTTTCGAGAGCGTACAAGACGGCTTTCAAAGAGGATAATCCGCTTGCCGCGGCAACAAGAATATCGAAATCAAGGCTTTTAACGAGGTCGGTATAAGCGTCTAACCCGCCAAACAACCCGTCGCCGCTGACGATAGCCGCGCCTACTTCGCAGCCGAATTCTTTTAGCTGCGTTTTTAGTAGGTCGACGTTTTTATTGCAACCCAAGCCTACGACTTCGTACTTCAACTCCTTTACGACTTCGAGAGTTTGCCTGCCGATAGAGCCGGTAGAGCCTAAAACGACTACCTTTTTCATTGATACAACAAGCCGAATTCTCTACAAAAAGTAAAGAACACGTACACGACGGGCATTGCGAATATGAGGCTGTCCAACCTATCCATAACGCCGCCGTGACCGGGGAATATCTTGCCGTAGTCCTTAATACCAACTATACGTTTTATACGGCTCGCGACCAAGTCCCCCGCGAAATCCGCGGCTACCAAAATGAGCGCGAGGACCATATAAATAGGTATGGAAACGTAGAGTTTATCACTTATCGAGGGGACTAAAACGTTATTCCAACCGCTGAATACGCCGAACACTTCGAAAAGAAGGAATATTATCGCTTGCGCTAAAATGCCGCCCGCGATACCGCCGAAAAGCCCTTCAACCGACTTTTTTGGGGATATAGCGGGAATGAGCTTATGTTTGCCGAATTTCGAGCCGACGAAATACGCGCAAGCGTCGTCCATTAAAGGAACGATGAGCATCATAAGGATAGCGAGAAGGTCGCCCGCATGGTAGTTGACCGACATAAACATCGCGACGAATAAGCCGGGATAGATAAGCGTCAAAAGGGTAACGCCCAAGTCGTGCAAGTCGTATTTTTGAACCTTTTTATCTTCCCCGTCCGTGAGAGCAAACGTAAATATCGTCAACGCCTCGATGATGGATAGCGATAAAGCGATAAGGACGCCGATATCTCTCAAAAACCACCATAGAGGATAAACTATGACGAAGAAGGTCACAAGCGGCGCGATAATGGGTTTTTGCTGCAATTTCGTCGCGCGATACATTTCGAACATACCCACGCCCAAAAACGCCATAACCAAAATATCGACCGTCCATATAGCCAACGTCCTTAAATACAAGAGGAAGAAAAACAATATCCCCAATAGTACGACGCCCGTAATAAATCTTTTTAAGCCTTCACTCATTTTCTTTTCTCGCGGGGTCGAGAAGAAAAGGATAAACGTACAACGCGTAGTCCTTCCCTACTTTGACCACCAATTCGTCCCGGGAACCCGTGGAATTGACGACCGTATAGCTTATGCCCTTCTCGGTCAATATCCTCTCGGCTTCCCTTAAACTTAAACCTATAAGACTATTAGACACTGGTAACTTCGTTTTCTTTTTCCTTGCAGATAACGTCGACCTTAGCAACGTTGTCGGCGAGAAGTTTGTCTATCTCTTTGAGAATGTCTTTTTCGTCGTCTTCGGTGATGACGTTGTTCTTTTTCAATTTCTTGCAAAGTTCGTTAGCGTCTCGACGAGCGTTTCTCAATTGTACTTTGGTATTTTCGCAGCCGACCTTGATCTCTTTGACGAGTTGAAGTCTTCTCTCTTGGGTAAGTTCGGGGAATACCAAACGAATAACTCTACCGTCGTTATTTGGGGTTATGCCGATATTGGAATCGAGAATGGCTTTCTCAACGGTTTTGAGCAAAGAAGGATCCCATACGGTGATAACGATAAGTCTTGCCTCGGCTACGTTGATATTGGCGACCGATTTCAAAGGGCTGTCCACGCCGTAAGCGTTGACCTTTATCTTATCGAGAAGATGGGGGTTGGCTCTGCCCGCGCGGATTTCCATAAGGGCGGCTACGTAAGAGTCTATCGCTTTCTTCATTTGAGTTTCGTATTCGTCAAATAGTTCGAGTACTTCCATAATTTCGTAATCCATAATTCACCTCGATTATAAATTGTATATAATTATACTTTTACATTATAACAAAAAATATAATAGAATTCAAGAATTTTTTACTTTTTTATAATAAGCAAAATTCTAAATGCGTATAAATCAAATATTTGATTACTTTTCAAGAGGTAGGATTCTTAAAGATGAATGAAACGTTTTGTACCGTCACGTTGAGCGTAGTCGAAACATTCCCTAACCCGAAGCGCAATTCTTTTAAGTCGGATTGAGATCCTTCGACAAGCTCAGGATGACGAAAAAGAAGAATAGAGGTTATAACGACATAATTGGGTTTTGTTTTTTATAAATACGACGTGATTTTTTAAATACGGCGTGATTCTTTATAAATATGTCGTGATACTTTTCAAACAAGTTGTGAATCTATTAAACAAGTCGTGATTCGTTTTAAATACGCAGTTATTCTTTTAAATACGGCGTGATTCGTTTTAAATAAGGTGTGATTCGTTTTAAATACGCCGTTATTCTCTATAAAAAAAGCCCCTAATATAGGGACTTTCGGTTGAAAAATTATGCTTAAAAGCGGGTTTAATGGATAAGCGTGCCGAGGTTTTCGCCTTTGCAGGCTTTGACGATACCGTCTTCGACGTTAAGACCGAACACTAATACGGGCAGTTTGTTTTCCATACACAAGCTCACCGCGGCGGCGTCCATAACCGTGAGGTTGTGCGCCAAAAGGTCTATATAAGGCATATCGGTTATGCGCTTCGCGTTGGGATCTTTCTTGGGATCGGCGGTATAAACCGCGTCGACGTTTTTGGCGAGAAGCATTACTTCCGCGCCTATCTCGTTGGCTCTCAACGCCGCGCCTGTGTCGGTCGAGAAGTACGGGTTACCCGTTCCGCAAGCGAATATGACCACTCTACCCTTTTCGAGATGGCGAACCGCGCGTCTTTGGATGTAAGGCTCGGCTACTCTCGCAATTTCAAGGGCGGTCATAACGCGGGTTTGCAAACCCTCTTTTTCGAAGGCGTCTTGAAGCGCCAACGCGTTGATTACGGTGGCGAGCATACCCATATGGTCGGCTGTCGAGCGATCCATAGATTTGCCTTGTCTACCGCGCCAGAAGTTGCCGCCGCCTATGACGATACCAACTTCAACGCCCATCTCTCTTATCTTCTTGATTTGAGAGACGACGCCCGCGATGATGCCGTCGTCCAAGGGATTACCGTCTTTGGATAACGCTTCGCCGCTTATTTTAATCAATACTCTTTTATAGACTGCTTTTTCCATAATAATATCCGTAAGTATAAAATGAAAGGCTGCAAATCACAGCCTTTCGTAATTGAAATTATTTAACTTGGTCGAGAGCGCTTTGAATCTCGTCCATCGTGGTGTCGACTTTCTTCTCGATACCTTCGCCCATTGCGAAACGGCAGAAACGTCTGATGGTGACCTTTTCGCCGGTGGATTGAATGGTGTTGTTAAGATAATCCTTGATGGTGATGGAAGGATCTTTAACGAACGCTTGATCCAAAAGAACGAAATCTTCGTAGAACTTTTTAACTCTGCCTTCTACCATTCTCTCGATGATCTTTTCGGGCTTGCCTTCGTTTCTGGCTTGCTCTCTCAAAATCTCTTTTTCATGCTCGAGAACGTCGGCGGGGACGTCTTCTTCAGCAACGTAAACGGGGCTGGAAGCAGCGATTTGAAGGGCTACGTCGTGAACGAACGCTCTGAAATTGTCGTTACGAGCGACGAAGTCGGTTTCGCAGTTAACTTCGACCAAAACGCCGATTTTACCGCCCATGTGAATATAGCTGTCAACGATACCTTCGGCGGCTACTCTGCCTTCTTTCTTTTTAGCGGAAGCCATACCTTTCTTACGAAGGATCTCGATAGCTTTTTCCATATCGCCGTCGGCTTCTACCAACGCTTTCTTACAATCCGAGAGACCTACTCCGGTTTTTTCTTTTAATTCTGCAATATCTTTAACGGTGAATGCCATAATAATTCCTCCAAATTACTCTTCGTCGTCTTTGTTTTCGCTTTCTTCAAGAACTTCTTCCGAAACTTCTTCGTCGTCCTCGTCGGAAACTTCGAATTGAACGCCGTCGCGTCCTTCGATGACCGCGTTAGCGATGGTTGCGGTGATGAGCTTGACCGCGCGGATAGCGTCGTCGTTGCCGGGGATAACGTAATCGACCAAGTCGGGATTACACTTCGTATCAACGAGTGCTACGATGGGTATACCGAGTTTACGACCTTCTTCGACCGCGAGGTGTTCCTTTTCGATATCGATAACGAAGATGATATCGGGAAGTCTGGTCATGGTCTTGATACCGCCCAAGTTCTTTTCGAGTTCGTCGCGTTCTTTGATAAGAAGAGCCGCTTCCTTCTTGGTGAGAAGATTCAACTCGCCGCTCGCTTCCTTAGCGTTGATGCTGTTAAGTCTGTCGATACGGGTCTTGATGGTTTTGAAGTTGGTGAGCAAGCCGCCCAACCATCTTTCGTTGATATAGAACATACCGCAACGAGTGGCTTCGGATTTGATAGCCTCGTGAGCTTGTTTCTTGGTACCTACGAAGAGAACGGTCGCGTCCTTGCGATCCTTGATCGTGTTCATAACGAAAGCGTACGCTTTTTCGATCTCAACCACGGTGTTTTCGAGGTTGATGATGTGTACTCCGTTACGAGCGGTGAAGATGTACTTAGCCATTTTGGGGTTCCAACTACGAGTTTGGTGACCGAAGTGAACGCCCGCTTCAAGCAAAGACTTCATTGTTACTACTGCCATTTTTAATTCCTCCTGTTTAATCTTCCCGCATACAACGCCCCTACAACCAGTGGCAACAGTCGAGGCTAATACGCGGTGCTATTTTTAATCTTTATAAATAATATCATAGAAAATTGCGTTTGGCAAACGTTTAATCGCAAAATTTCAACCGATTTTCAATCTTTTTTGAAGTGCAAGGTTTAGAAGTGCAAGGTAGCGTTTTTGCAAACGAGGTCGAAAGAAGAGTTATAGCACCAATACTCGTCGCGACGGATACAGCCCCAACTCGCTTTACTGCCTTCGTAAATTATCTTCTTCAATTCGTGGCAACCCTCGAACGCGCAATAGCCGATCCTTACGATAGATTTGGGGATATAAACGCTCGTTATCTCCGCGAATCTAAACGCGTTATCCGCGATTGCGACGACCTTTTTACAGTCGTGTTCGGAAGGAATGACCACGTCGGTATCTTCGCACGAGCCTAACCCCGTTACGAAATATCTACCTTTTATCAAAGCGAATTGAAGCCCTCTTGAAGGTTCGAGAGATTTCTTCAATTTATCCGAGGGGGTATTATCTTTTACGACCGAAACGGGACAACCGCAAAAGGGGCACTTCTCGGCGGACGAAGATATTTTCTTTTTACAATCTACGCATTTTATTAAAGGCATAACTCACCTTTCTAACAATAACGGATAATACCGTCTTTACAAACGACCACGAAAGACGAGCCGTTGCACCAGCCGTCCTTTTTAAAAAGGCGCTTCCATTGGCTTTTGCTGCCGCCGTAAACTATCGTATCCAATTTTTTACAAGAGAAAAAAGCGTCCTGTCCGATAAACTTATACGTAACGGGTATATAAACGCTCTTGACGTTGGTTTTACTGAAAGCGTCGTGCGCTATGCCCTTAACTCTTCTGCAATCGTATTCTTCGGGCAACCTTACGTTAGGATCCTTGCAATTATGTAGCGAACCTATCCAGGGAATATTTCCGCGAACCATCATGATCTCGAAGCCCGTCGAAAAAGGAAAATCGCTCTCTTTTAAGTATTCGACCGCTTCTTCCCCCGCGAGAGGATTCCCGCAATGAGGGCAGAAGTTATATCCGGACGGATATTTTTTATCGCATTGACCGCATTTTACTTTGGACATATTTCACCCCTTATCAATAATTTATTATTTGTCTTCGGGATCGTCGGGATCGTCGCATCCCGAGCAACCCTCGCAATTACCGCTGCAACTTCCCTGCATGGTCGCCCATTCCACGTACAAAGCGTAAACGCTGTCGCAAATATCGTCGTCGTCTTCGGGAATGAGGTTGACCGACTCGCCGTCCGCGTCCATAACCATTTCGCAAATGGCGCAAGAATCGTCGTCGAGACCTTTGTAATGTTCCAACGGATGAAGGATAGCGTAATCCTTATCCTCGAATCTAATGACCTTAACGATCTCAAAAGGCACTTCTTTGCCCGATTCGTCGGGTATATTTACCACGTCTATTTCGTCGTCGTAGAACTCTTCTTTATTCTTACCGGTATCTATCATAATTACCTCCTTAATTCGTCCTATCCAAATAAGACCTTAATATAACTACCGCCGCCACCTTGTCGATGACGTTTTTTCTTTTTTCACGCCTTACGCCCTGCTCTATAAGCGCGTCTTCCGCCGTGACCGACGAGAGCCTTTCGTCCTGCCAATCGAATGGCACACTAACGTACTCTGCGAGTTTCTCGGCAAACTCGCGGGTTTTTATCACCCTATCGCCCTCGGTGCCGTCCATATTCAAAGGAAGACCGAAAACTATCTTGCCTATATCTAACTTTTTGACGATATCTCTTATGTACTCGAAGTCTTGATCGGTGTGCTTGGCTTTGTAGGTTTCGAGCGGATTTGCCGAAATACCCAGCGTATCGCTATACGCGAAACCGATACGCACTTCGCCGTAGTCGATAGCGAGAATTCTTTTCATCCTTTATTACCTTTTATCACTTTCGCTCTAACGAGCGTCTTTTCATATCCGTTATCGGAAGGCTCGTAGTAAACGTCGTCCTTAGCTTCGTCGGGCAAGTATTGCTGTTCCACCCAACCGCCGTAAGAATGAGGATATTTATAGCCCTTGATCTCTTCTGTTTTGTAATTGACGTCGCGTAACGGTAAGGGTACGGCTGACGCCGCGTGCGCTTTCGCCGACTTTTCCGCCCTTTCAAGCGCGGTGACCACCGAATTGGATTTGCTCGCTTCCGCAACGTAGATTATCGCTTCCGCCATAGGAATACGGCCTTCGGGAAGCCCTAAATGAGTGAACGCCGTCATAGCGCTCGTGGCGACCACGAGGGCGCGGGGATCCGCCATGCCCACGTCTTCCGAAGCGTGTATCATAACGCGGCGAAGGATAAGCAAAGGATCGCAACCCGCTTGAATAAGCCTTTCCGACCAAAAGAGCGCGGCGTCCGCGTCCGAGCCTCTCATACTCTTTATAAACGCCGAGATCATATCGTAATACAAACTTTCGTCAACAGACAGCGAGGGTTGCTGTATGGACTGCTCGGCGGTTTCCATATCAACGATTATTTTGCCGTCTTTGTCGGGCTCGGTGGTGAGTACGGCGAGTTCCAACGCGTTCAATGCGGAGCGAAGGTCGCCGCCCGCCGCCCAAGCGAAATGACGTAAAACTTTGTCGTCGCAAGTTACGTTGTACTCTAATAGACCTTTATCGGAAACAAGCGCGTTTTTGAGAGCGACGACGATATCGTCCTCTGAAAGTTTGCGGAATTCGAAAATTCTACAACGCGAAACGATAGCCTTGGTCATAGAGGTATAGGGATTTTCGGTGGTTGAGCCTACGAAAATTATATCCCCGCTCTCTATAGCGCCCAACACGCAATCGCTTTGCGCCTTATTCCAACGGTGGCACTCGTCGAGCAAAAGATATGTTTTTCGTCCGTAGAGTTTTTTATTCTCGACCGCCTTTTCGATTATCGCTTTAGCGTCCGCAACACCCGAGGTGACCGCGTTCAATTTGGCGAAATAGGAACTCGTTTGATTTGCGATTATGTTAGCCAAAGTGGTTTTACCCGTACCCGGCGGACCGTAAAAAATACAACTGCCGAGCCTGTCGGCGGTTATAGCCCTTCTCAACAAACTACCCGCGCCCACGAGGTGCTTTTGTCCCACGAAATTATCGAAAGAGGTGGGACGAAGCCTATCGGCAAGGGGTTTATTATCCTTACGTTCCGCAAAATCAAATAGATCCATCGTAATAGAGATTTTACCATTTTTGCCTTTTTTTGTAAAGGGATATATTTTAGTTTATCAAATATTCTTTTCTTTTTCTTTATATTCCACCACTATATTGACCTCGCCCTCTCGTTTTTCAGGCTGAAAATACTCTTTTTTATACTCTACGCCGTTCACGGTGAGCTTATTTACTATCGATTTTTTTATCGTAATTAAATGCACGGTATCTTTGAGTTTCAAGCGAAGAAAAGCTTCGTCCATAGATGACGGAAGTCGAGGTCTGAACTTGATTTTACCGTGGTCGAAAGTAACGCCTAGCATACTCTCAACGACCGTGACGTAGTACCAAGCCGCGCTACCCGTGTACCAAGTCCAACCGCATTCGCCCGTCGAATAAACGTCCGCCGGTAAAACGTAAGGCTCTCCTTTGTAGCGTTCGGTTTCCCTCTCGTCCGAACAGCGTTTAAGGGGATTTATCGAGGATATTATCTCGTAACCTTCGTCGTTTAACCCCAAATCGAAAAGAGCGCGCGCGTACCATACCGCGGCGTGCGTGTACTGCCCGCCGTTTTCCCTGACGCCCGAGGGATAATCGCCGATATATCCGTATTTACTACTCTCTTTGAAAGGCGGATAAAACAATTTCAATATGCGTTTTTCCGCGTCGTAGAGTTTCTTCGCCGTATTTATCGCCGCAAAGCAAACTTCCTCTTCCACCGCCGAAGAAAGAGGCGCGAACGCCTGCGTTAGAAGGTATAACGAACATTCTTCGCCGTCCTTATGCCCCACGGGATTGCCCTCGTCGTCGTAATAGGCTATGAACCTATCCCCGAAAAACGCCTTGTTTATCCCCTTTTTTAAGCGGCTTAAAGCGTTAAGAAGGAGGTTTTTGGTTTCCCCGTCGAAATAATCAAGGCACTTTACGACGGTGAGATAGGCGAATTCGGATAACCATACGCTTTCCCCTCTACCCATAACGCCTATCCTATCAAGTCCGTCGTTCCAGTCGCCGCCGTGGACTTTGAGTAGGTCGTGTTCGCCGAAGTCAAGCCCCGAAAGAAGAGCGCGTTTGAGGTGTTCTCTGACGCTTTCCGAACTTCTTTTTAGGGTGGGTATTTCGTAGCGGGATATCTCGCCCTCTTTTAGCGGTTCGCTCGTTATAAACGGGGTTTTGCGGTTGAGGATTCCCGCGTCCCCCGTTTTGTCGATATATTTAGAGGTGACGTAACAAAGGAAAAATCTATCGTCGGCGTTTAGCGACCTAACCCCCGTGCGCGGCGGGTGCCACCAGTGCATTACGTCCCCCTCGACGTACTGATGAGAACAACAGTCGAGGATATGATTTAGGACGGTTTCCTCGCTCGAATATAAAAGGGCGAGAGAGTCTTGTAACTGATCGCGAAACCCGTAACCGCCGCCGCATTGATAGAATGACGCGCGAGAGAGAAAGCGACAATCGTAAAACTGCTTATAAAGCCAATCGTTGAACAGCAAATCAAGGTATGCGTCGTTGGTTTTCAGATAGGTTTCGTTCGTTTTCTTTTTACCGCTTTTGAATTCCTTTTTGTACAAACCGCAAACGTAACTCGATATTTTATTCTCGCAAGACAAGCCGAAAACGTATAGCCCGAAATATCCCCCGCTAAACCCGAAAGGCTCGCCTTTTAAGGCTTTCAAAAGGTTACTTTCCCCGGCGAAAGGCACGCCGTCGGTGAGAGTCAAAACCGCTTGCATTTTACTTTCTTTATTGAATAAAACCATTCGCCCCAAATCCTTTTCCTTGCAATACACTGCGCGGGATTCCTTCCAATCAAGAGAAAAACGGTAGCCGAATATAACGCAAAAACGAGCGTTTTTGCCCAACGCTTTTACGCATTTTACTATCCTTCCGTTTTCGCAATAGATCGAAAGCGCGAACCTTATTCCCTCGATAGTCGC
The DNA here is from genome assembly GCA_017444385.1 of Clostridia bacterium. Lineage (GTDB taxonomy): Bacteria > Bacillota > Clostridia > Christensenellales > CAG-1252 > RUG14300. The sequence goes on along the minus strand of JAFSWQ010000008.1, from coordinate 42,630 downwards.
AACGAATTCGGTCTTTTCGGCGTAGTGAGTACAAACCGACGAGGAAGAATTCAAGCGATAAAAACGACCGTTTATATAAATCAAAACGTCCTCGGAAGGCGTGTCGAGAAATACGTCGTTATACCACTCGGTAAACTTCCTTCCTCTTGAGTTATCCGCGAAGGAAAACCCGCCGCCGTTTTCGGTGACGATCGCACCTACGCTCTTATCGCAGATCACGTTGGAATAGGGGCGTAGCGTGTTTTCGCCCTTGGATTCCACTTCGTAAGCGCCCTCTCGTACGTACCCCTCGCCGCTAAACAACCCTTCGCGTTTACCGCGCTGTTTTGGTAGTTTGCGTACGGGGATTTTAACCCGCCTTTCCACCTCTTCGCCGAAAGAATAATAAAACGATCCGCTTATCTCGTTAGAGATCTCGACAGGCAATCCTTTTATAATGGGTTCGACAGTGTGCAATACGGCGGGGAAAGATAGATATTTCAACGAGGCGACCGCAGTCAACGCTTCTTCTATAGTCGAAGAAGACTTCTTACGCGAATAAAGTATTCTGTATTTTCCGTCGAATTTATCGTCTATCAAGTAGTCCTCGCTAAACGGCGTTTTGAATATTTTATATAATAATTCCGCGCCCTCTTTCGAGAAGTTTTCGGCTATGGTTTCCTTAATTATATTGCTTTTATCCACGTCGAACAGATCGAACGAATACTTTAAGCGTTCTTCGTCGTACCTCTCGGCTATTCGCTCGCACTCGTCGATAGTTTCGGCAAAGACAGTCAAAATATAAACGTCTTTCTCTTCGTTTTCCTTTATATCCACGCCTCCCTTACACGCGAAACACGGGAAAACGACGTCCCCCGACGAGGGGTATTTGTCGTTAGAAACGGTTAGCCGACTTTCTAAAAAGGTATTATTGCGCTCTAATACGTTTTGCTTATTCGTATTTATCGCGAGATCGTCAAGCCCAATAACCTTTACTATGACCGCGACGTTATCGAGGTTTTTCCGCCTATAAACCGCATAATTCTCGCTTACTTTGCTCGTCACGAAAAGGTCGTAAAACCCACGATGGGAATGGGTTTCGTCGGGGGTTTGCAAGCAAACGTCGAAGTAATAAGAAAGGTCTATTCGCTCGTCCGACTTCCCCTTTATCCTTATACGTCTTATTTCCCCTCTCGTTTCGGGTATAAGTTTGACTTTTTCTTTGGCTTCTTCGCCTATTCTCTCGAAGGAATCCCCGCCCAAAATCACCGAACAACTTGATAACGGGTCGTACTTCACACCGCCTTTTTCAAAGACGAGGGAACGCCCGCTCAACCTATTCGGGTTATCGTAAACGGGGGATAAAAGCAGGTTATTTAGAGATATTCGGCTTTCCCCGTCGGCGGTGTTAAACGAAGAGAACGCGCCGTCGGTAAGCAAAGTTGCGTACGGGGAAAGGTTATCGCCGTACACTTTGGGAAGGGATTTTTCGGCGTATTCTTTACGCTTGTAATTCTTCAAATAACCCGACGCTCTTTCGTACGGCTCGGCGTTAATTAGCCTCAACGCCCTCATCTCGTCGGCTGCGAAAAAGAGTTCGCTCACCGCGTCATCGCACAGGTAATTCGTAATAGCGGCGAGTATCATTCCTTGATGGTGAGTCATATAAACGTCGATTTTTTTACCGTCCCAACTCTCGACTAAACCTCGTTCGGTAAATCCGCCCAAAGAGATATATTCCCTTAAAACTTCCCCCACTTCGCCCCTTGAGTAAGGCAGGCAAAGACACGCAGAATACGGCGAATAAACTGTTTCAATAAGGTCGTACTTCATCGACAATTTTCCGTTACCGTGAAGTTCGTATTTATAGCGAGTTTCGGCGTCGAACGCATTGAAACAACTTTCCGAAGCGCCCCAAAGCCCCGTTTTCTTTTTATGGATATAAAAAGCGTTTCGCTCGGACTTATATTGCATAGAATAAAATGGCGGTTTGAGGAAAATCGAGGGCATAAGGTACTCGAAAAGCGAGCCGCCCCAACTCAAACGCGTGTTTCCGTAGTCCTTTATAAAACTTCTACCGAGGTTAAACCACGCCTCGCTCGGAATCCCTAACGAAATTGCGACGTAGTACGCAAGGCGCGCTTCGCTCTCGAAAATATCGTAAACGCCTTCCGCCCTATTCTCGTCGACGTAGTATGCGATATTCAATAAACGTTTATCGTTATCGAATAAAAACGAATAATCGGGGGAGAGGTAGGATTTCACTCCTAGCGCGCGTTTTTCGTCCCCTTTCCGCTTAAAATACTCTCTTACCACCGTCATACACGCCGTAAAATTCCCGCTATCGGCGGAAGAAATGCGTTTGGGCGGTAGGGGTTTAAGGGTTTCAACGTCGTACCAATTATAGAGGTGACCGCGATACTTTTCGAGCGAATCGAGGCGAGTTAGCGTTTTTTCTATTCTTTCGTCGGCGATTTTAGCTGAAATATACCCAAGCTCTACACCGCATACCAAAGACATTAGATAAAAGCCTACGTCGGTGGGGCTCGTCATAAACGTTTGTTTGGTTTTAGGCGAAATCTGAATATTGTCACGCGGTAGGTCGTTGACGAGGGTTTTAGCGAAAAAGTCGAAAGTGGCTTTCCCGACTTCTTTTAATGTGGTCTGCTCTCTTTCGTCGTGTTTTATCCCTATCGTACCCCCTTTGTAGACTATAAAAGCGTACAAAACGTACACCGCGGCGAACGCCAAAAAGTAGGGGTCGAAAGACAATACGCCCAATATAGACATTACCACTTTGCTCGGCGCGAAAAGGCGCACGTAAGCGAGTAGTCCGTTTTTCTTTTGCGTGTTCTTATAAGGCGTCCAATTTATCAATGACTTCTTTGAAAACGCCGAGCCGAATATCGTGGAAAAGAAAACTCTCGCCCCCTCTACCGCATAAAACGGCAGAAAGAAAAAGCGTTCGAAAGCGTGAGAAAATAGCCTACCCAAATCGCGTAAAATATATCTTAACCTCACCTTGCCGAATTTCAGCGACCTCAAACCGTCGATTAAAAAAGGCAGCGAGGTGGATAGCGCGAGGAAGCCTAATAGGTGATAGGCTTTTGCGAAACACGCTAAAAACGCCAACGCAAGCAGTAGGGTATTTCTTATTGGCTCTAATCCGTTTACAAGAATTATAAGCTTATAAATTCCGCTTATATTGTTGCTTCTTTTTTCGTTATTCGCGTCTATTACGCGGCGAGAGAGATAAGGTAGCAATAAAACGTCCCCTCTTTGCCAGCGAAAGGTTCGCGTGACGTCGGCTTTGAAGTTTTGAGGGGCGTCCTCGAAGATACTTTGCCGTAAACTACCGCATTTCGCGGTTGCGCCCTCTATTATATCGTGGCTTAAAATACGCTTTTCGGGGAACGCGTCCAAAACCTTTCGATAGAAGGAAGATATCTTGATTATACCCTTACCGCAGAACACAGCCTCGCCGAAAACGTCCGCGTAAAAGTCGTTGTAACAGGGGTAGCAATCCACGCTTCCGTCTTCCGAGTACCTCTTCGAATATATGGTCGTGATGGAATATTTATTTATCTTCGCGCCGTAACTCAATAGATCGTAATCCGCGTTGTAAGGGTGCAAAAAGGTGTTAATTGAATTCAATATCGTATCGGGTAAGATCTCGTTATCCTCGTCCAAAATCACCGCGAATTTCGCGCCCGTAAGTTTCTTACTGCAATAAAGAAACTTGTCCGTATTGCCGCTTATCTCGCTCTCGAAAAAGTCAAGTAGCGCGCCCCTTTTCCTCTCTTTTCCCAAGAAAACGCCGTCTTCCTCGCTCTTTTTGCGGACGTAGACAATTACCCTATCGTCCTTCTCGAATAGGGTTTTGGCGTAAGTTAATAGAGTTTCGTCGAGCGTGGTCTTCTCTTCACGGCTTTTAGGCAGGTCGACGAGCAAACAGTATTGCACCCTTTCGTCCGAGGTGTTGAACGATAGCGCGCGTATCTTTTCGTATCCCGATTTCAAACCCTCTTCCCCGCTGACGTAGATAGGCACAACCACGACGGTTTCGGCGTTTTCGGGTACTTTCTTGTACCCCATAGCGAACACGGGCGGCTTTTTCGCAAGAGAAAAGAGCCGTTTCAAAAGTAGTTCCATAGGCTTTATCGAACATATAAATAGGACGATGGAAAATACTATATCGAGTAGCGTTCGTGAGAGAGTTAGAGGCGACAAGCCGATAACACCCGCAAGAATGAAAACGAGAGCGATATATACGGGCTTCTTACGGTTTTTCTCGCGTTTGATTTTGCCCTTTTCGATATAGTTTTTCAAGAGTTTCTTGTCGAACAATACTCGGCTCACGTCCTCTTTCAAGCTGCGCGATAAAAATATAGCCGACTCGCAAACGGCGGATTCGGGGACGTTCAGCGCGTTCGATATCTCGCTTATCCTGCGTAAATACTCTATTTGCGTGGGGCGAGAGAGATCATCGTAATTATCCGTGTTTTTAAGTTGAGAGTTAGAAGAGCAAAGCGTTTCATACGTCCTTAAAACCGATACTTTATAAACGTTTTTGATATTCTCGACGGCTACGCTCGTTTTACGTTCCAAGTAAATTTGCAAGGAAACGAAGGACTCTTTCGCCTCTCTTACGAATGATAAAAAGCTATCTTCCACTTCGTACTTTTCCGCGTAAAAGGAAACGTAAGAAGGAGTTTTATCGTTCAAACTCTCTTTTCCCGAAAGCTCGCGTTTTTCTTTATCGAATCGCAAAGAATATTCGGCGGCAGTGACGACCGCTACGGCTTCCGCTATTTTTAACGCGGTAGGCAGAGCGACTATCTCGCTGAAATCGAGGCTAACCGTCCTTTCCAAATCTTTAACGAAGGATATGAAGTTTTCCGCCTTGCCCATCTCGTTTGCGACGAAGAATTCGGCGATCAAATACACCCGCGGCACGCCTTGAACGTGCGGAAGAGAGCGTAAATTCACCCGTTTCAACGCCTCGTAAACCACGAAATAGTTATCGACTATCCATTTTTCAAAGGAATACGTATCCTTACGATCTTTTGCGGAAATCGACTTTTGAGCGTTTTTAAGGATTCGGCGGTATTTAGAGAGATTTAGCCCCCTACCCCCTCGCTCGACCGTCTTTATCCCCTCGACGAGCCGCTCAAAGTTCTCGAAAACTACGGGATAGGCGTTTTTGAATATAACCGCGCAAATACCGAAAACCACCGTCGCCGTTGAAAGCACAATAATCGCGTATATCATAATTCGATTATTGACGAGTCGACGGGGTGAGTATTCGCTTTCTTTTACCGTTTATTTTTTGTTTTCCCACTTTGAAACGTCTCTTCCGCTTTGAAAAGAATTATCATATACAATTATTTTTCAAATATAAAAAGCATAGACTTTCACATAAAAAAACCGCGAAGCGAGTTCGCGATTTTTGCAAGACCAATCTATAAGCCGAGTTCTGTATTTGGCGGTCATCTTTCTTGACCTATCGTTACCGATAGGTTCTAGCGTATTCGGGAGTGGCGGACAGCTTTAGCCTCCCTTACTTGCACCGAGCGGGGTTTACATTGCCTCGAAAGTTACCTTTCAAGCGGTGAGCTCTTACCTCGCCTTTCCACCCTTGCGTTTCCGCGGTATATTTCTGTTGCACTTTCCTTGAAGTCGCCTCCACCGGTAGTTAGCCGGCGCTCTCGTCCTGTGGTGCTCGGACTTTCCTCACTTGCGTGCGATCGCCTGGTTGACTTGCCTTTTTATTTTACCACGCTCTTCAAAAAATTTCAAGCGAAATATAGAGGGACAAACAACAAAGACAAAAATCGCGAATATACTTTATTATGACAATTATCGACTTAAAACCTTTTTTCTCTCCGTTAGCCGAAGGGAACGGTTTCCTTACCCCTCTTGAAAAAAGCGACGAAAAAAGCCTTTTCGAGAGAATGAAACGCGGTGACAAGGAAGCGCAAAACGAACTGGTCGCGCACAATATGCGGCTTGTGGTACATATCGCGAAGCGTTACCCCTCTTCCGACCAAGACGAATTGATAAGCGTGGGGTCAATCGGACTTATCAAAGCGGTAAACACTTTCGACGCGGATAAAAACGTTAGGTTTTCCACCTACGCCGCTAAATGCATCGTGAACGAGATACTAATGTATCTTCGCGCAAACAAGAAAAACGCGAGGAACGTATCCCTTTTTATGACGATAGGCTCGGACAAAGAAGGCAACGAGATATCCCTTTCGGACACCCTTTCGGACGAGAATTACAGCGTTTCCGAGTCGCTTGAAAACGAAGTTTTGACGACCGAATTAAAGAAGGCGATGAAGGCTTCGCTCACCAAACGCGAATACGCGGTCATCGTTTTGCGATACGGTCTTTTCGGCGTGGAAAAAAGGCATCAAAGAGAAATCGCGACTAAGATGAATATCTCGCGCTCTTACGTTTCCCGCATTGAGAAAAAGGCTCTTCTTAAACTTAAAAACCACCTTATTACGACGGGAACCGATCTTTAATCTTCTAAAAAAGAAATCAAGAATAAAATAGTAAATTTATTGGGATATTTCTGCTCTTACACTCCGATCAATTTGACGAAACAATTATTCTTCGTCTTTTTGATAAAGCGAAATAACCCTTTTTATTTATAACGAATAAATATTGTTTTTAGATGGAGATAATTATAATAACGTATTTTGATTGAACGTTCTTGTCAATTATCGTCGAGAGTTATCACTATGCCGTTTAAGTTGAGCGGATCGTTCGATAAGGCGAAAGTCACTTTGACGGCGGTAAGCTCTTGACTTTTTTTGCCGTAAAGGCGGTTTATTCTATCGTCCCCATACTTACCGTCGCCTATGATAAAATAGCCGTTTGCCGCGAGTTGCGCTCTTATTTGGTGGGTTTTACCGCCGTGAATTATCACTTTCAAAGTGGAAAGCCCGTCTTTAATCGAAATGGTAGTGGCTTCTAACGTGACCTTCTCGGCGTTTTTAACGTGGTTATCGTAAATCTTCACTTTACCCGCTTTCGAGTCTTTCAAAAGGTAATTCGTTAACGTCGCGTTTTTGAATCGAGCCTCGCCGTAAACCACCGCCCTATACTCTTTTATCACTTCCCCTTTCATCATCGCGTATAATAGTAGCTCCTCGGCGCGAGGATTAAGAGCGAACAATAAAATGCCGTCGGTATTGGTATCTAATCTATGCAAAAGTACGGCGTTTTCATAGACGAAAGCAACCAATGACGCAAAAGAATACTCGCCGTCGCTACTTACCCCTTTGGGCTTGTAGACCGCGAGGATATCCTCGTTTATAAAAAGCGTTTTTAAGTTTATAGCGTTGGGTTTAATAAAAATCCGCACTTCGTCGCCGACTTCCGCCGACGCGTCCGCTACCCTTTTCCCGTTAAGAAAGACGTCCTTTTTCCTTAGCAACTTCATCAAAAGGTTATACGGGAATTCGGGATAACTCAAAGATAAGACCTTGGATAACGCGCCGTTTTTTTGTATTTTCCGCGTCAAATAATCGTTCGCCATACCTTAGCCGCGTTTGTCGGTTATGATATCCGAGATTATCTTCATAAAGGTATCGACGTCTTTGAACTCTTTGTACACGCTCGCGTATCTTATGTACGCGACGTCGTCGATATCTTTAAGCCCCATCATTACCATATTGCCTATCTTTTCGCTGGAAATCTCGTTATTATTCGAGCCGTGTATCTCGTTTTCGATATTGTTTAACAACGCGTCGATTTTAGCGATGGGAACGGGGCGTTTCTCGCACGCTTTGACGATACCCGCTCTTACTTTGGATATATCGAAATCCTGCCTGCCGCCGTTTTTCTTGATGACGTAGACGGGGGTATCTTCCATAGTTTCGTGCGTGGTGAAACGCTTGCCGCAATCGGTACACTCTCTTCTTCTTCTAATCTGCATTCCGTCGTCCGAGAGTCTACTATCTATTACTTTACTGTTATAACTACCGCAATATTTACATCTCATATATTCACCTCGAGATTATTCTACCACAATATATTGTGGTTTAGCAAGAAAATCAATACTTTTTCTCGATAAATTGTTATAAAAAAACTACGGCGGAGTATTGCCGTCGTAAAAAGGTAATCGTCGATGAATTATTAAAGATGTTATAATAGATAGAAGGATATTAAACTAATAATCGAAAGCCGATATTGTTAAAGTACGGTAACACGATATAAACCGTTAGCTATTCTATTCACGAGTTTTTCAGCAAGATAAAAACCCGCGAGACTCTATATTAACAAGTATAGCGTCGTCGCCTATTTTGCAAATACAACGCCACGGTACGAAAACGCTCGTCGCGTTGACAACCGTTTTGAAAACCGACTTGTCGCCGGGTAGTATCAACCCCAAAACCTGACCCGAAGTACTCATACTCAAATCTATAATTCTACCGAGTTTTTTGCCGTCCGAAACGTTCACTACGTCTTTATTTCTCAATTCGCAAAAAGTTATATCCATATTAGATTATATTGTTTAAGAATTCGTTTTATTACAAGGGTTTATCTTATTAAATCATTTTATTTGGATAAAAAATAATACGTCTTTTTCAGCTGTTTCTCTTCATATAGATAAGCCAATTTTTTTCGTCATGTTGAGCGAAGTCGAAACATCTCATCCTATTAGTGATTTAATAATTGAATTACCCCTTTTTAGGGGATCCCTCGACTCGTCATAGGCTTCGCTTTTACTCACCATCTAACGATGGTTTCGTTGTTGCTTGCCTATTCCTCTTTCTCTCAAACGTTTTGCGTTTGCTCGAGCCTCGCTTCGCGAGGTTTTTCCAATTTAGGATTACGTACTATAACCCGCTCACGACAATTCGTGGTTCAATGAAAAAATACTGCGTTTGTAGTCGAAACCTCTCTTCCTAAAAATATATACACGCGACTATTCCCCCGAATATTTTATCGATATTTGGCGATACTTATTTAGAGGTGAAAAATGAATTACAAAGTTTTTATATCGGGCGTTGATACCGATAAAATCCCAAAACTATCGAATAAAGAATCATCGGAACTCATCGCAAGAGCCAAAAACGGTGACGACGAAGCGAGAAAACGCTTTTTGTATTGCAACCAAAGATTAGTTCTTTCCATTCTTCACAGGTTCGACTTTCAGCCCTCTCTTGCGGACGACGTTTTTCAAGTGGGGTGTTTGGGGCTAACGAAAGCCTACAACAATTTCAACTTAAAATACGGGGTTATGTTTTCCACTTACGCCGTACCTATGATTATCGGCGAGATACGCAGGTTTTTAAGAGAAAACACTTCGGTAAAGGTATCGCGAAAGATGCGCGACGTCGCGTATAAGGTGATGCAATCACGGAACAAGTTTTCCGAGTTGGGGCTCAAAGAGCCGACTCTAACCGAGATAGCCGCCGACGTAGACATACCCGTTTCCCTCGTTTGCGAAGCGTTGGACGCTATATCCGATCCAATATCCCTCTACGAACCCGCTTTTTCGGACGGCGAGGACGTCCTCGTTATGGATCAAATAGCCGATAAAACCGAAAAAGAAAGCAATTGGGTTGATAGAATCGATTTAGAGGCGGCTCTATCTACCTTAAACGAAAAAGAAAGACAAATAATAGATTTACGTTACTACGAAGGCAAAACGCAAAGCGAAGTTAGCAAAAGCTGCAACGTATCGCAAGCGCAGGTTTCCCGCCTTGAAAACAGCGCGGTCAAAAAGTTAAGAGCGTATTTAGAGAGTTAAGCGTTCGGTTAAATTAGTCGAAACGGCTCTTTTTATCTTCACGTTGAGCGTAGTCGAAACATCTCTTTTTAATAGTCATGTTGAGCGTAGTCGAAACATCTCAACCGAATTGTTCTTTATAAGTGTATTACCACTTGTTAGGGGATTCCTCGACTCGTCATAGGCTTCGCTTTTACTCACCATCTAACAATGGTTTCGTGGTTGCTTGCCTATTCCTCTTTCTCACAAACGCAAGCGTTTGCTCGACCCTCGCTTCGCGAGGTTATTTCCTTCTCACTATGACGTACTAAAATGTTTTACTCGTCATGTTGAGCGTAGTCGAAACATCTCTTACGATTTGTATACTCTTATAAGCAACCACCGCTTCGCGTTAGGGGATCCTTCGACGTTGCTCAGGATGACGTGCTATTATAAAAACGCGAACGAAGTGAGCAATCGAGAAAACCCAAAAGGTTTTCGAGAAAGAGGAACGACCGAGCAAAAATGAAGTTGAGGATTTTTCTCAACGAATAAAAACGAAAGTCGTGACGAGTTGAGCCTGTCGAAATATCTCTTCCACATTTTATAAATATTTTTAGAAACATTCTTTATTTGAAACGGTAGATACGCCCTCTTGAAACGTTTTTCTGCGAGCGTAGCGACTTCCGAAAGTTTGCACCCTTTAGTGAAGTATCTGCGATTCGAACGGGCAAAGGGGGAGGGGACGTTCCCAAAGAGCCAAAGGCTCGACGGAAGGTCGGGGGTTTTGAATTAGCACTCGTTTTTACCGATTTTCCGAATAATATCGAATCGTTTATTCCGTACAAGACGTTCGTCCCTAAAAATCCTAATGCTTTCGTATTATACAATTCTTCATAACGTGATACTCTCTCTTAAAACCCCCACCACTTCGTCGCAGTTTAAGACTGCTTTGGAAGCGGTCCATCCCCCTTTGCTCCCGCCTATGGCGGAAGGGTGCAAACTTCTCGAATTCGCTATGCTCATTTTCGCCTACGGCGAGAGAACGTATTTTTTATACTCATTGTTAGGGGATACTTCGACTCGTCATAGGCTTCGCTTTTACTCACCGTCTAACGATGGTTTCGTGGTTGCTTGCCTATTCCTCTTTCTCACAAACGCGTGCGTTTGTTCGAGCGTCGCTTCGCGAGGTTTTCCCAATTTATAATGACGTGCTTTTATTGTTTATTCGTCACCTTTCCCGCGCACGTTAACAAACGTACTTCACCAATTCTCTCTTTAACTTCAAAAGGACTTTCTTTTCGAGGCGGGATATGTAACTTTGCGAGATACCCAACATATCCGCTATCTCTTTTTGAGTTTTCTCTTCTTTGCCGTCAAGACCGTAGCGAAGAGAAAGTATAAGCCTTTCGCGAGAGTTGAGCTTTTGAAGGCTTATATATAAATATTCTATTTCCGACTTCTTTTCGGCTTCGATACTCACTGCGTCGGGGTCGGTGCCTAAAACGTCGCCTAAAAGCAATTCGTTGCCCTCGAAGTCGGTATTAATAGGCTCGTCCAAAGAGACTTCACGCTTCCTTCTCACTACCTTACGCAAATACATTAGTATTTCGTTTTCTATACAACGCGAAGCGAAGGTCGCAAGCTTGATATTCTTGTCGGGATCGAAGTTATTTACCGCTTTGATAAGCCCCATCGCGCCGATCGAGACAAGTTCGGAATTGTCGGGAACGCTACCATCAAATTTCTTCGCGATATAAACGACGAGGCGTAAGTTGCGTTCGATAAGTTCCTTTCGAGCCGACTCGTCCCCTTTTTTGAATCTTTCCAAAACCATCTTTTCCTCGTCGCTCGTTAAAGGTTGGGGCAAAGCCATACCGAAAACGTAATCGGTTTGGTTATCGTATAACCTAAAAACCTTAATGAAAAATCTCTTGAGTCTTGCTAAAATCATTATCCACCTCGCCGAAGTCCCGCGATAACAAAGCGTCGAAGTCCATAAACTCACGCTCGGTCTTTACCGCGTTTACGTTTCTATATATATGCTCTTTTCCCTCTCTATATATCTTCAATTCGTCAATAACGTAAACCTTTTCCAAACTTTTGCCGTTTACCGTTTCCACCGTAGTTTCACCTATCTCTTTTAATGATAGCACTTCGGATAGATCTTTGGATAAAAAGTTTAATCCGCTATTTCGATATCTACTCATATTCCCGCCGTCGATAAAGCCTTTAAGATCGTATTCTTTATTATCTACCTTTATTCTTATCTTTACGAGTTCGCTTTTCGCTTTAGAGTTTTTTATCAAACCCACGCACTGTTTCAACAGATAAAAGGCGATTATTACGGCGAAAGATATCAACGCGACTTTACCGCCCGAATAATAGGACGCCCCCGCCTTGATCGAACCGTTTAAGAAGAGTTGCAACACCCCCGAAAACACCGCGGAGATAGTGACGTACAACGCGAGAATTCCTAAACTTCTCTTTATCCTTTTTTTGAAACAAAGCGGCAAAACGCAAGCGATAAGGGATAATATTTTGAACGGAATTATGAAATAATCGGGGATTATCGGGTAAACGAGGGCGGTTATAGTCCCCGTAAAAGCCGAGATAAAGCAAAAACCTTTCATAACCTTCATTATTTCCGCGACGATAAGCGCAGTCAATAAGTCAAGCAAAAAGTTATCCAATACGACGTACTCTATAACAACGGTCATATGGATATGATACAATGGGAATAAAAAAAGAAAACGGAAGAATTTAATCTATCAACCGTTTTCTTGTCGACTTTCTCGAAAACCTTTTGCTTGTTTAATTATCTCAACCGGAAGAGATGTTTCGACTTCGCTCATCATGACGAGAAAATATCAGTACGTCATCCCGAGCAACGTCGAGGGATCCCCTAACCAATCGTAATCTCTTATATGAGGTTCCAAATTGGAAGAGATGTTTCGACAAGCTCAACATGACGAGTAAATTATATTAGTACCGTCATTCCGAGCATCGTCGAGGAATCCCCTAACGCGAAGCAGTGTTTGCTTATTTGATTATCTCAATCGGAAGAGATGTTTCGACAAGCTCAACATGACGAGTAAAATTTTTGAGCCAAATTAAATCAATGCGAATAATCGCAGTTAATTTACTTTACTCGTCTTTATTCTTCATCTCGGTCATAAACGAAGGTACCAAACTATCGTCGACTTCGATTCTATTGTCCGAATTCAAAACGGGCTCTTGAACGTTGATCGTTGAGTTTTCACGCTCGGTCATCATTCTTTGCGCGTCCGCCGCGTTGAACGAGTCGCTTTTACGGAAAAAGTCTTGGCGAGGCGCCGGCTCGACTTTCACGGGGGAAGGTTGATCTTTCGCGCCTGCGGGTTTGAAACCGGTCGCAATAACGGTGACCGTCATAGTATCGCCGAGTTCGGGATCGATATTCAAGCCGAAGATTATCTCGGCGTCGTCTTGCAATACCTTACGTACCAAGTTGGTCGCGTTGTCAATCTCTTCGGTATTGAAATCCGAACCCGCTTGATAAGAGATTATCATACTCGTCGCGTGATAGATGGTCGTATCGGTGATATCGTTCTTTACCGCTTGTTTTACGGCGGTCAAAGCGCGGCCGGGACCTTCGCCGTAACCGATACCGATATGTGCGTAGCCGCGATCGGACATGATCTTGCATACGTCTGCGTAGTCGAGGTTGATAAGGCAGGGATTGCTTATTAAATCGGCGATGCCCTTGATAGAATACTTCAAAACGTCGTCCGCTTGAGCGAATGCGGTAGCAACGCTCTTTCTATCCAATTTATCGTTGGGAACGACTATCAAAGAATCGATATATTTATTGAGTTCTACGATACCCTTTTCGGCGTTTTCCATACGAGGTACGCCCTCGAAACCGAAAGGCTTGGTAACTACCGCGATGGTAAGGATATTCATTTCGTGAGCGATACGCGCGATAACGGGAGCCGCGCCGGTACCGGTACCGCCGCCCATTCCGCAAGCGATAAAGCAAAGTTGAATACCGGTGAGCATATTTCTTATATCCTCTTTGCTCTCTTCCGCCGCTTCTTTACCCATTTGAGGATCGGCGCCCGCGCCTTGCCCGCCCGTGAGTTGCTTGCCTATTTGCAAGAGTTTAACTTTGACGTTGGGTTTTTGAGCGAGGGCTTGATGCTTGATAGCCATCAACGCTTGCGCGTCGGTGTTAACCGCGACGAAGTCCGCCGAAGTGATATCCGAATACATCAATCTCGAAACGGCGTTACAACCGCCGCCGCCAACGCCTACTAAAAGAATATTGCATACCCTTTTACCGTTACCGTTTTCATACTTTGTTTCAACTTCAAAATCTTCAATGTCGTACATACTCTACTCCCTCCATATTACCATATCCAAGACGTTTTCTTGCTGTCCATATCGAGCGCTTGTTCGATCAAGCCCACAGCCCTCGAATACTCGGCGTTATTATAGTTACTGTTCTTCATAGGAACGACGGTTTTAACGCTTCTGCCGAGTTTAGAACCCATACAGGCTTCTATCCCTCTCAAACGTAAGCCGTCGCCCGTTATGTTTATCGTCAAACGAGTTATTTTATAATCGTTGAACTTTTCAAGCGATTTGTTAACGTAGTTGCATATGACGGAAATACATTGAGAAACCATTTCTATTATTTTAGAGCAGGAAAATCTCATCATTCCGCCTTCGGCTTCCACCGAATAGGTCGCTTCGCTGGAAGAATTAAGGCTCAAATCCACCTTTTGGAAGAGTTTAGCCGCTACTTCGTAAGGGATTTGCAAGCCTTGCGCTATCCATTTGATAAGGTGCATTTGCCCTATCGAGAAGCTGCAAAGGAATATAATTCCGTCGCCGTTCATTATGGAAACCGAGGTGCTTCTATATCCGCAATCCACCAAGAGAACGCCGTATTGACGGGATTTCTCGTCGAAGAGCGAGAGCATTTCCGAGTAGGTCGAACAAAGGAACACGGTCTCGTTGATCTGGCAACGCTTCAAAACGTCGTTGATGAACGCGACGAAGTTGTTTTCGGTAGCAATGTAGCACAAACTGCCCGACAAGCTTTGAGTGGGAAGACCCAAAGCGTTTATATAGCGGTTTTTGCTGTTGTCGACCATAAAGTATTCGGGCGCTTTGACCAAGAGCGTTTTATCGTCCCCGAAAGGATTGCCTGTTATAAAGAGCGCGTCGACGTCGGACTGCTCTACCTTCTTACGCTTTATCGACTGGATGGACGCGGAAACCACTTTATGCGTGCAGAATTCCGCGGGAACGCCGACGTAGAGTTTCTTGATTTTAGCGTCCTTTCCTTTTACCTTTGCGACCACTTCTTTTATCGCGTTACGAACCGAGTCCTCGTTTACCCATTTGCCGTTAGCGTAGCCGTCGTAGGCGACCTGCGCTTCCGCCTTTACGGAAAACGTGCTGTAACATTTGTTCGCGACGAGCAAACGCATTTTATGCGACCCTATGTCCAAAACTGCGTATTCGTGTCCTTTTGCCATAACAACCTCATTAGTTTAAATTATAATTAGAGCATTTCTTGAGATTTTGCTCGGAATTTGTTTATAAATTTTTATAATTTTAGGTATTATTATTTAGGGGATCCTTCGACTCGTCATAGGCTTCGCTATAACTTATCATCTTACAATGATTTCGTTTTTGCTTGCCTATTCCTCTTTCTCACAACCGCTTTGCGTTTGTTCGATACTCGCTTCGCTCGGATCTCCTAGTTTAGTATGACGTACTGTTTAGATATCGTCATATTGAGCGAAGTGAAACGAAGTCGAAATATCCCTTATTGGATTAACCCGTTACTCTTCGACGAACGAAGAATAAACGCCTCTTTCTATTCGCCGTAAGGATCGGATTCCGACCAATCCCAGCCTTTCGACTCGTTGAAGTATATGAACCCGCTACTTCTCTTAAACGACTGTTCGCCTAACGCTCGGTACTCTTCGAGAGCGTAGCGTAATTTGGTTTGCGTATCGTTTACGCCGTTAAGGCATATCGTTACACCCGAACGAATCTTAATGTAAATCACGCTTCCGTTTTCGCCCGAGAACGCGACCGACTCGAAGAAATTCAAAAAGGCGCTTCCCTCCAACCTCTCTTTTTCAGCGACGTACGCGATATCCGCGAGCCTTCCGTTGACGTCGTTACTTTGATAGAGAACGCCGCCCACTATGGGATCGGTTATCTCTATTCCGTTGACTTTGGTGGAAGCCTCGTAAAGCGCGGCATGATCGTCCACTATTTCGAGAATTTTAAGCGAAGCGTCTATCAACGCGTAAAGATTTGAATTTTGAATATGTACCGACATCAAAGGCGTACGCATCGAAACGTGTATGACCACTTTGTTAGGGAAAGAACGTTCGACGGAAAGCACTTCGACGTAGGGGTTGTTTCTCTCTATCGCCGAGGATATCTTGCTCTCGGAAAGCAAAAAGATATTATCCCCGGTATCAATGCCGGAGTCGGTTATTATCGCGTCTTTGTCTATCGATTGAGATTCGACCTTATTCAATACCGTAACGTCTTTTACGGTAAAAACGGTCATATTCAATATAACGAAAACGACGATAACCGCGATGATCGCTATGAAAACGATAATTCGTCCGTTACCTTTCATTCTATCCTCTTTATATCCCCGTTAATGGAAGTGAGGACTCGAACTAAATTCTCGTACCCTCTGTCCAAATAACGAAGACCGTAAACTTTCGTATATCCACGCGCGGCGAACCCCGCGATAGTTAACGCCATACCGCTTCTTAAATCTTTGGCGGTCACGGTGGCACCCGTCAAAGCGGATCTCTCGAGAGTCAATTCGTTGCCGTCTATTTTTCCCTTTGCGCCCATCTTTTCAAGTTCTTCGAAATAGGCGAATCTTGAACCGAAGACGTGTTCGCATATTCGGCAACTACCGCCCGAGCCAACCGAGGCGGCGGCGAATTGGGCTTGAAGATCGGTAGGGAAATACGGATAAGGGGCGGTAATTACGTTACCGCAGACTCTCCCACTATTCCGAATATATATTCTATCATAATAATACCTTATTTGGCAAGGGGTTAGAGAAAATTTACCGATTAAAGCAGCCTCTTGTTGAAAATCCACCCCTTTTATGAGCAATTCCCCTTTCGTTGCCGCCGCTAAAAGCATTAGATCGCCGCATACAATCCTATCGAAAGGGACGGCGTAAACTATCTCTTTTTTGTTTTCTTTGCCGAAAATAAGAATGCTTTCCCCTTCTCTCTCGATCTTTACGCCCGTTAAACGGTAAAAGGAAATCACCTCGTCAACTTCGGGCTCGGGCGCGGCGTTTACTATGAGGGTTTCTTTTTCGAGGGAAGCGGCGAGCATAATAGCGTTTATCGTCGCCCCTACCGACGGGAATCGTAGGTTTATTTTACGCGAGCCTTCTTGATCCCACTCGAAATACAGTTTATCCTCTATTCTAACCGTAACGCCTAAACTACGGCAAACGTCGAAGTGGATATCGAGAGGTCTATCACCCAATTTGCAACCGCCCGGCGGAGACAGAACGAGCCGCTTATTAGAGGGAATTATCGCGCCGATAAGGTAGGACGAGGCTCGAAGTTTCTCTTCTTCTTCGCTTGACTCGACCGAAGAGCGCAATTCCCTTGAATCTATCGACAATTCGTTATTACGAAAGGTAAATTTTACGCCGTAATTTGAAAAAATTTTTATAAGGGTTTTGACGTCCTCGATGTCGGGAACGTTTCTCAAAACGTAACGCCCGCGACATTCCACGCAAGCGGCGATGAGCGGTAACGCCGCGTTTTTACTTCCTTGAGGGACGACTTCCCCGCATATTCTGCTTTGCTTTATCAAAAAATATTCTTCCGTCATAATTGAATATTATTTTCGTCAAGGCGAGAGTATGACGGACTTTTTATTAAGAGTGTTATTTTTATCGTCATATTGAGCGAAGTCGAAACGTCACTACCGATAAAAATACTTAAATGATTACCGCTGCTTCGCGTTAGGGGATCCCTCGACTCGTCATAGGCTTCGCTTTTACTCACCATCTACAATGGTTTCGTTGTTGCTTGCCTATTCCTCTTTCTCGCAAACGTTAAGCGTTTGCTCGAGCCTCGCTTCGCTCGGGCTTGCTGTTAAAGATGACGTACTCTTATTTTTTCGTCATGTTGAGCGTAGTCGAAACATCTCTACCGATTTAGACTAATTATTTTTTTACATAAAAACTTTCTTTGTCTTTTTTAATCTCACGAGCTTCGGCGAGTCCGGAAGTTTGCACCCTTTAGTGAAGAATCTGGGATTCAAGCGGGCAAAGGGGGAGGGGACGTTCCCAAAGAGCTTTAGCTCGACGGAAGGTCGGGGGTTTTGAATTAGCACTCGGTATTACCGAATTTACCAAAAAAAATATCAAAACGTTTATTCCGTACAAGACATTAGTCTCTAAAAATCCTAATGCTTTCGTATTTTACGATTCTTAATAACGTGATACTCTCTCTTAAAACCCCCACCACTTCGTCGCAGTTTGAGACTGCTTCGGAAGCGGTCCATCCCCCTTTGCTCCCGCCTATGGCGGAAGGGTGCAAACTTCCGGAATTCGCTTCGCTCATAAAGAAAATAGTATAGAAAGGTCTAGTATGGCTAAAATTGATCACTTGACTTTACAAATTATCTTACTCGCTGAAGCTCGTATAATAACTTACTTCGCAAGAGGAACGACCGAGCAAAAATGAAGTTGAGAATTTTTCTCAACGAATAAAAAGCGAAAGTCGTGACGAGTTGAGCCTGTCGAAACGTCTCTACCGATTTAGACTACTTATATTTTTCTACATAAAGCTTTCTTTGTTTTTAATTTCACCCATATCAAAACGCTCTACCGTTCCTTGCGACGCTTTCGAGGATGCCTATCGACGAGAGGAAGCAAACAAGCGAGCTACCGCCGTAACTCATAAACGGCAGTGGAATCCCGGTAGGCGGAATACTGCCCGAAACCACCGCGACGTTTATAAGCGTTTGCAATACTATCACCGAGGATATCCCGTAAGCCAAGACCGCTTGAAACCGCGTTTGCGCCCTCGCGGCTATCTTATACCCCGTAATAGCTATCGCCATATAAACCGCTATCAATAATATCGCGCCTACAAACCCGAATTCTTCACCCACTATCGCAAAGATAAAATCCGACTCGGCAAAGGGTAAAAACATATACTTTTGTCGCCCTTTCAAGTAACCCGTACCAAACCAACCGCCCGAGCCTAACGCGTAATAGGACTGTATGAGTTGATAGCCTTCCCCTTTCGGTGACGCCCACGGATCGATAAACGCGGTAAGCCTTTGAAGTCTATACGGTTCGAGCAAAATCAAAAGCACCGCGCCGGCGATTAAGGGTAGTAAAATATATGCGAATTTCCTCGTCTTTACGCCCCCTGCGAAAAGCATAGCCATCATCAAAGTCGCGGTGAGGACGGTTACCGACATATTGGGTTCTAATAGCAACAAAACGCACATCGCAATTCCTACGAGCAATATGGGCAACCCGCCTTTTAGAGTGTCCGTCTTGTACTTATCTATAATGAACGCCGAGAAGAAAACCAGCCCGAATTTACTCACCTCGGAAGGCTGCATGGTGATAAAGCCCAAATTCAGCCATCTTCGCGCGCCGTAACTTTCCACGCCCAAAGCGGGGATAAAGATTATTCCCAATAGGACGAAGGAAACCACGAGCAAAGGGATAGCCGCTTTTTTGAGTTTTTCGGCGTTTATGAATGACAAAACCACCGCCGTAATTACCCCTAACCCCATAGCCAACGCTTGTTTTTTAAGATAGTAAAGCCCGTCGCCGAAGTTCTTTTCGGCAGCGTAAAAACTCGCGCTGTATAGGACGAATAGAGAAAACGCGCAAAGGGCGGCAACGAGTAACGCGAGAGTTATAGAAAGTTTATCGGGTCGCGTTAGCCCCTTTCTCTTGCTTATTATAGGGACGGATAACGCTTTCATAATTTATACTTTTCAAGCAATTCGTCGAAATACTTCCCTCTCTCTTCGTAAGAGGAAAACTCGTCGAAACTCGAAGTCGTGGGCGAAAAGAGGATATTATCTACTCGAAGGGAAAACGCGTAATCGAGCGCGCTTTCTATGCTCTCAAAAACCTTATAACCAACCTTTCTCTTCTCGCACTCTTCGGCTATCTCGTTTTTATTTTTGCCGAAGATACAATAAAAAACTTTTCCAAATCCCATCTCGTCTAACAATTCGCCGTAATCTTCCCTTTTGCCGTAACCGCCGAGCAAAAGCGCGACGCTACTTTTTAATTCGTTTATCGCAGCGATTGTCGCCGCAACGTTAGTCCCTTTGCTGTCGTTGTAAACTTCCTTTCCTTTTATTCGCCCCCGATACGCCATCCGGTAAGGCTCGCCCTCGTAACTTCTTAAAAAACGGGCGTAACGATCATCGTACCCGCGATATGCGATACAAAGGGATAGCGCGACCAAGATATTTTCTTGGTTCCTTACGCCTTTAATCCTCACGTCCTCAAGGTCTATAATCCGTTCGTTTTTATAGTATATCCCGACGTTTGATACGTAAACGTCGGCGCGCTCTTCTCTTGAATACGTAACACGTTTCAAACCTTCCTTTATCGTATAGTCGTTTTCTTTCGGGATAGCAACGCCGAGAAGAGTCAACGCGAATAATTTTCGCTTTAATCGGTCGTACTCGCCGAAAGTCCCGTGCCTGTCGAGATGGTCGGGGCGTATATTTGTTATCGCCGAATAATCGGCGCGAAAAAACGAGGACTGTTCGAGCATAAACGAACTGACTTCGCACACCGTGACTCCCGCTTTACGCGAGGCGGTGAGAGGTATCCCGATATTACCCGCCGCAACCGCGTCCACGCCGCTCTCTCGAAGCATTCCCTCGACAAGCCTCACTGTCGTGGTCTTGCCGTTAGTCCCCGTTACCGCGATAATAGTTCTCGGCTCTATTAAATACGCGAAGTCGATTTCCGAATACGCGGGTAGCCCCAACGAATTAAACTTAAAATACAATTCCCCTTTCTTCGATATGCTCGGGCTGACTACCGCGAAGTCGTATTCCTCTCGCTTAAAATCCCCGCCCGTATAAAACGAAGGCTCGCCGCCTAACTCTTTTACTTTTGAAAAAACGGCTTGACCGCTCAAACCGTTTCCGCAAACCAATATCCTTTTACCCGTTAATCTCATAACACCTCTATATTTGAAATCCGAGAGTACCCGTGACGCAAGCAATCCCGCAAATCGCCGTCATAGCGACGTACAACGCGACGATGCGAGGTTCGCTCCAACCCTTCTTTTCAAGATGATGATGGAAAGGCGCCATAAGGAACACTCTTCGTTTTCGCAGTTTGAAAACGCCGACCTGTATAATTACGGATATGCAGGAGAGTACGAAAGTTATGCCTAATATCCCCGAAATTATTATATTTTCCGAGAATACCCCCATTGCCGCAGCCGCGCCCCCAAGAGCAAGCGAGCCGGTATCCCCCATAAATATCTTTGCCGGCGACGAGTTGAATATCGCAAATCCGATAAGAGCGAAAAGGATACACGTCGAGAATAACGCGAGATCGAAGTCGGCTTTTCCATAAGCGTTCAACGCGATCAAAATGACCGAAAAGACGAGGGAATAAACCGCGACGGTAGAGGTCGCCAAGCAATCCAACCCGTCCGTTAGGTTTACGCCGTTACTCATGGCGATAAATACGAAGGATACTATGGGAATTATCCATAAGCCGACGTCAACCGTTACGGACGTAAAAGGAAATCGAAGGGTTGTCAAACCTACGCGATAACAATACCAACCCATAATCGCGGCGACAAGTGTTTGCCCTACTATCTTTTGCCACGGCAACAACCCGCCGTTATCCTTTCTTTTGACTTTCAAAAAGTCGTCGAGGAAACCTAAAATAGCGTAGGCGAGCGTGGTAAGAGCGGCTACTCTACCCGATGATAGACCGTTTCGTGATAATATCAACGTGACCGCTACGGCGGGGATAATAAACCCTATTCCGCCCATCGTAGGCGTCCCCGATTTGCCCTTATGCTGATCGACGTATTCGAGAATGGGTTGATCGGCTTTTTTCGAAGCGAAATGCACGACCAAAGGCATTAAGGTCACCGTAAGAGCGAAGGTCGTAACCGCCCCTAAAAGAAAAACGTAGCTCATAAGAAGTACTTTTTAAGCACCGCTTCGTCTTGAAAGGGTATCTTCTCGCCCGCGATTTCCATATATTGCTCGGATCCCTTCCCCGCGATAACTATCACGTCGCCCTCAACAGCCATTTCCACCGCTTGCTTTATGGCTTCCTCTCGGTCTAATACGATCTTTTTTCGATCTTCGAGCATTCCCGCCTCTATCGCCGCGGCTATTTCGTATTGGTTTTCCGAGCGTGGATTATCGTTGGTTATGAATACGTAATCGCTATACTTCTCGGCAATTCGCCCCATCGCCGCGCGTTTGCCTTTATCTCTTTCGCCACCGCAACCGAATACGGTAATAAGTCGGTTTTTCGTCATGTCCAAAGCGGATAATAGTAGCTTTTTCAAGCCGTCGGCGGTATGCGCGTAATCTATCACCGCCTTAACGCCTTTATTCTCGTAAACGTTGAACCTACCGGGGACGTCGGCGTTTTTGAGCGCGGCGGCAATAGAAGACGGCTTTACGCCGAAATAACCCGCCACCGTACAAACGGCAAGCACGTTTTCCACGTTATAACTTCCGTAAAGCACGGTGCTTATCGTAAACACAACGTCGCACATATTGACGGTAAAGGTAAGCCCGTGATCGTGTACCACGTCGAGTGCGAATACGTCGGCGGGATTTAATAAGCCGTAAGAAACGCAGGGTATCTCGGCGTGTTTCAATATTTCAAGCCCCACCCTATCGTCCGCGTTGATTATGCCGAGTTTGGTTCTTTCCTGGGTGAATAGAGATTTTTTAGCGTCCGCGTAGGTTTCCATATCCCCGAAAAAGTCGAGGTGGTCGCGCGTGACGTTGGTTAGTACGGCGGCGTCGAAAACGATGCTTTCGAGCTTTTTGAGATACAACGCGTGAGCCGAAGCTTCCAAGAAGACGTATTCGACTTTGGCTTGCTTCATTTTAGAGAGCAACTCGAAAAGCACGTCGGGGTCGGGTGTAGTCAAAGAGGTTTCTTCGCGTTTGCCGTCGTAATCCGCGAAGAGCGTGCCTATATACGCTGCTTTCTTGCCGTCCTCGTCGAAGACTTTTTTAAGAAGATAGGCGGTCGTGGTCTTGCCGTTCGTACCCGTAACCGCCACTATTTTCATATCCTTTTGCGGATATCCGTAATACTCGGCGGCGGCGAGAGAATACGCTTTTCGCGCGTCCCCTACCACTATTTGAGGTATATCGACGGAGAGTTTATTCTCGGTGATTATAGCCGTTGCGCCGTTCGCCTTCGCGTCGAGTACGAATTTTTGCGAGTTCGTTCGCTTTCCTTGAAAACATATAAAGATTTTATCCTTTTGCGGTAGCCGACTGTCTATGCTTAACCCCGCTATTTCGAGGTCGTCGCCGAAAAGTTTCCCGTTTACCGCCTTACTTATATTTGAAAGTTTCATAAAAACCTCCTATGATTTTTTCGTATCATAGCACGGTTTTTCTCTTTCGAGTTTAACGAGGCGAAAATAGCGGTTATTACCTATTATTAGTTATTTTTCGCCTCTTCGGTTTTGATGAAAAGCACGCATTTTTCGTCGCAAGAGGCGTTGGCGGGCGGGAATTGTTCGATAACCACGTCCCCCTCCCCCTCGGCTTCGAGGTATATTCCGAGTTCCTCGGCTTTTTTCTTGACGTCGAAGTAGTCCCAGCCGTAGAAGTCGGGCATAATAAAGGGCGTACGCTCTTCGACCTCGGCTTTCTCGACTTTTTCGTACGAGAGGATCTTCGAGAATATTTCTCCGACGTAAGGCGCGGCTACTTGCGAGCCGTAGTAAATCCCTTCGGGTTCGTCGACGTAAAAATACACGACGTATTTGGGATCTTCCACCGTCGTAAACCCTATGAACGAGGATAGATAATGCCCTCTGTTTATGCTACCGTTAAGGTATTTTTGCGCGGTTCCCGTCTTGCCGCCCACGTGATAGCCGTCCACTCCCGCGAGTTTACCGCTACCCCCGTCCACCACGCCGAAGAGCAGTTTCCTTACTAACGAGGAAGTTTGCTCGCTCACTACTCGGCGGGATTCCTCTTGATTAGAATACACCTCGCGTCCCGAAGGGTCGTACGCCGCCGAGAGAATATGCGCTTTTTTATATATTCCCCCGCCCACTATCGCGGACACCGCCGAAGCGAGTTCGATTGGGGTAACGGCTATCGCTTGACCGAAACCCATTCTCGCCAAGTCCACCGTTTTCACGTTTTCAATGGGGATCAAAAGCCCCTTGCTTTCCCCGGCGAAGTCTAACCCTGTCTTTTCGGTAAGGTTGAATTTTTCGTAGTAACTATATAACTTTTCTTTGCCGAGCCTTAGGGCGAGATCCATAAACACGCAGTTACAACTGTTCATCACCCCTTCCGCAAAGGTTTGCAGCCCGTGCCCCTTGGTCTTCCAGCACTTTATCTTTTGACCGTCTATCGTCCGCGAACCACCGCATTGAAAGGTTTCGTTTTCGCTAACCAAGCCCTCTTCTATCGCCGCCGCCATCGTAATAATTTTGAATACCGAGCCCGTTTCGTACACGTTGCAGACCGAACACAATTTGCTCTCGGCGAATAGTTCGTCGAGGTTAGAGCGGTCGATATTATTGAGGTCAATAGAAGGGTATTGCGCCATAGCCGCGACGCCGCCCGAGGTGATATCCATAACGATACAGGACGCCGATTTGGCTTGGTGAGCGTTTACGGCAGCTTCCACCGCGCTTTCCGCAAAATACTGTATGCTCTTGTCGAGGGTGGTCGTAATTTGCGCGCCGTCTATTGCGGGCAAATAGTATATCGCTTCGTTCAATTCCCGCCCCACTATGTCGGTTTCGGTAAGCGCCGAGCCGTTCACCCCTTTCAATAGATTGTCGTAATACAGTTCTAACCCGCTCTGCCCGGACGCGTCGATATTGGTAAAGCCGATTACTTGCGACGCGAGGTCGCCGTACGGATAATATCTCGATACGTCCTTTGAAAAATACACCCCCGTCGCGCCGCTATTTAGGACGTAATTCACCTGTTCTTTCGTCATCTTCTTTGCGACCGTTATCTCACTAGCGCCTTTTTTGGATATCTTTTCAAGGATTTTTTCGTAGTCTATCGCGGTGGCTTCCGCTATCGCCCTCGCCGTTTGTTCCGCGTTTTTAAGGTTGGTCGGGCGAACGTAGCAAGTGTACGTCGTACTCGTCGCGGCAAGGACTACGCCGTTTCGGTCGACGATCTTTCCTCTTTCGGCGACGTAAGGGATATCCCTCGTCCATTGGTCGAGGGCTTTCGCTTGAAGATCCTTCCCCTCTACTATTTGAACGTAAAAAAGTTTACCGACTACCGCGGTAAAAAGAAAGGTTATCAGTATGCTTAATACCGATAACCTTTTAATGAATTCGCTTTTAGAAACCATTTCAACCTCCGAAGACTTTGCTCACCTTGTCGCAAAACCTATCGAACCAATTCGTTTCAATGACTTCGTCTTCGGCGTATGGGGTCAATTCCACTTCGACGGGTCCTTCTTCCGTCATTATGGTATTGACAGCGACGCTCGTGTTGGAAGCGGAAACGCTCATAACCGGATTCGCTTGAAGATTGACCGACCTCTTCACTTCCCAAGAGGTGCCGGGGACTACCGCGATGAGAGCCGCCACTATCACGACGACCATTAAGGCGTACGCGGCGAGAATGGGAATTCTCGAACGTTTGAGTACCTTGTGAGTTTCAACGGGGTTTCTCGCCTCTTCGATACGTTTAAGGTTGTTGAGGTGCATTGTTTTGATGATCTCTTTCATTCTCTCAAAACGCAACTCTTCCACGATATCGAAGACGGTTTCGCCGGTTTTGCGGTTGGTCAATTCAACGCCGTTAGTTAAGCAATTCCACAATCTTTCTTTTACGAGGGCGGGGGTGGTCGTAGCCATAGTATCGTACTGCCTGCATTCGACGCGTACGACGTTTACTACATCGACCTGTTTGCGATTAGCCGCAACGTTCTGCGCCGCAACGTTCTGCGCCGCGATATTCCCGGTCGTTTCGTTCCTTTCGGTTTCAACGTATTGAGCCAACATAGTTTATTCCCTCCCTCTATCGATTATTACCGATATTTTTTGATGAGTGCCTTTTTTTCGCCTATTCTCAATTTCGCGCATTCGGCGCGAGAGTTTATTCGAAGCTCTTCTTCCGAGGCGACGATGGGCTTTTTGGTGATTATCTTCAACTCGCTCACCTTGTTGCAGGTGCAAACGGGGAAATTCGGGGGACAAACGCAGTCCTGTTCGAGGTACTTAAACGCCGTCTTTACTTCCCTGTCTTCAAGCGAATGGAAGGTTATTACGCATATCCTACCTTGAGGATTAAGCCTTTCAACGCCTTTTATTACTATATCCTTTAATCCTTCGAGTTCGCCGTTGACGTATATCCGCAAGGCTTGGAAGACTCGCATATACGGGTTGCTTCCCGAGTACCTCGCTTTCGCGGGGATCGCGTTAAGGATAACGTCGCAAAGCTCGGTAGTCGTATTTATCGGGGCGGATTCTCTTCTTTTAACGATCGCTCTCGCGATGAGTTTAGAGAACTTGTCCTCGCCGTACTTGAAGAATATTTCGGTCAATTCCTTTTCGGACAACGTGTTTACGACTTCTTTCGCCGTTACGCCCTTGCTTGCGTCCATACGCATATCGAGGTCGGCTTGGAAGCGGTAGCTGAATCCTCTTTCCGCCGTGTCGAGCTGGTAGGAAGAAACGCCCAAGTCCATTAGTAACCCGTCCATCTTCGGCAGAGTGGGTATCACTTCTTTGAAGTCGCCGTGTATCAATTCGACGTTGTAGCCCGATAGTCTTTCTCGCGCGACTTTCAAGGCGTCTTCGTCTTTATCTATGCAGTATAGCTTTCCGCCGTCGAGGCGTTTGGCTATTTCGAGCGAGTGCCCCGCGCCGCCTACCGTCGCGTCGACGTATACGCCGTCTTTTTTGACGTTCAGCCCTTCGATCACTTCGTTGAGCATTACGGGTACGTGTGTGAATTCGCTCATTTTACTTTTTATCGTCCTCGCCGAGTTTGCCGTAAAGGGCTTCCATTTTCGCCATCGCGCGTTGGTAAGCCATCTTCTCTCTGAATTCTCTTTCGACTTTCATTTCGATTGCGGCTTCCACTTTCTTCATCTCTATCTCATAGGATTTCGAGTGAGCGAAGGATAGGTTGTAGCGATGTTCGTAATTCTCTTTCGACCATATTTCCAATCCGCCCACGCCGCCCACGACGTAAACCTCGGATTTGAGTTCGGCGTATTCCACCAACTCGGAGGGAATAAGGAATCTTTCTTGGTTGTCTTTTTTGAAATCGCGGAATCCGGTGGAAAACTCTTTGAATTTCATCTCGTTCTCGAAGGATTGATCTTTTTGATAGTTATCGTACTTCTCTCTTTGCAATTCCTTAAAATCGTTTGCTCCGTACACTAACAGGTACTTTCCGTCGCCTTCGCCGATCACAACGTTAGGACCGACCGCATTACGGAATTCGGCAGGGAGTCTCAAACGATTTTTCTCATCGAGAATATATTCGTATTTTCCATAGTAGAATTCTTGCATATTTCACCTGTATTTAGATAATATCACAATTTTCGTCCACTTTCAACCCTTTTAATGGTTTTGATGGGGTTTTGAATTATTAAGATTTCTTAATAAAGTGTCCCAAACGGGCGATTTTTACCTCGAAAATGGCAATTTTGTAACATTTATACGCTATTTTTGTATTTTTCGTACAGGGTCGCAAACAGGGGGCGAACGTGGTCGAGAGGGGTACGCGAGCTTAAAAATGCCGTACGTTTCGTACGATATAGGATATAACGTACTGTACGGAAAATTCAGTGGATTTTTGTGGATAAGTGGATAAACTCGCCCTGAAATTGTGGATAACTCGCCCTTTTAGGTCAATTTTCCACAGATTTTTAACGAATATCCAAAGGAAAATTATTATAAAAAATACTAAAACCATAGGAAAACTTTTCTGAAACGCGATAAAAAAACGATAAACTATCTCGTATTTTGAAAATGCTTGTAGCCCTCTTCCCCAAACGCAAAGCAAAATAATCGAAAAATACTTGAACAATAAATAATTATAATATATAATACAAATAACGATACTTCGTTAGAGTGAGAGTATGATCTACGCCATATCCGATTTGCACCTATCTACCCGAGGCGACAAACCCATGAACGTCTTCGGTAGTCAATGGGACAACTACGTCGATAAGATAAAAGAGGACTGGATCGCCAAAGTCAAAGACGGCGATACCGTTCTTTTGTGCGGCGATCTCTCTTGGGCGATGACCATTCCCGAAGCGATGGAAGATCTTAAAGAATTCGACTCGCTTAAAGGCACTAAAATTATCATTCGCGGCAACCACGATTATTGGTGGCAGGGTATCTCGAAAGTCAAAGCCGCCCTTCCCCCTACCTTCAAAGCCATCCAAAACGACTCTTTGCTCGTTGAAGATTACGTCGTTTGCGGGACTCGTCTTTGGGATTTTCCCGAAGAAAACGACGCGGAAAACGTAAAGATTTTCGAGAGGGAAAAACTACGTTTGAGGCTAACTCTCGACGACGCCGTCCGCCGCTACCCCGACAAAAAAATGATAGTGATGACGCACTATCCCCCTTTTAACAATTTCAAATCCTCGGATTTTACCGAGATAATTAAAGAATATAACGTATATAAAGTGGTCTACGGGCACGTACACGGATTTCAAAGCCCGCACAAAAAAGAAGTCGTCATCGACGATATTCCTTATATCCTCACCTCTTGCGACTTGACCAAATTTACGCTTACGCTACTGTAATCTGCGAGGATTTTTGAGCGGTCAAAACCTTGATCGCTTTTGAGCTTAGGCATAATCTAATATTTTGTCCATTATCGTAAGTTAGGTTTATGTTTTTTCGTCATGTTGAGCGTAGTCGAAACGTCTCTTCGGATTTGAACGATATGAAAGATTATCACTGCTTCGCGTTAGGGGATCCCTCGACTCGTCATAGGCTTCGCTTTTACTCACCATCTACGATGGTTTCGTTGTTGCTTGCCTATTCCTCTTTCTCGCAAACGTTTTGCGTTTGCTCGAGCCTCGCTTCGCTCGGGTTATTCCTTCTCACTATGACGGTACTAATATAATTTACTCGTCATGTTGAGCGAAGCGTAGCGTAGTCGAAACATCTCTTCCGATTTAAGATAGTTTTATAAGATAGTTACCTCTTTTAAGGGGATCCTTCGACTCGTCATAGGCTTCGCTTTTACTCACCATCTACGATGGTTTCGTTGTTGCTTGCCTATTCCTCTTTCTCGCAAACGTTAAGCGTTTGCTCGAGCCTCGCTTCGCTCGGGTTTTGCTGTTAAAGATGACGTGCTATTATTTGTAATTTCTCGAAGTTGGTCGGAATTACGTACTGATATTTTTACGCGAACGAGGTGAGCAATCGAGAAAACCCAAAAGGTTTTCGTAAAGGAATAACTATTAAGTCTACCAAACGCTTTTTCTTTCACTTTCTCAATCCTTCTAACATATACTAAAACAGGAGGATTATTATGGCTTTTTCCAATAACGTCAGACCGGACAGAATGCCCGGAACTATAAACGGCAATCCCACTACGGGATTGTGCGAGAAAGTTTGTATTCAAGTCAAGAAAGTTTTCGACGCTTGTATCAGACAAGAAACCCTCGCAAATACTCAAATCACCCTAACGTCCACCGTTCCCGAGGACGTAACTCAACCATTTACCTATCAAAGCGCGATAAGCTCGTCGTCTAAAGGCGAAATATCCAACCTCGTTATAACCCCCATTCCCGACAAACCCGGTTGTTCGAGAGTTCAATTCGACGTTTCAGTCCCTTTGTCCGTAGTTTTCACCGACGCAAACGGCACTACAGCGACGGGCGTTTCGTCCTTTACGGTTTCAAGAGATCTCATTCTACATATTCCGCAAGCATCGGTCATTCCCGCCGATATCGAAGCGGTCGTGAACGCGGTTAGCACGGTAGGCTCTTACGTTTCGGATGCGACTTTCTCTATTACGATTTGTTTGACGGTAATCGTCAAGGTCGTGACCGAAGTGGAACTTCTCGTCCCTTCTTACGGATATTGCTATATCCCGCCTTGCCAAGAATTCCAGCAAGAAGTTTGCGAAGGCTTTTTCGACCTTCCGCTCTTCCCTCAATAAGACAAAAGGCGCTGTGAAAGCGTTTTACCTTAATAAGAGAGTAATTCGACACGCTCGCAAGAGGAACTTTTAGTTGCCATAATCTCGCGCGGCGTAATAAAGCCGAAATATTCTTTTACGTAGGACGTTTCACAGCGCCTATTTATTATTAAATTGTACTAATTATATTATCCTTATAAATATTATCTTCCTAATATCAAATATTATTATCTCAATCAATATCCACCTAAATAATATCTAATCGCTCGACGAAAATATCCAAGCCTTAACGCTTACTCGAAGTTATTCGGCGTGTAAAGTATTTGTTCGATACGGTCGAGGACTTTCTCTTTCCCCGTCTTTTTGACCGAGGAAACGACGTATATATTCCCCATTCCAAGCCCGAAATGGGCGGCGATCTTATTTACGTTTTTGGGGATTTGCGATTTGGGGATATTGTCCGCTTTATTCGCGATGACCGTATATGGAATATTATAGGTATTAAGGTAATAAACCATTTGCGAGTCAAGCGGGGAATCGACGACTTTTATATCCGTGATGATAAAGACGTGGAGTAGGTTTTTGCTGTTTTGCAGGTAGTTTTCGATTATCTTTTTCCACTTCTCTTTTTCGTCGTTCGAGACCTTCGCGAAGCCGTAACCGGGAAGATCGACCAGAGTAAACTCGCCTTTATTTACGTCGAAATAGTTGATAAGGCGAGTACGTCCGGGCGTGGAAGAAGTCCTCGCCAGCTTGCCGTTATCGGTGAGAAAATTAATAAAAGAACTCTTGCCGACGTTACTTCTACCCACGACGGCGATCTCTTTGTTATATTCGGGTAGAGCGGTATCGCTCACCGATTTTATAAAACTCGCGCTGGTTATCTTCACGGTTTACCTCAAAACGTTTGTAATATAATAGATATGCGCACTTGTACTAATTATTTTGCGTGTTATTCTACAACGGTTATTTACAAAGACGCACTTTATTATTTCGTCATGTTGAGCGAAGTCGAAACATCTCTTCCTTGTCGCTTCTGCTTCGCGTTAGGGGATACTTCGACAGGCTCAGTATGACGTACTTTTCTTTTCGCTACTGGCGGTTTGATGCAATTATAATGATTACGATTGACGCTTTTAATCGCGTTTCGCCGAATTCGATTCAGGCAACTTTTAGGTATATTAAGTCGAAACGTTAGTCGATAAGCATCTTATCGAAGACTTGTTCGATTCTATCGACGAAGATATAGTTGATCTTGTCTTTTATCGTAGGGGAAAGCGCTTCGACGTCCGCTTTATTAGCGGAAGGAAGGATTATCGTAGTGATACCTTTACGCAACGCGCCCAAAGATTTTTCTTTTACGCCGCCTATCGCGAGAACCTTGCCCGTAATGGTTATTTCGCCGGTCAAAGCGATATCCGAGCGTATCTTCTTCCCCGTAAACGCCGACAATATCACGGTGGACAACGCCACGCCCGCGCTGGGTCCGTCTTTGGGGACGCCGCCCTCGGTCGCGTTGATATGTACGTCTTTCTCGAACGCTTCTTGGGGTATCCCGTACTTTTCGGCTTTGGATCTTACCAAAGTGAACGCCTCTTTCGCGCTCTCTTTCATAACGTCGCCTAAGTTGCCGGTGAGTTGAAGGTTGCCCTTCCCCGCCGTTAACACGCATTCCATTTCCATAGTTACGCCGCCGTACTCGGTGTACGCAAGCCCGGTTATCACGCCTACTTCGGGGGGCGCTATCTCTTTATCGGTATGTTTGGGCGCGCCCAAATAACCGACGAGGCTATCCTTATCGACGGTGACGGGTTGATACCCAACGTCGCCGTACTTGACGGCTATCTTTCTTATAATCCTCGCGACGAGTTGTTCGAGCTTTCTAACGCCCGCTTCCAACGTGTACGCGTCGATGATCTCTTCAACCGCTTCGGGCGTGAAGGTCACGGTATTATCGGGAACGGCGTGTTCTTTGAGTTGCTTGGGTATGAGGTGACGGAGAGCGATCTCTTTCTTTTCCTCTATAGTGTAACTGCTCATTTCGATAAGTTCCATACGGTCGAGCAAGGGTCTTGCGATGGTCTGGATATTGTTCGCCGTAGTGATGAACAGCACTTGAGAAAGGTCGAAAGGCAGGTCGATAAAGTTATCTCTGAACGCCTTATTTTGTTCGGGGTCGAGGACTTCGAGTAGCGCGCTTGCGGGGTCGCCTTTTGCGTCGGCAGAGAGTTTATCCACCTCGTCCATAAGGAATACGGGGTTCATAGAGCCCGCGTCGCGGATACCGGTTATAATCTTACCGGCTAACGCGCCGATATAGGTACGACGGTGACCTCTGATTTCCGCCTCGTCGTGAACGCCGCCGAGACTCAAACGAACGTACTTTCTACCCAACGCTTTCGCGATGGATTTTACGACCGAAGTTTTACCCGTTCCCGGGGGACCGTAGAAGCAAAGGATATTGCCTTTCTTCTCTTTGACGAGTTTATGTATCGCCAAAAATTCCATAATTCTCTCTTTGACCTCTTCGATACCGAAATGATCCTCTTCGAGAATCTTTCTCGCGTTTTCGAGGGTGAGATTTTCTTCGGTGTAAACGCCCCAGGGCAAAGAACAAACGGTGTCTATGTAATTCCTTGCGACGTAGGATTCGGGCGAGCCTACTTGCATACCCGTAACCTTCGCAAGCTCGTCGATAAGCACCTGCTTCACGTCGTCGGGCGCGTTGAGTTTATCGATTTTCTCGCGATATTTCTCGGAATCGCCATCGGTATTGTAGAGTTCTTTATTGATGATACGCAGTTTTTCGCGAAGAATGTAGTCGTTTTGGTCTTTGCTCATACTGTCGCTCAAAGTCTTCTCGATATCCTTATCGAGTTCGACGCTGACCGCCATCATCATTAGACCTTCTTGAAGTTTAGAAGCCCTTATTTCGTCTTTCTTCTCGGCGAACAAAAGCTCGCGGGAAACGTATTTGAGAATGCGACTGTTTCTTTTTATCCAATCGTCGAAATAGAGTTCCTGTATCATGCCGACGTCGCTGAATTCGATGGGGGCGGACTTTCTCAATTCCTCGATGTATTTGTTGCAGTTTTCAATAGAAGTAGCGAAAGCCGAACTATCCGTTACCGAATAAAACGAAGGGGTCATCGACTCTACCAAAGCGGTGGATAACTCGAAAATGTCGTTTGATTGAGCAAAAGAGATAATTTTCACTCTTTCCACGCCCTTGACGTTTAAGAACGCCTCGCCTTCTCTTTGTTTTACACGAAGCAAGCGGCAAATGGTGCCGTAATACTCTTTTTCGTACTCGAAAATACCGCAAACGAACAATTCTCCGTTTTTGCTCAAATCGTTAAAGTTTGCAAGTCTCAATTTATCGAGTATGGGAACGTTAACGATTTGTTCCTCGAAAATAGGCTCGTTATATTCCAAATAAATCTTAAAATACTCTTTACTCATTTTTCCTTCCCAATTAGTAATGCTATCAAACAATTTCTTCGTTGAAACTGCGATTAATTTCCCTTGTCAAATTAGGCATATTGACTCGTCATGTTGAGCGAAGTCGAAACATCTCTTCCGCATATACTTTTATTAATACTTGATGCTTCGCGTTAAGGGATCCTTCGACTCGTCATAGGCTTCGCTTTTACTCACCATCTGCGGTGGTTTCGTTATTGCTTGCCTATTCCTCTTTCTCGCAAACGTTATGCGTTTGCTCGAGCCTCGCTTCGCTCGGGTTTCCGCAATTCGATACGTGCTTTTTAATAATAATTCCTTCAAAAAATTAGAAAACTAACGTTCGTTTTCTCGATTACTCATTTTGATAACTCAATATGGGTTTTTCCTTTCCCTCAATGACTTCTTTCGTGATTATTACCTTTTCGACGTTGGGCATATCGGGAATATCGAAGTTGATTTCGAGAAGGGTCTTCTCTAAAATATTCCTCAATCCTCTCGCGCCCGTTTTTAATTCTATGGCTTTTTGAGCGACCGCTTTTAAGGCGTCCTCGGTAAATTCAAGTTCTACGCCGTCAATCTTGAACGACTTGACGTACTGTTTGACGAGGGCGTTTTTAGGCTCGGTCAAAATATGGATAAGCGTCTCTTCGTTCAAATTATCCAAGCCAACTACGACGGGCACGCGGCCGACGAACTCGGGGATAAGACCGAATTTGATAAGGTCGTCGGGTTGCATTTCCGCAATAAGCTGGGAATACGCGGCGTTTTCCTCGCTTTCAACGAACGCGCCGAAGCCGATATTGCCTTCCAACTTTCTTTGCGAGATGATCTTTTCAAGCCCTACGAACGCGCCGCCGAATATAAACAATATATTAGTGGTGTCTATTTGAATGCACTCTTGTTCGGGGTGTTTTCTTCCGCCTTTCGGGGGAACGTCCGCCGTGGTGCTTTCGATTATTTTCAATAAGGCTTGTTGAACGCCCTCGCCGCTTACGTCGCGGGTGATGGAAACGTTCTCGCCGCGTTTGGCTATCTTATCGATCTCGTCGATATAGATAATACCTTTTTCCGCTCTCTCTATGTCGAAGTCGGCGTTTTGAATGAGTTTAAGCAAAATATTCTCGACGTCTTCGCCTACGTAGCCCGCCTCGGTCAAGGTGGTCGCGTCCGCGACAGCGAAAGGAACGTTCAATATCCCCGCGAGAGTCTTTGCGAGCAAGGTCTTACCCGAGCCGGTAGGTCCGAGCATAAGGATATTACTCTTTTCCAAAACCACGTCGTCGGGATCGTTATTATTGAGGATCCTCTTATAATGGTTATACACGGCTACCGATATGATCTTCTTCGCCATATCCTGACCGATGATATACTCGTCCAACTTCTTTTTGATTTGACGAGGCGTTAAGAGTTTTATTCCCTCGTTTACGCCGATACGTTCTTCGTCATATTCCCTTAATCTCGAGATGACTTGCTCGGCGCAATTCCTACAAATATAGATATTTTTACTTTTCCCGGTGACTAATTGCCCCGCGACGGACTCGGGTCTACCGCAAAAAGAACAACTGAAATCTTTCTCTACCATAAATTATTCTCTGTGTTCGAAAACCTTGTCGATAATGCCGTATTCGAGCGCTTCTTCGGCGTTCATAAAATAGTCTCTTTCGGTGTCCAAGCAAACCTTTTCATAGGGTTGACCGGTGTACTCGGAAAGAAGCTTGTTCATTCTTTCTTTGATACGCAAGGTGTGGCGGGTGTGGATCTCAAGGTCGGTCGCCTGCCCCGAATAGCCGCTCAAAACTTGGTGTATCATAACTTCGCTGTTTTTCAAGCAATAGCGTTTGCCTTTCGCGCCCGAAGCAAGTAGAAACGCGCCCATGGAAGCCGCTTCGCCAACGCAAATGGTTTGCACGTCGCATTTGATATATTGCATAGTGTCGTGAATTGCCATTCCGTCGCTTACCGAGCCGCCGGGACTGTTGATATAAAGGAAAACGTCCTTTTTGGGATCTTTGCTTTCAAGATACAATAGTTGCGCGATGACGAGTTCAGCCATATCGCTGTCTACTACGCCGGTCAAAAAGATGATCCTATCGTCGAGCATTCTCGAAAACAAGTCGCCTTTATTGACGCCGTTCGCTTCGTAAACGTAAGGTATAAAAGACATTTTTTCTTTTTCCATAAATTCTCCTTATTAAAAAGGTATATTCTATATTATAGGACGGAAAATCGCAAAACGAACGCCCTATACGATTATTTTTTATAATTCGCGGCATTAAGCCACAATATGCGACCGACGAGGTCGCATATTGATTTTATACGAAAATACTAACGAGTTAAGAGGTAGGCGGTTTGCAACTAGCGGTTTATATTTATTCGTCATGTTGAGCGAAGTCGAAACATCTCTTCCGCTTTGGAATCTCATATAAGCAATTACGCTTGGTTAGGGGATCCTTCGACTCGTCATAGGCTGCGCTTTTACTCACCATCTAACGATGATTTCGTTTTTGCTTGCCTATTCCTCTTTCTCGCAAACGTTTTGCGTTTGCTCGAGCCTCGCTTCGCGAGGTTTTTTATTCGTCATGTTGAGCGAAGTCGAAACATCTCTTCCTAATACGGTAAACCACCATTAACGATGATATATTTTAAACGAGTTATTCGGCGATGGCTTTGTTCAACTCTTTCAAACGGGAAACAAGCTTGTCGGAAAGAAGTTGATTGTAAATGTAGTCGAGTTCGTCGCCCTTCATCTCTTTTCTGTACTCTTCCAATTCCTTGCCCGCTTTCTCGGCGTTTTCTTTGATCTTCGCTTCGGCTTCCTCTTCCTCGATCTTGATACCTTCGGCTTCGATAACCGCGGTCAAGATCATGTTACGCTTTTCGCTCGCTTCCACGTCTTTCTTGTAGGTCTCGATCATATCTTCTTTGGTTTGACCGATATAACCGAGGTACATATCCATATTCATACCGCCGTTTTTGAGATAAGCGGCAAAGTCTTCGAATCTCTTTTCAGCCATTTCCTTGACCGCCTTTTCGGGCAATTCGTAAGAATCGTTGGCTTTAAGAACCGCGGCAATGATATTGTTCTCGGTCTCTTTCTTCGCCTTAGAAGCGGATTCTTCCTCGGCTTCCTTTTGATAGGAGGCTTTGAGTTCGTCCAAAGTGTCGAAGTCGCTAACGTCTTTCGCGAATTCGTCGTCGAGTTCGGGGGTCTTCTTGACCTTGATTGCGCTCAAAGTGACGGTGAACACCGCGTCCTTGCCCGCAAACTCTTTCGCGCCGTAATCGTCGGGGAATCTGACGTTGATATCTTTGGTTTCGCCGATATTCATACCGACGAGTTGCTCTTCGAATCCGGGAATGAACTTGCCCGAGCCGATTTCGAGTTCGGTATCTTTGGCGGAACCGCCTTCGAACAATTCGCCGTCGATACGACCTTCGAAGTCGATGGTGGCGGTGTCTTTCATTTGCAACGCTCTATCCGAGATATCTTCCCAATAACCCGCTTTGTCAAGGGCGGATTGAAGTTTATCTTGAGCGATGGATTCAACGTACTTGTCTTCTTTGACGGCAACGTATTCGAGATCTTTATATACTACGTTTTCAACTTCCGCGTAAGAAGTGATGATATAGAAGAATTCGAATTCGCCGAGGTTGATCGACTTAACGTCTACCGAGGGGGCGCAAACCATACCGTCCGCATAGAATACGGGGCGAAGCATAACTTTGTAGATTTGGTCGATAGCCTCGTCGATGGTGGCGTCAAGGAATACGGTCTCGCCGTAGTGGGTTTTGATGCTCGCCATAGTGGCTTTGCCTTTACGGAAACCGGGTATCATATATTTGCCTTTGGTCTTGAAGTACGCGCTCAATTCCAAAGCTTTATAAAACTCGCCGTCTACTTTTACGACGTAGTGTTTGGTAAACTTATCCGCTTGCTCTACCGTGTAAGAGATGGGGTAGTCGGTACCTCTAATATTCAAAACGAGGTCTTTTGCTACGGTGTTTTCTTGTTGATTATCAACGGCGTTGATTACTTGTTCTTCGTTACTCATTTGTTCCTCCAAAATAACACTTTTCGTGTATATTCTTTATAATATATAAAATTTTATCATATTAAAAAAAGTTTGGCAACATTTAGAGAGGGGTTATTTCTCTTTTTTCCACAAAAGAACGGCGAATATTGTCGATTTTTCGCTTCAAAAGGGGTTTTTCAAGAGAAAATAAAAATCTATTGTATTTTTCGACGGGTAGTTATATAATAGGACTATGCCTAACGATATGTACACTTTGAACGCGCTCGCACGCGAATTGTTCGACTCTCTTGTCGGCGGAAGAATAGAAAAGATAAACCAGCCCGAAAAGGACGAGGTGACTTTTTACGTCCACGCGGGTGGTAAAAATAAGATTTTAGTCGTATCGGTAAACCCGAACAGCCCTCGAATACACATAACGACCGAGAAAAAGGATAACCCTTATATCGCGCCCCCGTTTTTGATGCATTTGAGAAAGCGTTTCATCGGCGCGAAGATAGAGTCGGTCGCCTGCGTGGGTTACGATAGAGTTATCGAATTTAAGTTAAAAGGTCGCAACGAAATGTCGGACGAGACCAAAAACCTTATA
Source organism: Clostridia bacterium (assembly GCA_017444385.1). GTDB lineage: Bacteria > Bacillota > Clostridia > Christensenellales > CAG-1252 > RUG14300. The sequence continues at coordinate 4,448 of JAFSWQ010000008.1, read as the reverse complement.
TACGTCGAATTGATGGGACGGTACAGTAACGTCATCGTTTGCGAGGACGACGGAATTATATCCGAAGCGTTGAGGCATATCACGCCCGAAAACTCTTTACGTTGCATTATGCCAAAGGTAAAATACGAACTTCCCCCTAACGAAAAACGCCCGCCCGATAAGGACGCCGAAAGCGTTTTGAAAGGGTTCACAGGGGGCGACGTCGCCAAGTTTTTGACGAGTAACTTCGCGGGATTTTCCTTCGCCACCGCAAGCGAAGCGGTCTATCGCGCCGGTCTAAACGAGGTTGAAAACTCTCTCGACGAAAGTCAAATATCCCGCCTTGCCGACGTTTTGCGGAAATTCTACACCGTGAACGACACCGATATCTACGCGCCGTCGGTTAGGTTTGAAAAAGGCTCGGCAACCGATTTTTACTTTGCGCCCTACTTCTCTTCGGGCTACGAATTCACGAGAGTAGAGTCCTTAAACGAAGCGGTGCGGCTCTGCTCGGTGGAAAAAGACAGAGTCGCAAGGCTGCAAAACGAAGGAAAGGCGTTGAACGCCGCAGTCAAAAACGCCCTTAAAAAGTGCGAAAGGAATTTAGGCGCGGCAAGGCAAAAACTCATCGACTGCGAAAGCATGGACGAAACGCGTATCGCGGGAGAATTGGTAATAAACAACATCTACCTTTTGAAGAAAGGGGATAGCGAGCTTACCACCGTAAACTATTACGACGGTAAGGAAATTACCATCCCCCTCGATCCCCTACTCACCCCGCAGCAAAACGCCCAAAACTTCTTCAAAAAATACAAGAAGATGGAAAGAACCGTGGCGATTTGCGAAAAGCAGGCCCTTGAGCTTACCTCTACTATCGACTATTTGAACTCTATCAAAACCGCGTTAGACCTTGCGGAAAACACAGAGGAACTCGTCGAGATCAAGGAAGAGTTAATTGCGGCGGGTCTTATCAAAGAAAAACAGCAAAAAGGCAAGGTAAGAAAGCCCAAGCAATTACCGCCCAAAGAGTACGTTTACAACGGATTTACCGTTTTGAGAGGAAGAAACAATATAGAAAACGAGCGAGTTACCTTCCATTTAGGCGCGGATAACGACCTTTGGCTGCACGTAAAAGACTCGCACGGCTCGCACCTTATTATCAAGAGCGAGGGTAAAAAAATACCCGACGATGTGATAAAATTCGCCTCGGAAATTGCGGCGTTTTACTCGGAAAAATCCCAATCGGGAAACACCGTGGTAGACTACGCTTTAAGGAAATTCGTCAAAAAACGCCCCGGCGGCGCGAAAGGCGCGGTCATTTACACCGACTACAAGAGCGCCGTAGTCACCCCCAACGCGCATAAAGAGTGCGAGAGGAATTAAAAAAACCGTTTTGACTAAAAAAGAGATGTTTCGACTTCGCTACGCTTTCGCAACGTGACGAATAAATATAAGTACGTCTCTAATCGTGAAAATCCAAACAAACGTTGATAATTAAACTTTATATTACCTTCTTACCCCTTCCTTAACCTATCGAGAACCTTTTGAAAATAATCGGGGATAGGGGCGGTGAAGGACATTTCCTCGTTCGTTTCGGGGTGGGTGAAAGTAAGCCTAAACGCGTGCAAGAGTTGACCGTTTACGCCGAACACGTTGCTTCCGCCGTATTCCGCGTCGCCTACGACGGGGTGGTGAATGAATTTAGAATGAACCCTTATTTGGTGAGTCCTACCCGTCTTCAAAGTGTATTCGACGAGGGTATATTTTCCAAATCGTTCGAGGACTTTATAAAGCGTCAAAGCGTATCTTCCTTCCTTTACGACCGCCATGGTTTTGCGGTCTTTCGGATTTCTGCCGATAGGCTGCTCGATCTTCCCTTCGTCCTCTACTATATTGCCGTCCACCAAAGCGATATACTGCCTCGAAGCGGTTTTGGTTTCTATTTGTTTAGAGAGCGACAAATGCGCCGCGTCGGTTTTAGCGACCACCAAAAGCCCCGACGTATTCTTATCGAGGCGATGTACTATCCCCGGGCGTATCTCGCCGTTTATGGACGATAGCTTTTCCGAATGGAACATCAAGGCGTTTACGAGGGTGCCGTCGGGCGTGGTTTGCGAGGGGTGCGTGACTAACCCTTGCCGTTTGTTAATGACTAATAGGTAATCGTCCTCGTAAACTATATCTATGGGTATGTCTTGAGGTCTCGCCGAAATCTCTTTCACTTCGGGCAAATCAACCCTTAATTCGTCCCCTTTTTCGAGGATCGCGCCGCTTTTTTTAGCGGTTTTTCCGTTAATAAAAACAAAGCCTTCGTCCACTAATTTTTTGACGTAAGACCTTGTCATTTCGGTATTGTCGGCGAGAAAAACGTCGCACCTTATTCCGCCCTCTTCGACGATGAATTTCAGTTCCACTTACTTCTCTTCCCCGCTTGTTTCACCCTTGTTTTCGTACATTTCAAGAGCCGCTTTCACGTTTTCTTCGTCGTCCCCTATCTCGTCGTCGGGCTCTACGGGCTTGACGGGTTTTTCCTCTTTGAAGAAGAAAATGACGTAAATTATCAAGAATATCATTCCCAAAGTCAGCCAAACGTCGGCAAGGTTGCAAATGGCGAAACTTCTATTGAATATCGTTTCGACTATAGTATAGTCGATAAAGTCGCGCACTTCGCCGAGCATTATTCTATCCACGAGGTTGCCTACGCCGCCCGCTAAAATCATAACGAGGGTGGAAATTAAGAACCTACCCGCCGCCTTCTTTTGTTTGTTTTTAAGGTGCAAAAACACAAGCACGCCCGTAATGACCACCATCGCGACGATGGTCAAAACGATCAAAAAGGTCTGCTTCCCGGAGAAAGCGCCGAAGCCCGCGCCGTCGTTAAGCGAATATCTAAAAGTTAGCACCTTGTCTATAACGACGAAGTAATTCCCCGGTTGATTGGCTAAAAACGGCATAACGTAATGCTTTGCCAGTAGATCCCCCGCCAATAGTACCGCGAAAAACGCTATTTCGAAAACAACGAATATCATTTACCTATTTTTATGGAAACGCCGGAGGCGGTTATCAAATATTGATAATCCTGTATTTTGCGGAAACTCGCGCCAAGCGCAAAGGTCGCGCCCGACAAATAGTCGAGGTAGCGTTGACGATTCGCAAGGGATTTTTCCTTGTCGAGATTCACGAGAGCCGAGCCGCCCTTCTTCAACCCCGAGATTATTTCCCTGATATCGTCCCAAGAGGTGGGGAAAGAAACGGTAAAATCACCGCCGCCCCCGCCGCCGTTAGATTGGGTCTCGTTTTCACGATTTGCGTTTTGATTGAACAATTCTTCCAAAGTATCCGAGTAAGATGATTTCATTGATAACTCCTTTTTCCGAAAATAGCCGTGCCTAATCTTATCATATTCGACGAGTTTTCCAAGCAAGCGAGATAATCTTCGCTCATTCCGATCGAGATGGTGTTCGCTATCTCGCCGTACCTTTTAACGAGCGTATCAGATAATTCTTTCGCCTTTTTCATAAGCGGGGGTACGCCGGCGCCTATCGGTAAAACGCTCATTATACCGCGAAGTCTAACCCCTTCTTTATCTTTAACGAGATCGAGAACTCGCTCGAAGTCCGAGGGCGAAAACCCGCCTTTCGACTCTTCCAATCCCAAGTTTATCTCTAATAGGTAGTCGGTAACCACGCCTTTTTTAACGGACAAACGGGATATTTCGTCGAGCAAGCGTTCGCTATCCACGCTTTGGATCATTTTGACTTTACCGACGAGATACTTGACCTTATTGGTTTGAAGCCTGCCGATAAAATGCCAAGAGAGGTTATCCGCCTCGAAGTATTTTTCGGTAAACTCTTGAGCCTTGTTTTCGCCGAAGATAAGCGAGCCGCCGTAGAGCGACGCGACTTCAAAAAGTGTTTCTTTGGGCACCATTTTGGATGCAAGCACCAAGGTCGCGTTTTTCTCTTGACATAGCCTATTGAATTTTTCGATATTTGCTAATATCTCGTTTACGTCCATATTTATATATTATAACAAATACCCGCCCCTTTGTAAATAGATTTGAAAACATAAAAAAAATTATCGACCGAGAGAAAAAAACATAAGAATATCGAAAGTACTTGATTATAAAAAGACTATCGAATCGTATAAAGATCGATAGAATTATAATAAATGAAACTATACTTCGCTTTTTAGTATAACAAGAAATATCTCGTCATGTTGAGCGTAGTCGAAACATCTCTTCCAAATTAAAATAACATATAAGTAATTACGCTTGGTTAGGGGATCCCTCGACAGGCTCGGGATGACGTACTAACTCGTTGCTTCGCGTTAAGGGATTCCTCAACTCGTCATAGGCTTCGCTTTTACTCACCATCTACGCTGGTTTCGTTGTTGCTTGCCTATTCCTCTTTCTCGCAAACGTTAAGCGATTGCTCGAGCCTCGCTTCGCTCGGTATTTTATTCGTCAT
>JAFSWQ010000007.1 GCA_017444385.1 Clostridia bacterium | reverse complement strand
GGTTTTAGACGTATGTAATTCAAAATGGTACTAAAACATTAACATTCGTTGACGGGGCAGTAAAAAGGTTTTAGACGTATGTAATTCAAAATGGTACTAAAACATAAATATAACCCAGACTTCAATACAGAAGGTTTTAGACGTATGTAATTCAAAATGGTACTAAAACACGTAGCGGCAAACGATTCTATCTACACGAGTTTTAGACGTATGTAATTCAAAATGGTACTAAAACATCAGCGCCAAGATGTACAAAAACTTCGGAGTTTTAGACGTATGTAATTCAAAATGGTACTAAAACCGTTCCGCAAGTTTACCGTATGAACTGTTCGTTTGAGAGTAGTGTAATTCAAAATAGGATAGACTGCTGAAGCGATTCAATTCGATAAAGTGAAGTTTGGGTGTATTGCTTAATGGCTTGTTTTTGACAATTCGTGTCGAATGGAAAGAAATCGACGGGAAAGGGTTGAAAACGGCTTGAAATAGTTGTATAATTGATTCGTTCGATACGATATGCGGCGAACGGATGAAAAATCGGCTATTTTTTGTTTTAGGAGGATTAAAAATGCAATACGAATATAATAATGAAGTCGAATTAGAGTTGGACTGTTTCATTTCCGAGATGTTGATCAAGATAGGTTGTAAGATCAAGCATAACGGTTTTTATTTTACGAAGGACGCGATAAAGCTTATTTTCAAATACGGTTGTCGGTATGGGGAATTGAATAGCATATACGCTATAATCGCCAAGAAATACGGCAAAACGTTTTATTCCGTTCAAGGCGGTATAAGGCGATTCGTAGAGCGGTTTTGCGCGTCGGCGGATCCCAAGATCGTCTACAACGCGATTTCTTTACCCATATATTATCGTGACGCCGGCTTACCCGCGTCCGAATTTCTAACGATAATGGCGGAACAAGTCAAAAAAGCCTTCGTATATTACAACGACACCCTGTACAAACGATAACCCAAAGATGCCTTTTCTATACAATGAATAAAACATAGAAATACCCTTATCAAAATTATGATATTATAGTGGCGGTGAAACGATTGATCTTGACGAAAGTCAGGATTTTTTGCTATATATTCATAACGTCAATCCTCGCAATACTTAGAATTAAAAACTCTTAAGGAATGCGGTGCCTTGATCTTAAAACACGTTTATATGAATTGAGTATTGCATGTTTTTGATTTATTAGTAAATTCTATAATCTATATTAATTACTTTTAAAAGAGTAACTCATATACTATAACTATTCTTTTAATTATACAAAAACAAGGACAGATAACCCTTGAATCATTAATTTTTTATGATATAATATTATGGTACTATAATAAAAAAGTATTTGCTTGCGAATCATAAAACGAATATTTTTCTAAACCATTAATTAGATTATAAACCTTATACCTTAATAGTTGATATATGGTCAATAAAAAAAGGGACGTTGAGAAACGCCCCTTTGCGCTATTGTTGAAATAGGATTTAATTGTAATGGGTTTTTATTCCGCGGTGGGGGTGGGTTGAAAAGGTGTGGGATCGGGTTGAGAGGGGGTGGCGAAAAGCGCGTCGACTTCCTCTTTGACGATGGTCTCTTTTTCAAAGAGCAGGGATACCATATTCTCCATTATGTCGCGGTGCGTGGTAAGGATATTCAATGCTCTCGAATAGTTTTCGTCTATGATGCGCTTGATCTCCGCGTCTATCTTGTCCGCCATGCTGTTGGATATATTCGAGTGGGTGCCGAAACTCTTGCCTACGAATACTTCTCCATCGCCGCCGAGGTAGATGTTGCCGAGTTCGCTCATACCCCATTCGGTGACCATGCTTCTCGCCAACGCGCTCGCTCTTTGGATATCGTTGCTTGCGCCGGTGGAAACGTCTTGGATCACCAATTCTTCCGCGGCTCTACCGCCGAGCATCATACAAATCGTGTCGTTGAGTTTGTTTTTCGTCATATGAGCGTCGTCTTCTTCGGGACGGGTGAGGGTATAGCCTGCCGCGGATCCTCTCGGAATGATGCTAACTTCTTGTACGTCGTCGCAATTTTCAAGCGTCTTGGCTATTATCGCGTGACCCGACTCGTGATACGCGGTTATACGTTTATCCGCCGCCGTTACGACTCTACTCTTCTTTTGCGGTCCCATAATGACCTTGTTTATGCCTTCCAAAATGTCTTGCATTATGATAACGCTACGGTTGGCTCTCGCCGCCAAAATAGCCGCCTCGTTGAGAAGGTTGGATAGATCGGCGCCGGTGAAGCCTATCGTCATACGCGCGACGGTGCGGAAGTCGATATCGCCCGACAAAGGTTTGTTCCTCGAATGGACTTTGAGTATTTCCTCTCTGCCTTTTACGTCGGGAACGTTGACGTAAATTTGACGGTCGAATCTGCCGGGACGGAGAAGGGCGGGGTCGAGGACGTCCGCTCTGTTTGTCGCCGCCATAACGATAATTTGGTCGTTGGATTCGAAGCCGTCCATTTGAACGAGAAGTTGGTTTAACGTTTGTTCTCTTTCGTCGTTACCGCCGCCCAAACCTGCGCCTCTTTGACGACCTACCGCGTCTATTTCGTCGATAAATACGATACAGGGCATTACCCTTTTGGCTTGCGCGAAGAGATCTCTCACTCTTGACGCGCCCACGCCTACGAACATTTCCACGAAATCGCTACCGCTTATCGAGAAGAAGGGCACGCCCGCTTCCCCTGCGACCGCTTTTGCGAACAGGGTTTTACCCGTACCCGGGCTACCCACCAAAAGCACGCCCTTAGGCGTCTTTGCGCCGACCTTTTGGAATTTGGCGGGGTTGGAAAGGAATTCGACTATTTCTTTGAGTTCTTCCTTTTCCTCTTCCGCGCCTGCGACGTCGTTGAATCTCACCTTGCTGTTCTTGACGAGAGTCGCACGGGTGTTGCCGAAGTTCATCGCCTTATTGTTGGCGTTTGCGCTGCTTCTCGACATTATCACGACGAAAGCTCCTATTAAAACGGTGGCGATCAAAATGGGCAATATGGACTGCCACAAGCTGCCTTCGCTGGGATCGTCGTACCAAATGGTTATCTTTTTATCGGGATTTGCCTCGTTGTTTGTAAGGACGTACTCTTCGAGATCCGACATATAATTACGGTTCAAAACGTGCGCAATATTGTCGTAACGACGGGGAAAAGACTTTTCGGCTATCGTGGAATTTCTCAATCTTATTTTGACCGTAAAATATCCGTCGAAGTAGATGTCCGAAATCTTACCTTCTTTAACCATACTATAAAATTCCGTGCTGCTTATGGTCTTGGACGTATTGTTGAAAGCGCCTAATAGAGCGGCGATTATCAATACCATAGCCACCAAGCCGACTGCGAATATAATTATGCGTAAGTAACTCTTTTTCAAATAAACCTCCTGCGATCTCGTATAGTATTATTATATCTATTTATGACCGACTTAATCGCAAAAATCATTATAGTGCATTTTATATAATAGCATATAACTTTAATTATTGTAACCTAAAATCATTAAAAAATATTTAATTTTTGGGGTTTATCGCAATTATTTTTTCGTCGACCATTTTAGGATATCACAAAAAACGGTGTAAACGTATCTTTTTTCAAAAAAGATCGCGATAAAAAATTGCTCGCGAGGTATTGAAAAATGTCGCGCGTTGATATATAATAGTCTATATTCTTTATTTTTATGGAGTGAGATATGAAAAAGTTTTTACTCGTGACCTTAATCGTATTTTTGACGGCTACCGTTCTCGCGGCTTTTGTCGGCTGCAACGGCGGTAAAGCTGACGTATCGCTCGCGTCGGGCGTTTATTTGGACGGCGCGAAGGTGACCGAATTCACCAAGGACGGAGATACCTATTTTGCGAAAGTCAAAGCCGATAAAACCACCTCTTTCGCAGTGGTAGATGGAGATGGAAAATCACATACCGTAACCGTGGAAGCGTCCGCCGACGAATACACCGTCGTAGCCGTAAAAGAGAGCGGCTCGTATAAGGTGGAAGCTTGGCGTAAAAAGCGCGCTGTCGTTTGGGTAGCGGCTCTTCTTGCCGGCGGATTCTACGACCCTAACTATCCCGAAATCGACGATGACGGCAACGATATAGTCGTAGGAAAAGCGATATGGGATCCCCTTCCTTACGACGACGTAAAGCTCATCGACTACATCAATCCCGACAAAATGATGGAAGCGATAGGCAAATTGGTTCCCAAGCTCATTCCTTTATTGGACGATTTGCTCTATCCCGTTCTTGAAATGAGAGAGGATAAGACCAACCTCATTTGGAACCTTTCGTTAAACGGAAAAGGCGAGCCCAACAACCCCGATATGATTCCCGCTAACGGCGTGGATAGCCGCGTCAAGTACGGCGTATTAAGTGCGTATCGGGATCACGCGGAAAACCTTGCGGAAAGGCTCGAAGGCACTGATACCGACGCGGTCGTGTTCAACTACGACTGGCGTATGGATAACAGACAAAGCGTAAACGCTTTGCAAAAGTTCATTTATGACAACAAATACACCGACGTTGTTATGTTCAGCCACAGTTTAGGCGGAAATATCGTGGCGGGTTACTTGGCTCAAAATTCCTTGAACCGCTCCGTCGTTAAGCGTTACGTATCATTCGGTGGCGCGTTCCTCGGCTCTTTCGACGCCTTGTTCGCGATAGAGAATACGATGGATTACCTTATGGCGGTCGTAGCGAATATGGGTATGGATATCGAGGCTTTGACGGGTTCTCTTCCCATCGACGTCAACAGCTTCTTAAAGGATTACGACATCGACGCGGTGCTGAAAGCCTTGCAAGATATGCTCGTAAATATGTATTCTTTCCCTCAACTTGTTCCTACGTTCGATCTCATTTCGGGCAAGCAATACGGTGAAAACGGCGACGGCGTGGCTATTACCGTAGACGGCAAAGCTATCACGACCGAGGAGGAATTGTACGCGTTCTACGAGACGAGACCTTGGGCTTGGCAAAGAGACGAGGACAACGAATACGTTTACGATAGTAACGGCAAGCACGTGATTCGTCAAGTCGTCAAAGAACTCAAACAATACCACGATTCCCTCTACGTTTACAACGCGGACGGAAGCCGTACGTTCAGTACCAAACTCGTGGATACTTACTACGTTACGGGCGCGAATATCCTCACGTTCTGCGGCGCCGATTACGTTGGAGAGGGCGAAGACGCGACTCTTGAATATCGCACGACGATGAACGGCGATAAGCAGGTATTGCTCTATTCAACTTTGGTAAACCAAGATCCCGAGGAAATCGAGGAAGGTAAGTATATAAGGATAGAGGGCAAGGATCACTTCCAAGTCGGTTGCGATTACGAACTTGTCGGAGATATAATCATGAACGCGGTGGACGAGGTGTTCTTCCCTAACGAGTAAAGATTCATTCTCGATAAATTTAGTACGGTTTTCTTTACGCCTCGACGATAAACGTCGGGAAAACAAAAATCAAATCAACGATTATACTAAGATACCTGTTTTGCATTTGTGAACGGGTATCTTTCTTTTCTGGTCACTATAAACAAAGACGAAGTGACTTTTTACGTTAGAATACCTATTCGTTAGTCGATTTATTGCCGTAGGATTATATTGTTTCCCTCTACGAGTCCCGGCGAGCCTGAAGGTTCGCGCCTTACGTAAATACTGCGTATTGTTGATTCGTACTTGCAACTTGAGTAATATTTTTATGAGCGAGCGACTTCCAAAAGATTGCACCCTTTCGGCAAGGGCGCAACCCCGCTTACGCTCGTAATGAATTCGCTATTCTCATTTTCGCCATTGGCGAGAGACTGTCCATTACGTCATAGGCGTTTTGTTTTTGCTATTGTTATGGTGTTTATTTTTGGGGTTTATTGTAATAAAAAGCAAAGTTTCTTTTCCAAAATAGACTCTCGCATACGCTTGTATTCTTGTACGTTCACTTAAACGCGTGGGCACGCGTACTCGCGCATTAAACGCCTGCGTACGCTCGCGTACTCGCGTGAATATTAAGATACTATAATATATATACAGTTAGAAAATCGTTATGAATTATTGACACGCGGGAATAAAGTGGTATAATTAATATGGACGCATTTTTCGATTTGTCTCGACGCCATGTTGCATATATTATATACAGCGAAGCAAAAAGAAACGTTTAATCCTATAAAAAAATAAAAATTGGAGGCATTATGAAAAAGAAATTATCTTTTGCGTTAATAGCGATTTTAGTCGTTATTTTGGTAATGTCTACGGTTTTAGTCGCTTGTAAGAAAAAAGACGAAAACGGCAACGAAGTCACTTTGACTTCGATTAAGTTGGAGACTTCTTCTCTTACCGTAGATAGCGATATCACCGTTGATTCGCTGAAATCTCAGATTAAAGTTGTCGCAGTCTATTCCGATGGCTCGGAGACCGCTATAACCGATTTTGAGATTTCCGGTTTCGATCCTACCGTAGTCGGTACGGCTCAAACCGTTACCGTAACGTACCAAGGTCAAACCTACACCATGACGGTCACCGTCAATGCGGGTGACACCCCCATCGTTACCCCCACCTTCTCCGCCACGGTAGGCGAAAACGCTATAACGTTCGAGCAAGCGGAAGGCGCGGCTAACGTGTTCGTTGCGAAAGTTACCTTGACGAAAGGTCAAGAGATCGTTCTCAAAGACGCGGACGGCAACCCCATCGCTCTCGGTGGATTTAACGGTATCGCCGATATCGACGGTGAATACGTTATCACCGTTACCGTAGGCGAAACTCTTTCCGTTAAGGTAGACGTTCCTCAAGCGCCCGTAGTGGTCGAAACCTCTTACGTCGCTAAAGTCGGCGATAAAGAGACCGCTTTCGTTAAAGACGACGCTTCGGGTATCTATACCGCAACCGTTGCTTTGAAAGTCGGCGACGTTTTGGAAGTTTACGATAACGAAGGCGCTAAACTCGCGTTTGCGGATCCCAACAACTTCAACGGCACCGCCGCCATCGAAGGCGACTACGAATTGACCGTCGCTCCTACCGCCGCAGTGGTAAGAGTTGTCGTTCCTCAAGCGCCCGAAGAAGAATACGGTTTCTACGCGCAAGTGAACGGCGGAGTTAGAAAAGCCGATTTCGTGGAAGGCGCGGAAGGCGTTTATTCCCTCGTTATTGAATTGAACGTAGGCGAAAACGTGGAAGTCAAGGATACCGACGGCAAGCTTATCTCTTTCTCTGAAAACTTCGACGGTAACGTTACCGTTGCGGGTGAGTACAAGTTCGAGATACTTCCTACCGCTTTGATCGTTAACGTAACTCTTCCCGAAGTTCAACCCGAAAAGACGGTTTACTTCGTGATCTACGGCAACGATAAAGCCGAACTCGTTTACAATGAGGATCAAACCGATTACGACGAGTATTACGCTATCCTCGTTTTGGAAGAGGGCGACTTCTTCGTCATCAACGACAACAAGGGTAACAGATACGTCAACTATGAAAACGAAGGCTTCAACGGTACCGCACCCGTCGCAGGCGAGTACGAAGTGTACCTCAAACTCTACGAAGGCGGCGCGAAAGTCTACGTCGTAATTCCCGAAGTTCAACCCGAAAAGACCGTCTACTACGTTTCGTACGGTAACGATAAGGCTGAACTCGTTCGCAACGAGGCTCAAACCGATTACGAAGAGTACGCCGTTAAAGTTACCTTGGAAGAAGGCGTTACCATCAGCGTATTAGACAATAAGGGCGGCGTTTATTCTAATTATGAAAACGAATTCAACGGTACGGCTACCATATCCGGCGAATACGCCGTCTACCTCAAACTCTACGAAGGCGGCGCGAAAGTTTACGTCGTAGTTCCCGTTGTGGAAGAGGCTAAATACTTCATCGAAATAAACGAAGGTGACGCGCAAGCGTTCGTAAAGAACGGCGATAAAGAAGAATATATGTTCTCCGCTACTCTTGCGGTAGGCGACAAAGTCGTCATCAGAGACGTAACGGGCGCGCCCATCGAGTCTTATGAAAACAGCAACGTGTTCTCGGGTACCGCTAAAGTCGAAGGCGATTACGTCTTCTACGTAAAGGTCGGCGAAAAGGTCACCGTTTACACCGAAGCTCCTTCGAGCGACGCTAAAGCGACTATCTACTACTATAATTCCAATAGTTGGAACGTGGTAAACGCTTACGCTTGGGAAGGTAGCAACGAGTATCTCGGAGCATTCCCCGGCGTAGCTATGAACGCTATCGCGGACGAACCCGACTGGTATTTCGTCGAAATCAGCGTTAACGCCGTTAACGTAATATTCAGCGGCGTCGCGGGCGAACAAACCGATAACTTAGTCATCGACTTTGATAAGCCTTACTTCAAGGACGGCGTTTGGTATGCAGAGAAACCTTCTGACGTTCAACCCAACGAAACCGTTTACACGCTCACCTCGGGCGACAAGACGGTAGTTTTGGCAAAGGATAACGAAGGACAATTCGTAGGCGTTATCGAGTTGGAAGCGGACGCCGTAGTTGCGATTGCCGACAACAAGGGCAACGTTTACGATAACTACGAGAAAGATTGCGGTTTCAACGGCACCGCTACGATAGAAGGTAGATATACGTTCTATTTGAAGATTAACGACGCAGGTTACACCATTTGGGTAACCGTGCCTGAACAAGAAGACGAAACCATCGTTCTCTACTATTACAACGAATATTCTTGGAACGGCGTCAACGCTTACGCTTGGTCTTTCCCCGATGACGGCGTTGCGATTGAATATCTCGGATCCTATCCCGGAAAGCCTATGAGCGCTATTGCGGACGAACCCGGCTGGTATTCCGTTGAGGTCAGCGTTAACGCTACCAACGTAAAATTCAGCGGATTCGGCGACGGCGAAGAGACCGGCGACCTTGCTATCAGCGCGCGCACTCCTTACTACAAAGAGGGTTCTTGGTATGCTGAAAAGCCCGAAGAAGAAGTCAACGATTACGTCTTCGCTATCTTCGTAGACGACGAGTTTGCTGTCGCTATGGAATATGAAAACGGCGAATTTGGCGAACAATACGTTGGTTCTGCCGAATTGACGGACGACGATACTATAAAAATCGTGGACGCTGAAGGCAACCCATACGATAACTATCAAACCGAAGGGTTCGACGGTACCGCCGCTTTCGGTAACGGTACATACACCTTCTATTTGAAGATCAATGACGAAAACAAGATTTACGTTGATTTCGAAGCATTCGATGAAATTGAGTATGAATACGCTATCTTCGTAAACGACGACTACTATGCCGATTTGGATTATTCCGAAGGCGAATTCGGGTCCGAATACGTTGGTTCGGTTTCCGTCGAAGAAGGCGACTTTATCGCTATTTTTGACGCTAAAGGCAACAACGTTGCGAGAAACGGATTCTCTTATAAAGAGGTCAATGACGGTGAAATGCAATTCAACGGAACGGTTTCCGCTAACGGTACGTTCTACTTCTGGCTCAAAGAAAACGAGCAAACCGTTTGGTTTGCTTTCGAAGAAGCAGCCGAAGAAGATAGCGTTCTTCTCTACTTCTTCAACGACTACGGTTTAGACGCGATCTACGCTTACGCTTGGACTGACGGCGAGCAAGTAGGCGACGCTCCCACCGAGTATCTCGGCAAATTCCCCGGTACCGCTATGGAAGAAACCGACGTTGAAGGTTGGCTCGTTATCAAAGTCAGCCTCAAAGCCGCGAACATTATATTCAGCGATGGCACCGGCAACCAAGACGCGCAAACCGATGACTTGATTATCGACGCAACCACCCCTTACTTCTATGACGGCGAGTGGTACGAAGAAATGCCCGATATCGGCGAAGATGAAACCACCTATTCCATCTACGTTGACGGCGAATACAAGACCACTATGATCAAGTATGAATTCGGCGAAGACGACGAGGACAACAAGTATTACGGCGCGGTTACCGTTGAAGCGGGCGCGGTTATAGTCATAATGGACGAATTGGGCGAAGTCTATAACAATTACGTCGACGAAACGTTCAACGGCACTGCTGCAGCCGCCGGCTTATATGAACTCAGTATGGGATTCGGCGAAGACCATCCCATCACCGTTGAATTTACCGAAGCAACCGAACCCGAATATGAATACGCTATCTTCGTAAACGGCGAATTCGTCAAAGGTTTGAACTGGGTCATCAACGAATTTGAACAAGAACAATTTGAAAACAGCGTTTCCGTCGAAGAAGGCGACGAGATCGTTATTAAAGACGCCGAAGGCAACGACGTTATAGTTGACCTCGAATTCGTATACGTTACCGTAGAGGGCGACGTTGATTTCGAAGGAACCGCGTTTGCCGAAGGTACCTATTCCTTCTATCTTAAAGAAGGCGAAAAGAAGATTTATTGGACTTATGCAGAACCCGAAGTAGAAGATGAAACCATAAACGTTTATTTCTACAACAAGGACGGTTGGGATAGCGTTTACGCTTACGCTTGGTCGGGTAGCGACGAAGAAGGCGACAAGGTCGAATATCTCGGCGTATGGAACGAGGAAGTTTCGGGTACCGAAATGCTCGTTACCGACTTCGACGGCTGGTTCGTAGTCGAAGTAAGCGCTAAAGCTTCCTACGTTATCTTCAATAACGGCAACGGTGAACAAACCGACAATCTTGAACTCAATTCCGAGCGTCCTTTCTTCTACAACGGCGAGTGGTATGAAGAAATGCCCGGTTTTGAAGACGAATACGAATACGCTATCTTTATAAACGGCGAATTCTTTGGCGCTTTGACCGAGATCGACGGCGTTTATCGTGTCGGCGTATTATTGAATGAAGGCGACGAAGTTTCCATCAAGGATCTTGACGAAGTCGAATACAATAACTTCCAAGGCGAATTCAACGGCGTTGCGGGCGCTACCGGTTTCTATGACTTCTATATGAGCGCAAGAGAAGGCAACCCCATCACCGTAGAGTTCAGCGACGTTGTAGAAGAATACGATTACGCTGTCTTCGTAAACGGCGAAAAAGCCGCTACGTTGATTCTTGCCGAAAGCGATTTTGGCGAGCAATACGAAGGTTCCGCTTTCGCTCTCATGGGCGACGAGATCGTTATTAAAGACGCCGAAGGCAACGACGTTTCCACCGACCTCGGCTATGAGTTCATTAACGGCGAAGCCGAAGAAGTATTTGAAGGCATTGCGTTTGCCGACGGTACTTATTACTTCTATCTTAAAGAATCCGAACTAACCGTCTATTGGTCTTTTGCAGAACCCGAAGTAGAAGATGAAACCATAAACGTTTATTTCTACAACAAGGACGGTTGGGATAGCGTTTACGCTTACGCTTGGTCGGGTAGCGACGAAGAAGGCGACAAGGTCGAATATCT
>JAFSWQ010000001.1 GCA_017444385.1 Clostridia bacterium | reverse complement strand
AAGATAATTCGCTACGCAAGTGCTATTATAAAACCCCCAACATTCCGTCGAGCCTTTGGCTCTTTGGGAACGTTCCGTCCCCCTTTGCCCGCTCGAATCGCAGATTCTTCACTAAAGGGTGCAAAATTACGGACTCGCCGAGGCTCGAAGAGAAAAAAAGTATACGTGGCTAATTGACTAATAGATAAGAGTATCGTTTGACTGTGCATGCTTTGGACTCGCCGAGACTCGAATAATTATTTGCTTCGCAAAATAATAATCGTCATGCCCACGAAGTCGAAACATCTTAATCGAATTGTTCTTAACAAGTGGTTTACCACTTGTTAGGGGATTCCTCGACGATGCTCGGAATGACGTACTGTTATTGTTTATTCGTCATGTTGAGCGAAGCGTAGCGAAGTCGAAACGTCTCTTCCGAATGAAAGTATCGCGAAGCGATTTGATAAACCTATTATCCTATGGAGACGGTTTAACCGTCCTACGAATAGTAGTATTGTAAGCGACCGTCTCATTGCGCCCTTCCGCCAAAGGCGGGAGCAAAGGGAGAGGGGACGCGCCCAAAAAAGCCAAAGGCTTGACGGCGTGGAGAGGGTTTTAAGAAGCAAACTACTAATAACCAAAAACAACCTATGAAAATCCTTATCGTAAACGACGACGGGTACAAGTGCAAAGGCTTGAAAACCCTCGCGGAAACACTGAATAAAAAACACGACGTTATCGTGGTCGCGCCCGACGGTGAAAGGTCGGGTTCTTCTCATTCGTTGACCTTCCACAGATACCTCAAAATCCGCGAGATCGCCTATTACGATTATCCCTGTACCACCCTCGACGGTACGCCGTGCGACTGCGTGAAATACGGGCTTCTTAATAACGGAATGGACTTCGACGTGGTTCTTTCGGGCATTAACACTACCTGCAATATTGCCACCGACAACGTTTATTCGGGCACCGCGAACGCCGCTTCCGAAGCCGCGATAATGGGCTTCAAAGCGATAGCCGTTTCCGCCGACGTAGTGGACGACGATTATTCCTACGTCGCCGAATTTATAGATATGAATTTGGAAACCTTGATGGAATTATCCCACGACGAATACTTCGTCAACGTCAATTTTCCGTCTTCAAAAAGAGAGGATATCAAAGGTTGGGAATTCACCACTTGCGGCGTGAGGCGGTTTGACGATTACTACGACGTGAGCGAAGAGGGAAGTTGGCTTAAAGGCTCGCCTCGCCCTTCTCAAAACCCCGAAGACTCGGATATCGAGTGTATCGCTCGCGGAATGATTTCCATTTCCGTCCTTAGAATGAAATATTCGTCGGATAAAAACGTAAACAAAAAGGTGAAGTTATGCTGGTGATAGGCGCGGGCGCAGCGGGGCTTATGGCGGCTGTCGCCGCCCTCGAAAACGGCGATAACGTCGTTATTTTAGAGCGTAACGAAAAGGCGGGCAAGAAGATCTACGTCAGCGGTAAGGGCAGATGTAATCTTACCAACGTCGCCGAAAAAGAGGAATTTTTCAAAAATATCCCCACAAATCCCAAGTTTTTATATAGCGCGGTCAACCTTTTCGATAGCGAGAAGGTACGCGCCTTTTTTGAAGAAAATCGCGTTCCGCTCAAAGTGGAAAGGGGCGGCAGAGTGTTCCCCGTTTCCGATAAAGCCTCGGACGTTACCGCTTGTTTAGTAAAGAAAATTACCTCGTTAGGCGGCAAATTCGTCTATTCGGAAAGGGTGCTGAAAGTGGAAAAATCGGGCGAAATTTTCACCGTCACCACCGATAAAAATATCTATACGGACGGTAAGGTGTTGGTCGCAACCGGCGGCATGAGTTACCCTCTTACCGGTTCTACCGGGGACGGCTATTCGATCGCGAGATCCTTCGGGCATAAGATAGTCGACCCGAAACCCGCGCTGTCCGCGTTAATTGCGGATACCCCCTCGTCGCTTACGGGTTTGTCTTTGAAAAACGTCGAGATAAAGGTCGTAAATAAAGGCAAGATAATATACAAGGACTTCGGCGAAATGCTGTTTACCCTCTATGGCGTTAGCGGCCCTATAGTTTTATCCGCGTCGAGCGTTATTAACAAATATGAGGGCGAAACCACTATTTCTATAGACCTAAAACCCGCTCTCGACTATGACGTTTTGGAAAAAAGATTGTTAAGGGACTTCAAAGACAATATCAATAAAAGCATATTCAACGTTTTACCTTTGTTGATGCCTAAAAGCCTTGTAAAAGTGGTTCTTGAAAAGAGCGGGATAAACCCCGAGAAGCAAGTAAATTCCATAACCAAAGAAGAACGTAGAAGGCTCGTTGAAACCGCCAAAAAGTTGACTTTCAAAGTAATCGGGCTTGCGCCGATAGATCAAGCGATAGTGACGTCAGGCGGCGTTAACGTGAAAGAGATAGATCCCAAGACTATGGAAAGCAAACTCGTCCACGGACTTTATTTCGCCGGGGAAGTGATAGACTACGACTGTTTTACGGGCGGCTTTAACATACAGTGCGCCTTTTCCACCGGCTACGCCGCAGGGTACTACGCCGCGAAGAAGTAATTCGCTACGCTCATATTATAACTTGCTACGCAAGAATGATAACTCACTTCGTTCGTAATATAACTCGCTTTGCGAGTATTTTTTGTCATGTTGAGCGAAGTCGAAACATCTCTTCCGAATGAAAAAAATTAAGCAATTACCACTTTTTAGGGGATTCCTCGACGATGCTCGGAATGACGTACTGATAAGATTTTACTCGTCATGTTGAGCTTGTCGAAACATCTCTTCCGAATGAAATAATAATTGGTTGCTGCTTCACGCTAGGGGATTCCTCGACGATGCTCGGAATGACGTACTTATATTTACTCGTCATGCCCCCGAAGTCTAAACGTCTCAACGATTTATATTTCCCACCCCTCTTATCGTAATGTCGTTGAATTATATTGATTTTTAATTATAATTAAGATATAATATACATATAAGGAGATAACTTATGATAAATATTGCTATTGACGGACCTTCGGGGGCGGGTAAAAGTACCGTCGCCAAGGAAATCGCTAAAAGATTAAATATAACCTATCTCGATACCGGCGCAATGTATAGAGCTTTCGGCTTGAAAGCCTTGAATATGGGTATCGATCCCAACGACGTGGACGGCGTACTTTCCTTCCTCTATAAAACCGTGTTGGAAATCAAATACGAGGGCGGCGTGCAGCACGTCTATCTCGACGGCGAGGACGTTTCGACCGCTATTAGAGAACACAAGGTCAGCAAGGCGGCGAGCGATATCTCGAAAATCAAACAAGTCAGGGAAACTTTGGTTAAAGAGCAGCAAAGAATCGCAGGTTCTAACGACGTCGTTTTAGACGGCAGAGATATAACCACCAAGGTTTTACCGAATTCTAAAAATAAATTCTTCCTTACCGCGTCGAGCGACGTGAGGGCGAAAAGACGCTACGACGAGCTTATTTCGAAAGGGCAGACCGTGGACTACGAAACCGTATTGAAGGACGTAATAGACCGCGATTATAACGATTCGCACCGCGCGGAATCCCCTTTGACGAGGACGGAAGACAGCGTTTATATCGACAGTTCGGATATGACTATCGAAGAAGTCGTGCAAACTATAATATCCAATTTGAAATAATATGAGTTTTTTCAATTTCATTAAAATCATATCCTATTTACCCCTGCGGTTGGTTTTTCCCGTTAAGGTGATAGGTAAAGAGAATTTTTCCAGGGAAAAAGCGGTGATTTGCTGCAACCATTATTCGGCTGCCGACGTGGTCGTGATCGCCTCTCGGCTTATGTGGGGCGAGTGCTGTTGCGTGGGTAAAGAGGAAACCTTCCGTAATAAATTCGTGGGCAAACTCTTCACCAAATGCGGCGCGATAGCCATAAAAAGAGGGGAAAGCGACCTTGCGGCGTTCAAGAAGATACTCAAAGTTCTTCGCGACGGCAAGCAGCTTCTCATATTCCCCGAGGGGACGAGAAACAAAGCCGAAACCCCCAATATGTTGCCTTTCCAGGACGGCGCGGCAATGTTCGCCGTAAAGACGGATAGCCCCGTAATTCCGCTCGTTTATCAAAGAAAGTTGAGACCCTTCCGTCGCAACTATTTGCTCGTCGGCGAGAAGCTCGATTTGAGTCGGTTCAAAGACCTTCCGAGTAAAGACGCGAGAGAGCAGGGGACGGCGTTTTTGTACGAAAAAATGTCCGAAATGAAGGCGGAACTCGATAAAAAATACGCTAAAAAGCAGAAAAAATGAAGGTAACTCTCGCGAAGTACGGCGGGTTTTGCATTGGGGTAAAGAGGGCTTTGAATATCGTCGAAAGCGCCCCAAATCCTTGTATCCTCGGCTATCTCGTCAATAACGACAGGGTGATGGAACGCCTTAAAAGTAAGGGCGTTAATATAGTTTCGTCGGTTGGCGAAGCGGGCGAAAAACCCATCGTTATAAGCGCCTCGTCCACATTAAAATCCAACTACGAAGCGTTGGCTTCAAAGCCGTATTACGACGCCACTTGCCGCGTCGTTTTTAGGTGCGTAGAAATAGCGAAACGCTCTCAAATAGAAGGTAAAACCCTCGTAATTATAGGCGAAAAAGACCATCTCGAAGTGAAAAACGTCGCCTCTTTTGCCGATAAAGTCGAGTATATTTTGACCGAAAAAGAGGCGGAAGAATTTACGTTTTCCAAGTCGAAAGGATATATTGTGATAACGCAAACCACCTTCCCGAAAGCGAGAGCGGAATATATATATTCGTTATTGAAAACCAAGGCGAACGAGAACGTTGAATTCGTTTTTACGTTATGCGATTCGGTTAGAAAAAGGGTGGAAGAAGCCGTCGAAAACGCTAAAACGCACGAAAAAGTTTTGGTCGTGGGGGACTCAAAAAGCGCGAATTGCAGATTTTTATATAACGCCGCGTTAGAAGTTAACCCTCAAACCTACTTCATCGAGTCCGCCGATTTTATCTCCGAAGGGTTCACCGCCGAAAGCGTATTCGTCACCGGCGGCGCGTCCGTCGACCCCGAGGACATAAAGGAAGTCGTAAGGAAACTCGTAACGCGAGAATGATTATTCGCTTCGTTCGCGTAAAAATATCAGTAAGTCATTCCGAGCATCGTCGAGGAATCCCCTAACGCGAAGCAGTAACCACTTTTACTATTTTCATTCGGAAGAGATGTTTCGACTACGTGGGCAAGGCGATTATTATTTTGAGAAGTAAATAATTATTCGAGCCTCGGCGAGTCTAAAGCATGCACAGTCAAACGATGCTCTTGTCTATTAGTCAATTAATCACGTATATATTTTTTCTATTCGAGCGTCGGCGAGTCCGTAATTTTGCACCCTTTAGTGAAGAATCTGCGATTCGAGCGGGCAAAGGGGGACGGAACGTTCCCAAAGAGCCAAAGGCTCGACGGAATGTTGGGGGTTTTATAATAGCACTTGCGTAGCGAATTATCTT
>JAFSWQ010000006.1 GCA_017444385.1 Clostridia bacterium | reverse complement strand
AGGAACGACCGAGCATAAGTGAAGTTGACAACGCTTTGTCAACGAATAAAAGCGAAAGTCGTGACGAGTTGAGCCTGTCGAAACATCTCTTCCGATTGAAAAACAATATATAAGTAATTACGTTTGGTTAGGGGATCCCTCGACGTTGCTCGGGATGACGTGCTTATAATTAGTTGCGAACGCAGTGAGCAATCGAGAAAACCCAAAGGTTTTCGAGAAAGAGGAACGACCGAGCATAAGTGAAGTTGACAACGCTTTGTCAACGAATAAAAGCGAAAGTCGTGACGAGTTGAGCCTGTCGAAACATCTCTTCCGATTTATAATATTTTTCCCGCCCCTCTACCAAATTCCTTTTATTTACAATAATCGCGAAGAATTCTTCGTTTCGCACTTGAAAAAAGCGGCGAAGTACATTATAATATATAATTATGGAAACTATAAAAACAAAAGTGTATTACTTCAAATACAACGCTTGGATATACGTTTTCGCCATCGCTATCCTCGTCATCGTTTCGGCGTTCGTGGTTTTCGACGCGCTTAAACTCGCGGGGGCGTTCGGTCTCGTTTCCTATTACGTCGGCTTGGATATTTTCTCTTTGATCGTCTCGGTGGCGGTGGCTATCGGGATAATTTCCTGCTTCGTCTTCAACAAGTACGTCGTAAGCGAGGGCGCGTTCATTCGCCAAAAGTTCCTTTCCAAGTCCATACCCGTTGAAAAGATGCTCACCATCACGCGCGACGAGGAAATCAAAATGACCGTACTCTATTACGCGGACGAGAAAAGCCCCAACGACGGTATATCCTTCGTGATACTCTCCACCAAAAGATTAGACGATCTTATCGAGGACATAAGAGCCTTAAACCCTCACGTTTCGATAGATACGCTTACGAAGAAAGAGAAATAATCATCGTTTTATGGAAGAAAAAATAGATACGTTATTACTTAACGGATATCAAGGCGCGATAAGAGGCGCGTATGAAGCGGGCGCAAAGTTTATCGGCGCGGTAAAAACCCTACCCCCCGTTTACGGCGTAGAAGTAAGCTGCGTAACCGACTTAAACGCGGGAAAAGCCGCTTCTCAAGAAGCCGAACGTGAAAGTAGCGGCGGCGTTAAAAGCACCGGCGTAACCGAAAACCACTGCGAAAAAGCCTCTTATCAAGAGTCTAACGGCGAAGATGGCGGCGGCGTTCAAGCAACGGGCGAAGACGTAGACGTGGACGTTTCAACTTGTCAAGCGAACGACGAAAGCGCAACCGCTAAAGAAGGACTATCCCTAACCGACGTCTTTTCGTCCTCGGATAGCGTTCTTTCCGCGGCGTTCGGCGCGGCAGTCGGCGGCAAAAGGGCGTTCGCCCTCATCGACTCGTTACCCACCTCGCAACTCGCGTGTTACTCGTTGACGGGCGTAAACGGCGCGTTGGTGATACTTTTCGTTGAGGACGCCTTCATAAGATGGGATTCAAGAGCCATTTTCAAGAGCGCGCACTTCCCCGTTTTAGAGCCTTCCGACTCTTTGGAAATCAAGCGATTCGTAAAGATCGCGTTCAATATGAGCGAAAAATACGACGTTCCCGTGGTTGTGAGAGCAAGCAAAATCTTAATGGATTCGCTCTCTTCGGTGGACGTTTACCCCCAAAAAATCATCAAAGATCGCGCTTACAAAAAGGACGCGAGCAAATATTCTTTACTTCCTTCCACCGTCGCTCTATGCGAGGACGACGTGGTTGAACGCGACCGCAGGCTCTCCAAAGACGCCGAGACCTTCCCCATCCATCAACTTATCGAGAGAGGCTCGAATATAGGCGTTATTGCGGCGGGCGAAGAGGCGGATATCGCGATAAACTCGCTGCCCGAGGCTTCCGTCCTCAAACTCGGCTCGTCCAATCCTTTGCCCCTTCTTAAAATCGAAGAATTTTCTAAAACCGTCAAGAAGTTATACGTTTTGGAAGAGCGCCCGTTTATCGAACTCGCGCTTATCAAAATGGATATTAAGTGTTTCGGTGCTTCGCTCTTCCCGCGCGAGGGTAGAAAATCGGCTGCCGACGTGGAAGGCTGGATAGGCAAAAAGGACTTCACCACAGACAAAGGTCTTGCGGTGCGTTCCCCCGATTTCTGCAACGATTGTTCGCTCGTTCCCCTTTTCATCGCGCTGAAAGCCGCCAAGATACCCGTATTCACCGATCTATCCTGCCCCTCTCTTTCGGCGGGATTCCTCTCGGTCGGCGAAGTGGCGGTCGATAACCCGTTACTCACCGCCGTCTATTTTTCCGCACCTTCGGTCGCGGTACTATTCGACTACGAACTTCTAAAACACGCGGAAGGGCTTCAAAAGATACCTTCAAGCCAAGTCGAATTGATAATAATCAAAACCAACTTCTCGACGAATATTTCGTCCCTTCTCTCGGCGTTCGGGATATCGGCGACCGAAAAAACGCTCGCGGAACTCGAAAAAAGAAACTACGGCGGCGCGAGCATTCTAAAAGCCGACGGATGCAAATATGAGAAGTGATATTTTACTCGTCGCGGTAGGCGGGCAAAACGTAAAACCCTACCTGGATTTTTTCTTCGGCTACGCAAAATCGAAGGGGGACTATTACAAGGTCACCGTCGAAAAAGGTCGGTCGAAAGAGAAATGCGTGGAAAGGTATTCCATTCACATAGGCGGTGGCGCGGGCGATATAACCGAGGGTAACGCGGACGTTACCATCGCCCTTGAACAACTCGAGGGCGTAAGGCATCGCAACTACTCTCGCGAAGAGGGCGCGACTCTCGTCAGCGAAAAGCGGATAATACCTATTTCGGTGTTATCGCGGGTTGCGGCATACCCCGAAAACGCATTCCAAAAGTGCGTTAACGACTGTTTCCGCGTGTACAAATTCGATGAAAGCGACCATATTTTCGCGTGTTTATTAGCGTTGAAAGTGTTGGGCATTGAAAAGGATGATCTCATCGCCTACGGCGAAAAAACAAATTTATATACGAAAGAGGACGTCGAAAGAGTTTTTGCGGCAAAACCCGTAAAAGCGTGAGCTTGAATTCCTCTCGCCGCATATAAATTTTAATATGGAATGTATCGTAAACGGCAAGATAATAAGAAACAACCTAAATGCGTACTCGCGCCCCGTGGCATTTATGGTAAAAGCCAACGCCTACGGGCACGGGTTAAAAATAGTAGACTACGTTGACGACGTGGTAGCGGCGTACGGCGTGGCGACCGAGGAAGAAGGCGTACTATTAAGGCGATCGACCTCGAAACCCATACTCGTCACCGCGCCAAACGTCAAGAACGCCCGCCTCATTTTGGACGCCGCGCTAACCCCGATGGTATCCGACAAAGAGGAAATGGCGAGAGTAAACGACCTCGCAAATAAACCCACCGTCGTGCATCT
Organism: Clostridia bacterium; assembly: GCA_017444385.1. Taxonomy (GTDB): domain Bacteria; phylum Bacillota; class Clostridia; order Christensenellales; family CAG-1252; genus RUG14300. The sequence goes on along the minus strand of JAFSWQ010000006.1, from coordinate 13,446 downwards.
CAAAGTGGACAGCGGAATGGGGCGATTCGGCGCGAAGCGAATATCCGAAACGGTGGATAACGCTATATTTGCGAAAAGCTTAAAAAACGTCCGCGTTAAAGGAATAGCGACTCATTTCAGTTCATACGACGCGCTTTTTAAGCAAGTGGAACGCTTTTCCCGTCATATCGCCGCGGCGGAGAGCGTAACGGGCAAGCTACTCACCCACGCCGGCTCGTCGTCCACCGCGATAGCGACCGACTACGATTTGATACGGATAGGCTACGCCGCCTACTCGAACGCGATGAAAGTCACGTCCACTATCGCCTACGTCAAGAAACTCAAAAAAGGCGAAAGCGTGGGTTACGGCGAGAGGTACGTCGCGGAAAAACCCGTATCCGTCGCGGTAGTGTACGGCGGTTACGCGGACGGCATACGAACGAGATCAATCGGCTACAAAGTGCTTATAAACGGCAAACGCCAACCGATAATCGCGGTATGTATGGACGTGTTTATGGTCGAACTCTCGACGAAGGCAAAGATCGGCGACGAAGTAACCGTGATAAACGGCGAGAAAGACGTCCTCGAAATGGCGAAAACGGCGGGGGTTATCCCCTACGAAGTGTACGTCGGCTTCGTCGGCAGAACGAAGATAACGTACGACAAACGCTCGTAAGCAAAAACCTTGACCGTCAAAACGATATGCGGTAGTTAAGTTATCATTCTTGGATAATACTGAAATATTATTACATCGCGTAGCGATTTAATCATCTTATTATCCTATGGAGACGGGTAAACCGTCCTACGAATAGTAGAGTTGATGGCAACCGTCTCATTGCACCCTTTTAAAAGAGCGTCGAACGAAGAAGAGAGCAAGCTTGCTTATTGTCTTCGAGTGAGAACGCAAATGATATACACCGTATTCGAAGAATACACATTTCGCAAGAAATGAAATATTGCGTAGCAATATAGTGTATATGATTTAAAAAAACCGTAACGTAGCATAGCGGGCGACGGTGGAATGGGGGTTTTAGTGCCACTACACTTATACGCGTTACACGGTAAGTGGCGAGTTATTAAATCCAAAGCGGAAGAGATGTTTCGACAGGCTCAACATGACGAATAAAAAACCTCGCGAAGCGAGGCTCGAGCAAACGCAAAACGTTTGCGAGAAAGAGGAATAGGCAAGCAAAAACGAAACCATCCTTGATGGCGAGTAAAAGCGCAGCCTATGACGAGTCGAGGGATCCCCTAACGCGAAGCAGAAGCAACAAGGAAGAGATGTTTCGACAGGCTCAACATGACGAATAAAACCCGAGCGAAGCGGTAACAATGAAAAACGAAATTAGAAAAAGAGTAAAACAAAAACTGAATACCGTCACCGAGGACGAACTCGGTATAGCGTCGAATATGATCGCCGAAAGGCTCTTTGAAAGCGAGGAATTCAAATCCGCAAGTCGCATTTTCATATACAAATCCTTCGGCAAGGAAGTCAAAACCGAACGCATAATCGAGCGCGCCATTCAACTCGGCAAAGCGGTTTGTATCCCAAAAATAGACGGCGAAAATATGTATTCGCTCGCCTTAGAAAGCATAACCGAATACTACGTTGACAGTTACGGGATCCTCGAACCCGTTGGCGGCGAGGAAGTCGCCCCCGACCTTATCGTAATGCCGTTAATTGCGTTCGACAACGCTAAAAACCGCTTGGGGCGAGGAAAGGGTTATTACGATAGGTATTGCAATAGTAACCCTTGTACCACCGTCGCCATCGCGCTTTCCGTACAAAAAGAAGAGTCGATACCCGCGGACGAATGGGACTTCACCCCCGACGTAATAATCACCGAAAAGGAAATATTAAAATGAGAATTGTAGGCGGAAAACACAAAGGGCGAAAACTCTTCACCCCCGATAATTACGACGTGCGTCCCACTGCGGACAACGTTCGCGAGGCGTTGTTCAACATTTTGGGCAATATCTCTAAAAAGAGGTTTTTCGACGTATTCGGCGGAAGCGGCGCGGTCGCGCTTGAGGCGGTGAGCCGAGGCGCGATAGTCGACGTAAACGACCGCAACGAAAAGAGCGTCGCACTCATCAAAAAGAACTTCGACTTATGCCGTGAAGCCGCGACGATAACCCGTCTTGACGCGGTAAGAGCGATAAAATCAAAGACAAATCCATTCGATATAATCTTCCTCGATCCGCCCTATGCGATGGACGTAACGTCGGTTTTGGAAGCCCTCGCGACGAGTTCTATAGTTAACGACGATACGCTCATAATCTACGAAAAAGCCTATAAAGACCCCGTCCCCTCTTTCCCCGGATACGACGTAGTCGACCAAAGAAAATACGGCATAGTGGGGCTTGTCTTCTACCGAAAAACCAAACAAGAAATCGAACCGCCTGTCGAAACGCCGACCGACGAACAAGGCTAATCAAAAAAGCGACGAACAAGCGTAGACGATTACGCGACGAACACACTCGAACGATTCGCTAAATACTAAATAGCGGACGGCAACCGAAAAAACCTTACGATAAGATAAATAAAGAGCGTTCATAGTAAACGACGAAACCACACGATCAAACCCCGAATTCCATATTCGGCAAGAGATAAACACTACTTCACAAAAGGAGAATTCAATATGAAAAAATGTATGTTGACGGGAAGTTTCGATCCCTTTACCAAAGGTCATCTCGATATGCTGAAAAGAGCGACGAAAATATTTGATAAAGTTTACGTCGCGATACTCGTAAACCCCGAAAAGAAGCAAATGTTTTGCGTGGACGATAGAATAAAAATAATCCGTCGCGCGATAGAGGGAATGGAAGGCAGCATTTTCGTAATAAGCTACGCCGGAATGACCATTGACTTGGCGAGAGAATTGCAAGTGGACTGTCTTATAAGAGGGATCCGCTCGGAAAGCGACCTCGATTACGAAATCGATATGTCCGACTACAATCTCAACGAGGGCGGCGTAGACACGGTATGCTTCCTTTCCAACAACCTTTCTTTCATATCCAGCACCGAAGTAAGGCGTAGAATAAGAGAAAACGAGGACATCTCGGGGCTCGTCCCCGACAACACCGTCGACCTCATCAAACGCCTTTACGAAGAAGGCGTAAGATAAGCGAAGCAATACGCCCTTGTCACCCCGAGCCTGTCGAGAGATCCCCTACCGCGAAGCAACGAGTTAGTACGTCATCCCGAGCATCGTCGAGGGATCCCCTAACGCGAAGCAGTAAAAACCCGCCCTTCCTTTAATAAGGAAGAGATGTTTCGACGACGGCAATAAATTGCCTGCTCAACATGACGAAAGAATAAAAGTACGTCATCCCGAGCATCGTCGAGGGATCCCCTAACGCGAAGCAGAAGCAACAAGGAAGAGATGTTTCGACTACGCTCAACATGACGATTAAAAAACCTCGCGAAGCGAGGCTCGAGCAAACGCTAAACGTTTGCGAGAAAGAGGAATAGGCAAGCAACAACGAAACCATCCTTGATGGCGAGTAAAAGCGCAGCCTATGACGAGTCGAGGGATCTCATAACTCGAAGCAGTACAACCCCGTTCTACCGCGAAGATATTAAAGTTTTCATATTAAACGCCAATTAAAAGCGAAATTGCTAAACATATCAAAAAGGCGAAGAGGGATTGAGTGATTTTTCTTATTAAAAAACTACCGAAGGACACCTTGCACGCGGAAAGAAACGTCACCGACTGTATTATCACGCTCAACCCGCCGAAAGCCGTCACCCCCGCCGAAAAGGCGAGTATGAGCGCGTTAGTACCCGCCTTTGACAAGGTCATACAACCCTTCGTCATTTCCAATAAACCGTAAACCAAACCTTCGCTCGCCCCGCTATCGCGTATAATAGGGACGAGGTCGATGGCGTTCGATAGCCCCTCTATCACGCCGAAGTCTTTTAGCATATCCGCAACCATATTAAATATCGCGATATATCCGCCCACGACAAGTACGGTCATCACCGTATCGTAGACCGCGTCCGAGAGTTTCGCCTTGTTTATATTCGCCGTCATCGGCGTATCGACGTAGTTTTTATTCCGCCAAACAAGCCCGTTCAAAATGGAGGCGGCAAAGTTTGCCGCGTAGAGAATAAACCCCGCTTTTACGCTTTTGAATATCGCCGCGCCAACGGTTCCGATGATAAAAATAGGTCCGCTTATCGAGGTTAGCGCGGTCGCGGCTCTCGCCCCCGAACTACTTAAACCGCCGTCGTCGTAAAGCTCTTTCGTCAACTTCGCGCCCATAGGGTAACCTGAAATAAAGCTCATCACGACGAGGAAGGCGCACGAAGAAGGCAATCCGAATATTTTAAGCGGCTTTCTCAATAGTTTCGCCATTTTCTCGGGTACGCCTAACGAGGATAAAATTTTCGTAAAAAAGAGGTAAGGGAAAATCGCCGGCAGTACGTTTAAGACGAAAAGGGACAAGCCGTTTTCAAACGCCTTCGAGTACCGATCCGGTCTTATCATTATAGCCGACATACAAATAATTATCGCCGCTGAAAGCGTAAAATAGAGTATCTCTTTTGAGGTGAGCCTACTCTTTGCAGAACGGATTTTATTTTTACGCTTTACCTTGTCGAGCGAGGGGATAGCGTCGTCAATGCGAATTTTTTCTCTCGTTCCGCTAAAACCGCCTACCGCGTATTTATTATTTCGTTTATTTTTAAGGGGTCCAATTAGGCGAGAGTCTCTCTCGACGCTTAAATCGACCGTAAAAGAAAGGTTTTGCGAGCCTTCCCCTACGCGACCGCGAGGATTAAGTATTTTTGATTTCATAATATTATGTATATTCCATTGAACCTTAAATAACCTTAATTTTTCACGCGGATTTTCGACTATTTTCACAAAAGTATCGTATAATAGAGGGTAGGAATGTAGTCAATATATGACAAATATTAATTTTCAATTAAATATTGACAAAAGTCCGATAATGGTATATAATAGTTAAAGTATGGCTAAAAACGAAGTACAAGATGAAAAATTGAATACGATCGAAGCGCCCGAAGCCGCCGAAGAAACCGACGGCAAAAAGAAGAAGGGCAAGAAAAAGGAATACCAAAAGTCCGAAGAAGAACTTTACGTAGAAACTTTGTCCAAAGAAGAGCGCAAGGAATACAATAAGCGAAAGAAGGCTTTGCGCCGCGCCCAATGGGTTGCGGAATATTGGATAATCATCGTCCTCGCGGTTGCCGTTTTCGTAGTTTTTTGCGTACTTATGATAATAAACTATTTGGGATTATCGGCTTCGAGTTTCTTTACCGACAAAGCGATAGTCGATATGATAGACGAGGCAAGATTATAGCGAAGTAAACGCCCGTCATCCTTCGAACGTTAAAGAATGACGTACTCTAAATTTTTTCGTCATGTTGAGCGAAGTCGAAACATCCCCTAACGCGAAGCAATAACTGACTTGCATTGAAACTCTTCAAAGCACTTACTTATTCTCATTAAAACCTTTAAAAGCACTATTAACGGATAAACGCCTTTCGTCGGTTTTTATTCGCCCTTGGCGAAAATGAGCGAAAGCGATTTCCACAATTTTGCACCCTTGATAAAAAAGATTCATTTTATGTACTTCTTTCTCAATCTTTGCAATATTTTTTCTCTACAAGCGTAGCAAAGTCCGCAATTTTGCACCCTTTAGCGAAGAATCTGAGATTCGAGCGGGCAAAGGGGGAGGGGACGTTCCCAAAGAGCCTTGGCTCGACGGAAGGTCGGGGGTTTTACAATAGCACTCGATCTAACCGAATTTAAAATAAAACGTTAATTTCGAGATATCAAATCGAAGAATCCTTGACATAATATTGGCTAATTAACCAATTATCCTATTTTTACTCATTATCTTAAAACCCTCTCCCCGCCGTCGTTCTCCCTACGGTCGCCCTTTGGGCGCGTCCTCTCTCCCTTTGCTCCCGCCGAAGGCGGAAGGGCGCAATAAGACGGTCGCTTGCGATACTACTGTTCGTAGGACGGTATAACCGTCTCTATTGGATAATAAGAAGAATAAATCGCTGCGCGATAGGATTTAGTTTAAGGTGAGTTCATATGTTAGCCATTTAATAATACGAACTTCAGAGAGTCCGAAATTTTGCACCCTTTAGCGAAAAACGAGCGTAGCGAATATCGAGCAAACGCATAACGTTTGCGAGAAAAAGGAATAGTCAAGCAAAAACGAAGTTCTTAAAGAAGAACAAGTAAAAGCGCAGACTAAGACGCGCAAAGGGGAAGGGCGCAATGAGACGGTCGCTTGCGATACTACTATTCGTAGGACGGTATAACCGTCTCCTTATGATATTAAGAGAAATAAATTACTATGCAATATTTTAACGTAATATTTTATCGGTAATACTATATCCTAATCGTATAACCGTCTACACATAAAAACGGCGTTAAGCGTAAACCTAACGTCGTTTTTTATCCGCAATGCCGTCAGAGGCGATCGACAAAACCCGCAAAAGCAGGTGGGTGGGCTATCCTCGACCGCTGCCTTCCACCGATTGTCAACGACGATGTGGCCTGACATTGTTCGTAGCGTGTCGCCCTCCCTAAATTAACAGTGGGATTGTGACAAAACCGCATTTCGCGCACCGCAGACACTTATAATATACCACACCTACGACAAATTCAAGCGTAAATTAAGCATTATTAATAAATCGAATCTTTCGACAAGGGTGCAACCCCGCTTACGCTCGTAATGAATTCGCTACGCTCATTTTCGCCTTTGGCGAGAAAGCGGTACTGTTATTAGTTTATGACCCCTTGTTAGGGGATCCTTCGACAGGCTCAGGATGACGTACTATTATCTTTTTGCCGTAGGCTTATCCATAATGCAATTCATAGAATTGCAATTCATGACCGAAAAGTCAATTCGTGGCGTAGCCAATTCATGCGATAAAATCGCAATTCATATTCTATTATTTAATATATTTATAAAAAAATTTTATTATAATACAAGGAATTTTTCATTTTTTGTCTTATAATAATAGGTAAGGATTTTTCGCAAATAATTCTTTCGATTTATAAAGAAGTAAAAACGCGGGGATCTCTTATCAAATTTTCACCTAAAACGACGAAGAAAAACTTGGGTAAACAAGCGATCGTAAGGTCAATTTTCGGCGATTTAACTCGAAGATTACTTCCAAAACGTGACGATCGTAGAAGATCTCGGCGAAGATACTCGCTTTGAACCTGTCGAACGAACAAAAATTCGATTTTGGATTGCCTACATTTCTTCAAAGGAAGCGGAATGGACGATAAAACCATAAACTTAAATTGGCTGGACGACCTCACTTCGAGGGCGGATATCGTAAGCGTGGTCGGCTCTTACGTACCTCTTTCACGCCGTGGCGGCAGATATTGGGCGTGCTGTCCTTTCCACGCCGAAAGAACCCCTTCCTTTACCGTCGACGAAACCACGGGATTGTGGTACTGCTTCGGCGCGTGTCACGAGGGCGGCAACGTCATAAACTTCGAGATGAAGATAAACAACATAAGCTTTCACGACGCGGTAAAGCGGCTCGCCGCGCGGGTGGGAATGAAGCTGCCCGAGAAGTTCGGCTCGGACGTCAACGCCGGCAAAAAGGACAAGCTTTACGATATGATGATAGAAGCCGCGAGGTATTATCGCTCTTGCTTGCAAAATAGCGACGTCGCCAAAAAATATCTCGCCTCTCGCGGAATAAGCGAAAAGACCACCGCCATATTCGGTTTGGGGTATTCCCCCGACTACAACGGTTTAATAACCGCTTTGACCGAAAAAGGCTTTTCGCGTAAAGATATGTACGACTGCTCGCTTTTAGGCGAACGCGACGGGCAATACTACGACTTCCAAGCGGGGCGTTTGATAGTCCCCATCTTCGACGCATTCGGCAAAGTCATCGGGTTCGGCGGTAGAGTTTTAGAGAAAAAAGAGGGCGTGGCGAAGTACAAAAACTCGCGTGAAAACATTTTGTTCGACAAGAAACGCGTACTTTACGGGCTTAACTACGTCAAAAAGGCGAAAATCGGCAATCCCATCGAGGATATAATATTGGTCGAGGGCTATATGGACGTAATAGGTCTATATCAGGCGGGCGTCAAGAACGCGGTCGCGAGTATGGGCACTTCGCTCACCGAGATCCAAGCCAAGACCTTGAAAAGCATGGTCGACAAGGTAATTATTTGCTACGACGGCGACTTCGCCGGGCAAAAAAGTACCTTGCGCGGATTGGATATATTGAAGCGGCACGACCTCGAAGTGAGGGTCATGAGCCTACCCGACGGCAAGGATCCCGACGAAATGGTACGGGACGGCGTCGAACCCTTCCTCAAATGCAAAAAAGAAGCCCTTCCCTTATACGAATTCCTTTTGAAAAAGGCGGAAGAAGGTCTCGATCTCGACTCGCCTTCGGGCAAAACCGACTACGTTAAGCGCGCGGTTGCGATCATCGCCGATATGGAAGATATGGAGAGAACCGTCTACGTTCAAACCATTTCTAAAAGGTCGGGCGTAAAGGAAGGGCGTATAAACAGTTATATTTCCACCTTGAAAAACTCACCGGACGACGAGAGCGTTTCGAACAGAAAAGCGGCGAAACTCACCTCGGACAACAACGCCGAAATTCAGGCGAGCCGCTACGTATTGTACTACATTTTGCAAGCGCCTTCGGATTCGAGCCGCTGGGTTGACGACGTCGATTGGTTCGTGGACGAAACGCACAAAAACGTATATAAATACGTGCTTAATTGCGTTTCGGAAGGCAGAAATCCCACGGTCGCAAACGCCTACCTTCTCGATAATTGCGAGAAAGAAGAGATCGACCGCGTGTTCGGTTTCAACCAAGAACTCGAATCGCCTAAGGCATACTTCGAAGACTGTTGTAACAGATTAAAAAAGAAGTTCCTCGAAGAACGCCGTAACGAGTTACTCGCTTTACACAAGGCAGAACTTGACGCAGACAAAGCATCAGCCATATCCGACAAAATAAAGGAAATACAGGCTGAAATAATTTTATTAAAAAATAAAAACAAAACTTGATAATTTAACCTATTATTACTTTCGCGTAAGCGAATAGCAAACGCCGCGCAAGCGGATAAACAATGACGGCAATTAGCCGAATTGATCGCGAGAAATAAGTAAACCCCAAAGGCAAACCCCGAAGGCATAACCCAAAGGCAACCAAACGGCGCAACCCCAAACGGCAAACTTATTCGAGCGGTCGGACAAAAGAAAATACTCAAGTGAGGAAAAACTGAAAAAATGGAATTGGAAAGAAAACAAAAACTTGACGAATTACTTGAAAAAATGATCGAATCGAGCAAAGTCAAAGGCATTATCACCGAAGAAGACATAATGGCGAGACTTATGCACCTCGAATATTCCGCCGAAGACGTGGAATACGTCTACGACAAGCTTCACGAAGCGGGTATCGAAACGATCGACAGCGTCATCGAAAAGAAGGACAGCGTAGACAAATTGATGACCGACGTCAACGTGGAAGACGCGGTAAAACTCTATTTGCGCGATATCGGCAGCTACGCCCTTCTCACCTCGGGCGAAGAGGAAGTCGAGCTTGCCAAGCGTATGAGCGAGGGCGACGAGGAAGCCAAAAAGAGATTGACCGAAGCCAATTTGCGTTTGGTGGTATCCATTGCCAAGAAGTATTCGGGCAGAGGTATGACTTTCTTGGATCTCATTCAAGAGGGTAATCTCGGTTTGATGAAAGCGGTGGAAAAATTCGATTATACCAAAGGATTCAAGTTTTCAACTTACGCGACTTGGTGGATCCGTCAAGCGATAACGAGAGCCATCGCCGACCAAGCGAGAACCATTCGTTTGCCCGTGCATATGGTCGAAACCATCAACAAGACGTCGAGGGTGACGAGAATGCTCACCCAACAATACGGCAGGGATCCGACGGTCGCCGAGATAGCGGCTGAAATGGGTTACACCGAAGAAAAGGTGCTTGAGATCCAACGCACCGCGCAAGATCCCGTTTCTTTGGATACGCCTATCGGCGAAGAAGAAGACAGCAGGCTCGGCGACTTCATCGAAGACACCCAAGCGCCTCAACCTTCCGAAAAAGCCGAACAATCCATGATAAGAGAGCAACTTCTTCAAGTGCTTTCCACGCTCACCCCTCGCGAAGAAAAGGTTATCCGTATGAGATACGGTCTCGACGACAACCGCGCGAGAACTCTCGAAGAGGTCGGTCAGGAATTCGGCGTTACGAGAGAGCGTATAAGACAAATCGAAGCAAAAGCGTTGAGGAAATTAAGACATCCCAAACGCAAAGAGAAACTCAAAGGTTTCGTAGATAAATATTAAGATTAATTATCAAAATAAGATGAAAGTCAGCGAAGTTTACGAGTTGATAAACGAATTTGCGCCTTACGACACCCAAGAGAAATTCGACAACAGCGGCATAAACGTAGGTCTCGACGACGAGGTCACCGCGATTATGACCGCAGTCGACGTGTCGAAAGACGTGATAAACGAGGCGGTGAACGAGGGTTGCAACGTGATAGTTTCCCATCACCCCATCATTTTCCGCCCTCTTGCGAACGTCGTAAAGGACGATTACGTCGGTTCTTTGGTGATATACGCCATTCAAAACGGCGTAAGCCTCATTAGCGCGCATACCAATATGGACAAGGCGGACGGCGGCATAAACGACAGGCTCGCCGAGTTCTTGGGCGGCAGAAACCTACGCAAAATACCCGAGGTCGACGAGTACGCCACCTTCTTCGATTTCGACCCTCTCACGATGGACGAATTGAAAGATAGAGTGGAAAGCACTCTTAAAGACGACCGCGTTTCCTCGATAGGTTGCGGGGTGGTCACCACTGCGGCGGTAGTGGGCGGCGCAGGCGGCGATTATTCGCTCATCGACTACTGCATCAAAGAGGATATCGTCCTCGTTACTTCCGAATTAAAGCACCATTTAGCGCGAATGATAGACGACCGACAGGGCAAAATGATCACCGTCGGTCACTTCACGAGCGAACGGATTTTCGTAAAAATAATACAAGATTTATTGGCCGATAAGGTCACCGTAAAGGAATCCTCGCAAGGCACGCCCTTCAATTCCATTTACGGAAAGGAGCAATTATGAATATAGAAAAACTTCTCGATTATCAAAAAGCCGACCGCGAATACGACGAGCTTATCAAAGAGCGCAACGCCACCCCGGACGTCGACAACTATCTCAAAGCGAAGAGAGTTAGAGATTTCGCAAGACAAAGTCTTGTCAAATTGAGCGCGGACAATCAACAAACCCACGCGCAACTTGAAAGGCTTACCGCCGCTCAAGACGAGATCAGCGAAGAGGTCGAGGCGATTTTAGAGAGCATCAACAATCTCAACAACGAGGGCGAGATAGACGAGGACGAAATAAACTATTTGGCGCAGCGACTCGACGACCTTTCTTCCGAGATCGACAAGATCGCGAAGGACGTCGCGGTTATATCCGAAAGGGTTTCCGCTCTTAAAAAGGAATGCGACAAAAACACCAGTAACGGCGAAAAGAGCGTATTGGTATTGAAGACGCTTAACGAAGCCGTTAAGAAGATTTTGGACGAGTACAAACCCAAAGAGGATGAATTGACCGAAAAGAAAAACGCGATAAAAGCGGGGCTAACGCGCGAAGAGCAAGAAACCTACGAAAAGGTCAAACAAGCTAAGAAAGGCGGCTTGCCGGCGGTACTCGTACCGCTTTTTGAGGACAGTTTCTGCGGCGGTTGCCGAAGAGAGATCCCCGGCGCGCAACTACAAAAACTCAACGACGAAGGTTACATCTTCTGCCAAGAATGTTCCCGCATAGTGTACAAGAAGAAGTAATTAGCGTACAAAAAGAAGTAATTAGCGGACAAGAAGAAGTAATAAGTTGCTCTTCCTATCCGCATAGAGAATAATAGATAAAGATAAAAAATATTTTCAATCTATCTACAATATAAAAGAAGGTTTAAGGGTGTTATTCGCGTAACACCCTTTAATTATGCTCTTACTTTTAATGCGTTAATACAATTTACTCGTCATGTTGAGCGTAAATGATTTTATTCGTCATGTTGAGCGAAGTCGAAACATCTCTTCCAAATAGCAATCAAATATAAGTGATTACACTTGCTTAGGGGATCCCTCGACTCGTCATAGGCTGCGCTTTTACTCACCATCTAACGATGGTTTCGTTGTTGCTTGCCTATTCCTCTTTCTCGCAAACGTTATGCGTTTGCTCGATACTCGCTTCGCGAGGTTTTTTATTCGTCATGCCCCCTGTCGAAACGTCACCCCCCGTCACCCCAAACTCATTCTTATCGCTACGGTGGCGTAACGCACGTCCGCGAGGGTGGCGGAAGACGAAAGGGACGAAAGTATTCTCTTTATCGCTTCCATTTTCGCTATATCACCGATATCCTTGCCGGCGTTTATAAACCCCGCGGTTTTCTCGTCGAACGCCGTATAAAGCGCTGCTATCCCCTCGCCGTAATTCGAGGTTTTCTCTTTCGACGTCGATAACGAGTACAACCCGTCGACGAGTTCGTCGACCGCCTCGAAAGCCGCCTTTTTCTTGCCGTCAAACAGATTTTGTACTTCGTTTTTGGGTATTTTCAATATGGAATATCTCGTCTTGTCCGCAACCGACAGCGCATATTCTTCCTTACCGTAATAGGATAAAATCACTTTATACTCGCCGTCGTAGTAAATATATCCCGCGGCGCCCTGGGACCGCAAATTGTCCGACGTCGCTTTCGCTTCGTCAAACGACGAACATTCCGCGTAAGGATAATAATAGTATTCTTCGTCGCCTTTTGCTAACCCAGCGAAAAAACCCTTTATTCCGCCCGAAACGAATACTTCGACGTATAGTAGAAACGCCGACGCCGCGAGAATTATCAAACACATCGCCGCGAGAAGTCCTCTTTTCAATGAGGTTTTACCGATCTTTTTTGGACTCTCTACGGTAGGTTTTTTCTCGTTTTTCGTCCTTGCGTCCTCGACAATATACTCGCTTTCGAATTCTTCCCTCTCGAAACTTTTCTTGAAATCCTGATAAAGCATAATAGAGATTATGAGAATTGACGAAGAAATATACTGATAAGACGAAGAAATACACTAAACGGTTGTTAGTTAAAAATACTATCCACTACTACAAAAGTTTTGAAAAAACTATCCATTCCGATTTCGACAATATTCTCGTCATGCCCCTTCTCGAAACGTCTCTTCCGATTATTTGCTCGTCATGTTGAGCCTGTCAAAACGTCTCTTTCGATTATTTGCTCGTCATGTTGAGCCTGTCGAAACATCTCTTCCGCTTGAAAAACCACATATAAGTAATTACGCTTGGTTAGGGGATCCCTCGACTCGTCATAGGCTGCGCTTTTACTCACCATCTAACGATGGTTTCGTTGTTGCTTGCCTATTCCTCTTTCTCGCAAACGTTTTGCGTTTGCTCGAGCCTCGCTT
>JAFSWQ010000005.1 GCA_017444385.1 Clostridia bacterium | reverse complement strand
TCATCGTCATCATCGTCATCGACTTTCGACTTTGCGGCAACCGTGACCGAGACCGCAACGCTCGCGGCGAGAGCGCCTGCTACGGCGACTTTCGCGATATTATTTCCTTCGGCGTCGGCGCTTTCTTCGCTGATCTCAACGGCTGGTTCGTCTTCTTCAATATCGTCGATTTCGAAATCCTCTTCGGGCTCGACTATGGATTCGGGTTCTTTGCTATTATCGGCTTCGGCTATGGGTTCGGATTCTTCGGGTGAAGCGACGCTTTCGCTTTCTTCTTCGGCTTCCACCGTTTCCTCTTGAAACTCGTCGCTTGCTACGTCGGACTCGGCCGTAGGCGTTTCGTCGGAAATAACGGGTAGAACGTCTTCGTCGTCGGTAACAACTTCGTCGTCGATGACGTCGTCCATATCCAATTCGTCGTTATCGTAAATTATCTCTTCGTCCGGCTCTCTTATAGCGTCGATAGCCAACAAATCCTCGTCGGACATTCCGTCAACTTCGGCAAGGTCGCCGCTTATCTCTTCGCTTTCGTCCGCCGCGACTTCTTCGAGAACATCTTCCGAATCGTCAACGTCAATTTCGTTCGCCAATTCTTCGGGTTGTTCCTCTTGAACGTCTTCGGGGGCGGTTTCTTCGGAAATCATCTCTTCGGTGATAGCTTCTTCACTATCTTCGACAGATTCGTTTATTTCGGCGATATCGGTATCTTCCGCCGTATCTTTGTCGGCGGTGAATTCCTCTACGTCGAGTTTATCCCCAAGGTCTTCGATTTGTTCTTCGGGTTCTTCGACCGTTTCCTCTTGAAGCGAAGTATCTTCTTCCTGTTCTTCGGGTTCTTCGACCGCTTCGGGCTCTTCGGTTTTACCTCTCATAAGGAAGACGTTTTCGATATCTTCGTCGCTATAACGGTCTTTGACTTCTTCTTCAACGAGCGAGTCCGAATATTGTTCCCCTTTCGCTTGCTTATCTATATAAGTCAATATATCTGCCGTACCCTTGTCTTTTACTAACGCAAAGCTATCGTCGTCGTCTTCGAGAATCTCGTATTCTTCGTCCTCGGGTGCGACTTCCGAAACGGGTTCGGTAACGCTATCCTCTTTTATCGCGGGTTTTTCTTCGACAGGTTTAGCCTCCGTGGTCGGCTTGTTCACAGGGCGATCGGTTTTATTTGCGACGTAAATACCGTCGTCGGGCGAGCCCTCGTCGGAAAGGTGGGTAACGTAGGTCTTAACGTCCTCGTTGCGTTTTTTCTTTTTATACTTCTTGCTCAAAACGCCGGAAACCACCAAAATTGCGATGATCAACGCCAAAACAGCCCCTGCGAAAATCAAGAATATCAATGGAATGGAAATTCCCGCTATCTCTATATGATTGGAAGTAATACTGCTGATCATAGATCCTCCGTTCTTATACATACTTATACATTTTATATTAATGTTTATTATCATTTTATCATACTTTTTGCATTTTGCAACATATTATTTTTACATTTACGCTATTTATCACCATTTTTTTCGCATTTCGCTTTATAATTTCGTTAGTTAATGGTATAATTTGACTATGGAAACGAAAATCGGTAAAGAAGAATTACTCGACGAGGCTTGCTCGATAATAAAGCAAGGCGGTTTGGTGGTATTCCCCACCGAAACGGTTTACGGACTTGGCGCGGACGCTTTCAACGAAGAAGCGGTAAGGTCGATATTCATAGCAAAGGAACGCCCCCAAGACAATCCTCTTATCGTGCATTTGGCGAGACTCGAAGACGTTGAAAAAATAGCAGTCGACGTTCCCCCTCTTTTTTACGCGTTATATGAAAAATACTGTCCCGGTCCTTTGACCGTCATTTTGAAAAAGTCGAAAAATATACCTTACGTAGTTACCGCGGGCAGAGAAACCGTTGGCGTTAGATTCCCCTCTCACCCCATAGCGAGAGCGCTGATCGAGGGTTCTTCGCCTATCGCGGCGCCGAGCGCAAACCTTGCGAAACACGTTTCGCCCACCTTGGCGATACACGCTTACGAAGACTTAAAAGGAAGAGTCCCACTGGTTCTCGACGGTGGCGAATGTCAAGTCGGCATAGAATCCACGATCATAGATTTGACGGGGAAAACGCCCACGGTATTACGTCCCGGCGCCATTACTCTCGAAGAGTTGAAAGAGATTTGCGGGGCGGAAAATTATAAAGGCGAGTTAGGCGTCGCTTTGGCGCCCGGAATGAAGTATAAACACTATTCTCCAAAATGCAAATGCGTTATGAAAGACGCCACTGAATTGGGAAACGAGTATGCCGAAGCGCTTAAAAAAGGGTTTAACCCTGTTATAATAGCCACCGAAAAGACGATAAAAAGGCTCGGCGATTTACGCTCTTTGAGTTTAGGCGAAAGCGGGCTTGACGCCGCAAAGTTCTTCTATTTGAGGCTTCACCAAGCCGAGGAAGAATACGACTATATAATAATCGAGCGTATGCCCGAAACCGGCGTTTACTATTCCGTAATGAACCGCGCTAAAAAGTCGGCGGCTGACTAAAAGGGCGTTTGTCACTTTGTTTTGATATTTTTCTTATTAAACTGTATGATAAAAAAGCACGACTTCGATGAAGCCGTGTTTTTAATTATTCCTATTTGTTATTCAACATCCGTTTTAAGAATTGTCCCGTGTAACTCGCGTCGCAATCGGAGACTTCCTCGGGCGTTCCGCACGTTACCACCGTACCCCCTTTATCGCCGCCCTCGGGTCCCAAATCTATGATATGATCCGCGACCTTTATCACGTCGAGATTATGTTCGATAACTATCACGGTATTACCCGAAGCGACGAGTTTATCGAGCATAGAAAGGAGTTTTTCAACGTCGGCGGAATGAAGCCCGGTGGTGGGCTCGTCGAGAACGTACACGGTTTTACCCGTCGAACGCTTGGACAACTCGGTGGCGAGTTTAACTCTTTGCGCTTCGCCTCCCGACAACGTGGTCGCCGATTGCCCCAACTTGACGTAACCTAAACCCACGTCGTATAGAGTCTTGATCTTGTTGTATATCCTCGGTTGATTTTCAAAGAAAACGCAAGCTTCTTGAATGGACATTTCCAGCACTTCGGATATATTCTTGCCTTTATAGCGTACCTCGAGCGTTTCGCGATTATAACGCTTGCCGTGACAAACGTCGCACTGAACGTAAACGTCGGGTAAAAAGTGCATTTCTATTTTTTTGATACCGTCGCCCGAGCAACTCTCGCAACGGCCGCCCGCTACGTTAAACGAGAAACGCCCTTCTCTATACCCTCTCGCGTTAGCGTCGGGCGTCATAGCGAAAAGCGCGCGTATATCCGTAAATACGCCCGTGTAGGTAGCGGGGTTGCTTCTCGGCGTACGGCCAATCGGGGATTGGTCTATACAAATGACTTTATCGAAGTATTCAAGCCCCTCAATTCTATCGCATTTACCGAGTTTTTCGTTTTGCGCTTTGTTAAGATAGGTGGAAAGATAGGGTTTGAGAATGCCGTTTATAAGGCTACTCTTCCCGCTACCCGATACGCCCGTCACCGCGGTAAAACAACCGACGGGGAAGGATACGTCGATACTTTTTAGGTTATTTTGACTTGCGCCGAAGACCTTCAAAAATCTACCGCCCGAGCTTCTTCTTTCAGCGGGAATTTCTATTTTTCGCCTACCCGCCAAAAAGTCGCCCGTCACCGAACGAGGTTCGTTCATAACGTCGTCGATACTGCCCGCAACGACGAGTTCGCCGCCGTTTACGCCCGCGCCGGGACCTATGTCCACAATATAATCCGCGCTTCTTATGGTGTCTTCGTCGTGTTCGACAACGATAAGAGTATTGCCGAGGTCGCGTAGGTTTTTCAACGTGGAAATAAGACGATTATTGTCGCGTTGATGCAGACCTATACTCGGCTCGTCAAGGATATACAATACGCCCACCAAACCGCTACCTATTTGCGTGGCGAGACGTATTCTTTGAGCCTCTCCGCCCGACAATGTGGACGCTTCGCGGGAAAGGGTGAGATAATCGAGACCTACGTTTACCAAAAAGTTCAATCTCGCTTTGATCTCTTTCAAAATCATTTTGGTTATCTTTTGCTCGCGAGGAGTAAGAACGAGACCGTCCACGAAACGCAACGCTTGGGAAATCGACATCGCGGTAAACTCGTTAATATTTTTGCCGCCTACGGTGACGGCGAGCGCCTCGGGTTTCAAGCGTTTGCCTTCGCAACGCTTACAACTAACGAGCCGCATATATCTGCGGTATTCCCTCTTCATCATCTCGGATTCGGTGTTATTATACCGCCTTTCGATAGTGGGGATAATACCTTCGAAGTTGGTGTTCATCGTCCCCTGAAACGAGTTGCTGACATAGTTGACCTTGACCTTTTCGGTACCGTTACCGTACAAAAGCACGTTAAGGGCGAAAGGCGGCAATTTATCCAACGGGGTATTTATATCGAAAGAATACTTATCCGCAACCGCGGTTATTTGCGCTCTCGTCATCTTGGCGTCGAAAGACAAACCTTTTATGTCGATAGCGCCTTCCGCCAAACTCTTGCTCATATCGGGGATAAGGGTTTTTATATCCACTTCTTCGCGAAAACCCAAGCCGTTACAGTGCGGACACGCGCCTATAGGGCTGTTGAAACTGAAAAGACGGGGGGATAACTCGGGGATACTCACGTCGCAATCGGGGCAGGAATAATGGGTATTGAAGAGTTTATCTTCTCCGTTTATCTCGGCAATCACCAAACCGTCCGCTATCTTCAAAGCGGTTTCCAACGAATCGGTCAAGCGGCGTTCTATACCCGCTTTTATCTTCAAACGGTCGACCACGAGGCTAACGTCGTGTTTGAGATTTTTATCGAGTTTAGGTAGTTCCTCGTCGAGCATAAATTGTATGTCGTCTATCACGATACGCAAAAACCCTTGCTTTCTGTAATCCTCGAAAAGCTTGCCGAACTCACCTTTTCTACGCCTGACGACAGGCGCTTTTATGATAACCGCCGCGCCCATATTTTCCATAATCGAGTCGCATATTTGATCTATGGAATTTTCCTCGATGGGCTTACCGCATTTAGGACAATGAGGCTTGCCTATATTCGCGTACATCAAACGCAAATAATCGTAAATTTCGGTAATCGTACCCACAGTCGAACGAGGGTTGTTAGACGTAGTTTTTTGATCTATAGATATGGCGGGGGAAAGCCCCGTGATGAATTCCACGTCGGGTTTTTCCATTTGCCCTATGAACATACGAGCGTATGCCGACAAACTCTCGACGTAACGCCTTTGACCTTCGGCAAAAATAGTATCGAAAGCCAACGACGACTTACCGCTACCCGACAAACCCGTAAAAACGGTCAGTTTGTCCCTCGGTATGGTAACGTCCAGATTTTTAAGATTATGCTCTTTCGCGCCTTTTACGAATATATCGGTTTCCATATTATTTCTTCTTCAAACTCGCTTTCAAAGCGGTTATTTCATCTCTTAACGCTATCGCGGTCTCAAAGTCTAATGAGGACGCCGCGACCTTCATCATACCCGTCAACTTCTCTATCCTTTCGGTTATCTCGCCGTCCGAGCTCTTTTTTCGCTCGGGTTTACGGGTTATTTCTATAGTATTGACGACTTTCTTCTTTATAGTCTTGGGAATTATGCCGTTATCTTGGTTGTACTTCTTTTGTATAGTTCTACGACGCTCGGTCTCGTCTATCGCCCTTTGCATACTACCCGTTATCGTGTCGGCGTACATTATAACTCGGCTTTCGGCGTTTCTCGCCGCCCTTCCTATCGTTTGAATGAGCGCGGTGTCGCTTCTTAAAAAGCCTTCTTTATCGGCGTCTAATATGGCTACGAGTTGGACTTCCGGCAAATCCAATCCCTCTCTTAAAAGGTTGATACCCACCAAAACGTCGAAGTCGCCGTTACGCAAACCGTTAACGAGTTGTATGCGTTCCAAGGTGTGGATATCGGTGTGCATATAGTTGACTTTGAAACCCTGCTCTTTCAAATAAGCGGTAAGGCTTTCCGCCATTCGCTTCGTAAGAGTGGTAACGAGTATCCTACCTCCCGAAGCAATGGTCTTATTCAATTCGCCGATAAGATCGTCTACCTGAGTGGCTACGGGACGAACGGTTATCTCGGGATCGACAAGCCCGGTGGGGCGGATTATTTGCTCGACTACGTTGTCCGCCAAATCCAATTCGTACTTAGCGGGGGTCGCGCTTATACATATCATTTGCGTAAACCTTTCGTTGAACTCGTTGAAGTTGAGAGGTCTGTTGTCGTATGCGGCTTTTAAGCGGAATCCGTAATTAACGAGGTTGCGCTTTCTCATTAGATCGCCGTTGAACATACCCCTTATTTGCGGCAAGGTCATATGGCTTTCGTCCACGAATACGATAAAGTCGTCGGGGAAAAAGTCAAGAAGCGTATAAGGCGGAGTCCCCGGACTTCTACCGTCGAAGTATCGGGAATAATTCTCTATGCCGCTGCAATACCCCACTTCCTTTATCATTTCCATATCGTAAGTGACGCGTTGGCGTAATCTTTGAGCTTCTACTATCTTGCCCTCGTCCAAAAATTCCTTTTCTTCTTTGTCAAGGTCGGAAAGTATCTCGGCGATAATCGCGTCCAAACCGTCTTTATCCGCTATGACGTAGTGGGTGGCGGGGAAGAACGTGACTTCTTTCAACGAACTGACCTGCACGCCGCTCACCGCCTCGTGTTCGGATATGCGCGTGATGGTATCGCCGAAAAACTCTATCCTCACGAAGTTTACGCTGTTGCCTATCGGGAAAACGTCTAGTACGTCCCCTCTAACTCTCATACCGCCGCGGCGGAAGTATATATCCTGCCGAACGTACTGGATAGAAGATAACTTATCTATTACTTCGTCGCGATCTATTTCCTGATCCTCGCACAAATGCAAAGAATTTCGATAATAATCTTCGGGCGCGCCCAAACCGTAAATACAAGATACCGAACTGACGACTATGGTGTCGTGACGGGAACAAAGCGCAGAGGTCGCCGAGTGGCGAAGTTTATCTATCTCGTCGTTTATTTCCAACTCTTTTTCGATATAGGTATCGGTGGAAGGTATATAGGCTTCGGGTTGATAATAGTCGTAATAGGAAACGAAGAATTCCACCTTGTTCTCGGGGAAAAACTCGCGTAATTCGTTACACAACTGCGCGGCGAGAGTTTTATTATGCGCTATGACGAGCGTAGGACGATTAACCTTTTCTATGACGTTAGCCATGGTAAAAGTTTTACCGCTGCCGGTAACGCCCAAAAGCACCTGCGTACGCAAACCGTCGTTTACGCCTTCCGCAAGCTTTTCTATCGCTTGGGGTTGATCGCCGCAAGCGCGGAAAGAACTGTGCAAAACGAATTTCTTTTCCATTAACCGCCTTTAGAAAAGATAAATTGAATGAGCCAACGCAAAACGAACGCCAACACGACGCCCAAAAGCGTCAAGGCTATCTTCGAAATAATACTGCTCTTTTGATTTCTTATTCTTTGTTCTTCACTTCTTTGGAAAGCAAAGCCCTTCTTTTGTAAGGTGATATGCAAATAGTATTCCCCGTTTTCGTCCTTCTCTTCGATGGTAAAATACTCGTCGTATTCCAAACCGATTAAAATGGATTGAAGATCGGTCTTATTGATATCCACGCTGTAAGGAATGCTCGCCATAAGATCTACGGGACGAATAATACACGTTCCGTTATTATTGACAGTGCGTTTGTATATTTCACGCATTATGACGGTTTCCTTTTTGTTCAGCATACTTTCACCTCGTAATAACAATTATACTATTTCAAAACTCTTTTTGCAATTCTTTTGTAGATTTTTTCGACTTTATTATTAATTAAATATGATATACTAAATTTCAAATAAATATAAGTCCACTTATAAATAAACATCGCTTTATCATCGTTACGTCCGAGCGCAAGCCGCGAGAATGATTAGTAAATCTATAATTTTAGATAAAACGTTTTCAATAAGAACTGGTAAAATGATATAATGATAACGAGGTATATTATGGAAAACGAAAACGTTAATAAAATGAAAGAGTTTTTCGCAAGAGATCGTTTCGCCGAGGCTTGCGGAGTAGTGATAGAAGAAGTTACCGACGAGTACGCGGTTTGCTCCGCCGAAATAACCGATATGACGTTAAATGCTGGCGATAAAGTGCAAGGCGGTATGATTTTTACGTTAGCCGACCTTACCTTCTCTGTTTTGGCTAACCATTTACACCCCGTGACCGTTACTCAATTCGCCTCAATTAGCTATCTTAACGCGGCCGTCGGGAAGAAACTGTACGCGAAGGCGGTTGAAATATCGCGAAGTAAACGCAACGCCGTATACGAAGTTACCGTCACAAACGACGAAGGACTTACCGTCGCGATAATGCAAGCGAACGGTTTTATCGCGGGATAAAGCCGCAAAAATCCGCTTATTATATAATCTGTTTGCAAATGCTCTTATTTTAATAATCTTGAAATCGTAAAAAAGGCTGATATAATATAATCAAAATATTCCATTAATAAGGAAAAATAATATGGAAATTTACATAGACGAAAAAAAAGTATTCGACGTCATTAAAGAAGATTGGAAAGAAGCAAGCCCGATTTACGACGAAACGGTTGACATCGGAACGGGTGATGAAGGCGTTCTCGAAGTTTTGCGTTTTTATTTCATAATTCCCGATTTAAAAATAATATCCGATCATGCGCCTGACTGGATGACGAAGAAATACGGCAAACGCAGTATCGAATTAGTAGCGCCTCTACACATTCGTTGCGCAATCGGTGGAAACTTTGTTTCCACTTGTTTAGTTTTTGGCAAGATTAAATTCGATTTTGAATCGCTTAAACTCGTTAACGCCTACAACAGTGATCCGGGGCAAATTTACAAAGCATATATAGCTAATCGTTTGAACTACACTTTGGAATTTAGCACGTCTAAACGCGTGTTTAATGAAGAAGACGCGGTAAAGGAATTAAACTACCAGTTGAATTATATAGTGAACGATCGCCATCTTAGAGTCTTATTGCCTATTTTGGAATTGATAGAAGAGCAATAAGTTTTATTCCATTTATAAAAAACGACGTTTCCGCATTTTTGGAAGCGTCGTTTTCTTTTATTTCAATATTCGTTCATCAATACATTCCGCCTTGGGGCGCCATAGGGGGAGCGGGAGGCTCGGGAATGGAAGCGACGAGCGCTTCGGTGGTGAGCAAAGTAGCGGAAACGCTTATAGCGTTTTGAAGAGCCGTCCTCGTAACCTTGGTAGGATCGATAATACCCTTCTTTTCAAGGTCGCAATATTCGTCGTTCAACGCGTCGTAACCGTAGCAGGAATTCTTCTTAACGCCTTTGAATACGTTGTTGAACACTACGCTACCCTCGACGCCCGCGTTATCCGCGATTTGACGAACGGGTTCTTCAAGAGCCTTGATAACGATATCCGCGCCCACTTTGACGTCGCCCGATAGGGACGCAGCGGCTTTTTGAAGGGTGGCTATAATAGAAACGAGCGCGGTACCGCCGCCGGGAACGATTCCCTCTTCGACAGCCGCTTTCGTAGCCGCCAAAGCGTCTTCCATACGCAATTTCTTCTCTTTCATTTCCACTTCGGTAGCCGCGCCAACGCTTATAACGCCTACGCCGCCCGATAATTTGGCGAGTCTTTCTTTGAGTTTGGACTTGTCGTAATCGC
Source organism: Clostridia bacterium (assembly GCA_017444385.1). Taxonomy (GTDB): domain Bacteria; phylum Bacillota; class Clostridia; order Christensenellales; family CAG-1252; genus RUG14300. The sequence continues at coordinate 60,990 of JAFSWQ010000005.1, read as the reverse complement.
TGGTCTCTTTCGCATACAGTTGTTGAATGGTTTGAATTCTATCAGCGATAGCTTGTTTATCGCCGGCTCCGCCTACGATGGTGGTGTTATCCTTATCCACTTTGACGAGTTTCGCTCTTCCGAGCATATCTATCGTGGCGTCGGCGAGTTCGAGGCCGAGATCGGAAGTGATAACGGTAGCGCCGGTAAGTATGGCGATATCCGCCAAATAGTCCTTACGCTTGTCACCGAAGTAAGGGGCTTTAACCGCAACTACGTTAAGGACGCCCTTGATACGGTTATAGACGAGGTTGGTCAAAGCGTCGCCTTCGATATCGTCCGCGATAATCAAAACGCTTTCGTGACGTTGCAATACGACGTCGAGGACGGGGATCAATTCCTGTATGGAAGAAATCTTTTTATCGGTCACCAAAACCAAAGGATTGGAAAGTTCGCAAAGCATCTTTTCGGGAACGTTCACGAAGTAAGGAGAGGTATAACCGCGGTCGAATTGCATACCCTCGACCACCGTTAATTCGGTCTTCGCGGTCTTGCCTTCGTCAAGAGTGATAACTCCGTCCTTACCTACTTTTTCCATAGCGTCGCTTATCATTTCGCCGACCATTTCGTCGCCCGCAGAGATGGACGCGACTTGCGCGATACTCTTCTTGTCGGTAATGGGTTTGCTTATCCCTGCCAAAGCTTTGCCGGCTTCATCGCTCATAACGAGCATACCTTTCTTCAAAAGCACGGGATTTGCGCCTGCGGCAACGTTTTTCAAACCTTCTCTTACCATTGCTTGCGCAAGTAAAGCCGCGGTGGTGGTACCGTCGCCCGCTACGTCGTTGGTCTTAACGCTTACCTCTCTTATGAGTTGAGCGCCCATATTTTCAAACGGATCTTCGATTTCTATTTCCTTCGCGATGGTAACGCCGTCGTTAGTTATCAAAGGCGCGCCGTACTTGCTTTCCAAAACGACGTTTCTACCTTTAGGTCCCAAAGTGATTTTTACTGTATCCGCCAAAGTGTTTACGCCTTTTTCCAATGCTTTTCTCGCATCTTCGCCGTATTTGAATTGTTTAGCCATATTCTACCTCCTTATTCGGCGACCGCCAAAACGTCGCCCAAAGACAAAACGAGCATATCTTTACCGTCGTACTTGATTTCGACGCCCTTATACTTTGCGTACACTACGACGTCGCCTTCTTTAACGACCATTTTAAGTTCTTTGCCGTCGGGCGTGCCGCCGGGGCCAACCGCGACTACTTTGCCGAGTTGAGGAGCGTCTTTCGCGCCCGTCAAAATCAAACCGCCCTTCGTGGTCTCTTCCGCGGGAACGGGTTCTACGATTATTTTATCGAATAAAGGTCTGTACTTCATATAATACCTCCATAAGTTTTTCCTTTCAAATTAGCAATCTCATCATTAGACTGCTAATTTATTATAACGCAGGGAAAGCCCTTTGTCAACCGTAAAAACGAGGTAAACGAAAGATTTTTTCAGGTTTTTTGTCGCAAGGCTATTTCGTACAATTCGCGTGTGATTACTGCTGCGGCTCTACTCTTTATCGGCGTCCTCTCGGGCGTGGACATCGCCCTCTCTATACGCTCGACGAGAGTCTCTTCGTTCAGTTCTTCCTGCGGTAAAACGTCGATAAGCCCTTTCAACCGATAGTATTCCGCGTTTTCCGACTGATCTCCTCTCGACGCGCCTTTTGGCAAAGGTATCGCTACCACCCTTTTACCGAGAGCGACAAGTTCGGATAAGGCGTTCGCCCCAGCCCTCGTGACCACAACGTCCGCCTGAGCGTACAAATCCTGTATTCTATCCGAAAATTCGATCGCGCGATAATTATCGAGAGTTATTCCCTTCGCGCTATTCCCTTTCCCTTTACCCGTGATATGCGCGACGTTATATTCGTTAAGATAGGGCAACGCCTTTTCCACCGTTTGATTTATGGAAGCAGCGCCAGAACTGCCGCCTACTACCAGTACCACCGGGCGATTATGCGGGAAAGATGGGGCGCGGGAAGCGTCGCCAAAGTATAATTCCGATCTTATTGGGTTACCCGTCACTATTTCCCCTTGCGCAGTACCTTTGAACGAAGTAAAGATCTTTTCGGCTTTCCCTTTTATCAACTTATTCGCAAGGCCTAACGACGCGTCGCTCTCGTGCAAAGCGTAGGGGATATCGAGTTTTCTTGCGGCGAATACCGCGGGCAAAGAAACGAAACCGCCCTTCGCGAAGACCACCGACGGGGTTATCAGTTTCAGTACGCGCGTCGCTTCCTCTACCCCCTCTTTCAAGAGTTTGGGTATCTTTACGTTTTGCAAAGGTTTGCTTCTTGAAAACTTAACGCAGGTCACGCCGTAAAAATCGAGACCGCTTTTCTCTGCGAGTTTTTCTTCAACGCCGCCTTTCTCGCCGATATAGTATATTTCCTCAAAGTATTTTTTCAATTCGGGCAATAACGCGAGATTGGGCGTAACGTGTCCCGCCGTACCCCCGCCCGTAAGCGCAATAGTGTATTTCATAATTCCCCCTTTTATTTTGATATACGTTATAATAAATTATTGCCATATTCTTGTAATCATACCGAAATTGTTGTACAATAATTATATGCGCGAATTTTCATTTGAGAATAAGGCTTTAACCATATATTGCTACGCTTGGGAAGACGTGAAAAACCCTATAGGCGTAGTTCAAATCGTCCACGACCTTGGCGAATACTGCGCGAGATACGACGTACTCGCGAGATTTTTGAACGCTAACGGGTTTATAGTCGTAGGCAACGATTTGAGAGGATTCGGCAAAACCTGCGGCGGCTACGATCACAGAGGCGAGGTTTACGGCGATTGTCTTAACGATACGATAGACGATCTTGCGAAACTTTCCGAATACTCTTTGAGCAAATATCGCCTTCCGTTGATGTATCTCGGCTTCGGCTACGGCACCGTACTCGCTTGGCATTATACGAGCAAATACGGCAAAAATTTAGCGGGCTGCATACTTTCCGGCGCGTACTATACGGTAAACCTACATACTCTCTTAATGAGCATAATCGCTTCCACCGTAATAGGTTTTATCCAGCCTACCACCCCCGCAAACTTCGTAAATTCCATCGTCTATAAAAAAGCGGCTCGTCCCTTCGAACACGAAAAACGCAAATACGCGTACCTTACCCGCGACGTAGAAGAGATAAAGCGTTACGTAGGGGATCCTTTTTGCGGCGCGCAATTCGTGATGAGTTACGAATTCCAAAAATCCTATTTCAACAACTCTTTTTGGACGACTTTCGTAAACAAAAAATTCAAAGAAATCCCTCTCGATTTACCTTTCTTGCTTTTAGGCGGCACCGAAGACTCGGTCGCGGGTTTTGGCAGGGACGTAAAAAAGATTTACTCCAAACTTATAAAGACGCGTCATAAATACGTCTATATGAATCTATACGAAAAAGCCCGCCACGATTTGGTCGACGAGATCAACCGTGACGAGGTCTTTACCGATATTTATTTGTTCTTGAGAAAATGTCTTACCGCCTACGGGGTAGGCGTAAAAGACTGACCGTTTCGTTTCATTGTTTAGATAAAAACCGTATGCTTTCGAGGTAATTCGTCGTACGGTTTTTTATTAACCGAAACAAAAATCGAGGAGACGGCAAGTTATCGTTTTTAGTGCTTTCGCTTTTTAGAAACAAATCAGTTATCCTCTCTTTTCCACCTTTTACAAAGCTTTTCCAACTCGTCCGCAAATCTCTTCAAGTCGTAATTGGTGCCGCCTTGATTTTCCTTAATGACCTCGACGAGTTCTTTGCCCGCAAGTTCCAGCCGTTTATACGCTTGGCTCTTGGGGTACTCGCTCTTCTCTTCCTTCTTCTCTTTCTTATCGAATCCTTCGTCGATACAAAGGTCGTTGATAAGATCCCAGGTCGACTTGTACTTTGGCGCGACGGCGTTTATTCCCAACTCACTAACGAGTTTTTCCGCATAGGATTTAGCGACCGACTCTTCCCCGTGAGTGACGAATACGCGGCGGGGTTTAGGCGAATACGCGGATATCCATTCCATCAATCCGTCGACGTCCGCGTGCGAGCTCGTAGCGTTCAACTTGCAAATTTCGGCTTCCACCATGACCGTCTCGCCGAACAAATTGACTTCGCGGGCGCCGTCAAGCAACGCGCGTCCTAACGTTCCTTCCACTTGATAGCCGACGAATACGACGGAGCTTTCCTTTTTCCAAAGATTATATTTAAGGTGGTGACGAATTCTGCCCGCCTCGCACATTCCGCTCGCCGACAAAATAACTTTTGGAGTAGGATCGTTATTTATCGCTTTGGAATCTTCAACTTTCACGGCGAGTTTCAATCCCGAGAAAGAAAGAGGATTAATCCCTTTTTCAAAATATTCCAACATATCGGTTTGGAAGCAATCGTACTTCTTGCTGAATAGTTTGGTAGCCTCGACAGCCAAAGGACTATCGACGTAAACGGGGAAATCGTTATGATCCAAAATGAGTTTTCTATCCTTTATTTGTCTTAAATAAAAGAGCATTTCCTGCATTCTTCCCACGGCGAAACTGGGAATTACCACGTTGCCGCCTCTATCTAACGTACGCTGAATGATATCCGCAAGTTCTTTGACGTGGTCGCATTCCGCGCCGTGCCGCCTGTCGCCGTAGGTTGACTCTGTAAGGACGTAATCCGCTTGCGTTAGATAGGTGGGATCTCTCAAAATGGGTTTATGCTTATTGCCTATATCCCCCGAGAAAACTATCCTGCGTTTTTCGCCGTTTTCTTCGGCTTCAACGTAGATACTCGACGAGCCGAGAAGATGCCCCGCGTCGTAAAAACGCACTCTAACACCTTTGAAAAGTTCGTATTCGGTCTCGTAATCGCAAGCCTTGAATTGTTTTATAGCCGCCAAAACGTCGTTGGAATTGTAAATGGGCGAATAGGGGGCGGCACCCGTTCGCTTTGCTTTGCGATTACGCCAATCGGCCTCGGACTCTTGTATATGCGCCGAGTCTTTTAACATAAGGCAAGCGAGGTCCCGCGTGGGGCGAGTCATATATATTTTACCCTTAAACCCGTTCCTTACGAGAAGAGGAATAAGACCCGAATGGTCTATGTGCGCGTGAGTCAATAGCATACAGTGAACGGAAGACGCGCTAACGGCAAGCTTTTGCTCTTCGTAGATATCGGGGCCTTGAACCATTCCGCAGTCCACGAGGATATTCTTACCGCCCACTTCCAACATATAACAACTGCCCGTAACTTCTCTCGCGGCGCCGTAAACGTTAAGTCTCATACTATGCTCCTAAATACTTTCTTTAATAAACTCTAATAAGGCTTTGCAGCCTTTATAACAATCGTCGAAGGTCACGTCGAAATTACCCGTATACCAAGGATCGGCTACGTCGCGAGACGAACCCGTAAAATAGGTCAACTTTACGGTTTTGTCGTCCTTACCGAGTATGCGATTACACGCGCGAACGTTCCCCTCGTCCATACAAACGAAAAGGTCGTAATCTTCGTAGTCTGATGGCATTAAAACGTCGGCGTAATGATCGACGACCTTAATACCGTGCTTACGCAATACCTCTCTCGTACCTCTATACACGGGATTGCCGAGTTCTTCGGCGGAAGTACCCATCGAAAACGCTTCTATCGTCGAGATATTCTCTTCTTTTAATAGATGGGTAAAAATGCTCTCGCACATGGGGCTACGACAAATATTACCCAAACAAACGAAACAAACGCGGTACACTTTATTCCTCGGGTTCATAAGGGAAAGAGTCCATTATCCTCAATTTGAAAAGATTGAGTACGTGCATTCTGTCAATTCTTTCCTTGGTCGCTTTTTCGGGTTCAATACCCTCGCGGATATACTTATCGAGGGTATCGTAAGTAAAGCCGAGATTATCCTCGTCGGTCTTGCCGCACAATCCGTCGATGGGAGGTTTCACGATAAACTTTTCGGAAAGCCCCAAGTATCTGCCTATCGCCTTGACTTCGGTAACGGTGAAGTGACTCAACGGGCTTACGTCGCCAACCGAATCCCCGTAACGAGTGCTGTAACCTACCCAATCCTCGCTTAAATTACAAGTGTTGATTACCCTGCCGTTCTTGGATTGAGACACGGCGTAAAGGGTGGACATTCTTATTCTTGCGGGCAAGTTGAATCTCGTAGCCGAACTTATTTCGATACTCTTATCCATCGCTGCGTATATGGCGTCAACCGCGCCTTTTATATTTACTACGGTATATTCGATACCCAATTCGTTACAAAGATCGTATGAATAATTTATATCGTGCTGCTCGCCTTGAGGCATCAAAACGCCGAATACTCTATCCTTACCTAACGCTTTCACGCATAACGCGGCGGCGACCGAACTGTCCTTTCCGCCCGATATGCCCAATACGGCGTTACAACCACAGCCATTTTTATCGAACCAATCTCTCAACCAAGCGACGCAATCGTCGACGGCTTTTTCAACGTTGAATTTATACATATTTCACCTCTCGTTTATTTATCGCCGTAATACAGCGCGTCCAACTCTTTCAAAGGACCTTTTTCACATTTCTTTACGCAATGAAGTTTACCTTTACCCTTGACGTAGGGCAGGAATTTAAACAATTTCGCAGTGGTAGCGGTTTGATATCTGCTCACTCGGTCTATCATCAATTCCTTTTTGGGGCGATTTTCCAAATATTTACAGTTTTCTAACGTAACTACGGCGTTACCGCCCTCGAACGTGACGGCTACGAGGTCGTCGCGCTCGCTCGTAACGCTCTTTCCGTTTACCTTTACGTCGGCGGATAAAACGTCTTTGAATACGACGGTTATCTTGCGTTTGGGCAATTCGAGTTCGCCGTCTTCATTTTCTTTGTACTCGAACGAATAACCCGTCGCGCTCTCGTTTATCGACAATTTAGTGACCGAGTATTCGCCCTTCTCGAAATCAAGGTTTTCGCCTTCGTCTTCGTAGAGAGAGTACACGCCCGTACCTCTATAAACCCATATTTCAAGAGGTTTATCCAAGCCCAATGAGTTGCTTTCGTCGTCCGCGTAAAGAGGTATCATAGTGCCCTCTTTCGCCAAACACGGGAAGGATTCGAGATCCCTGTACATAACGACCTCGCCGCCGCCCTTGTATATTTCGCCCGTGAAAATATCGGTATATCTCGCGTCTTCGGGCAACCATACCTTCACGCTCGCAAGTTTAGTTCTTTTTGAGGTAGGCTCGGTAATGGGCGCGCAAAGCAACGCGTGACCGAAAACGTATTCGTTCGCGTACTCGTACGCCTCTTTATTTTTGTATTTGTAATATAAAGGCTCGCAAATGGCTATGCCCTTCTTATGCGTTCTATACGCCGCCGAATAAAGGAAGGGAATGAGTTTTTGTCTTAATCTCAAGAAAGACACCGCGATATTTTCCGCCTGCTTGGAAGATTTCCACGGCTCTTTACCCGTGAATTCGTTGACCGAGCTGTGCAATCTGTTTATGGGGCTGAATACGCCGAGTTGTATCCAACGGATATATAATTCATCGTCCTTTTTCCCTCTTTGATGCCCGCCTATATCGTGGCTCCACCAAGTATAACCGATATTGCCCGCCGTTGCGGTAAAATAGGGTTGGAAACGCAAAGCAGACCAAGTGATAAACGTGTCGCCCGAAAACCCTAACGGATAACGGTGGCTACCCGCTTCGGCGTAACGGGATAATATCAACGGACGCTTACCGTCTCTTGCGGAATCGAGATAATGATAGTGGTTCAATGCCCAAAGGGGATCCAGCCCTTCTACCTTATTCTTCTTACCTTGTTGCCAATCTATCCACCAAAAATCAACGCCCTCTTTTTCGTAGGGTTTATGTAGCACGTCGAAATAAGCTTTTATGAATTCGGGATTGGAAAGGTCGAAAAGTATTTGCTCGCGAAGCTTGGGTTCTAAACCCAAACGATAGCACATCTCTTCGTATTGCTTTTCGTAATATCTCACGCCTTGAGCGGGGTGTACGTTCAAAGTAACGTGGAAACCGTTTTCTTTTAACCAAGCAAGCATTCCCTTGTAATCGGGGAAAAGTTCGGTATTCCAGGTATAACCCGTCCAACCCGGCATCAAGGCCGAGAATATTTTGTACGGCAACCCTATATCGCCGTGGCTCTTCGCGTCCTCGCCGAATCTCTTTACCACGTCAACCCAGTGCCAATCCATATCTATCGTGGCGACGGTGACGGGGATCTTCCTCTTGATAAACTCTTTCATCAAAGAAACATACTCGTCCTGCGTGTAGGCTTTATACCTGCTCCACCAGTTGCCCAATGAATACTTGGGTATCAAAGGCGCTTGACCGCATAATGAGTAAAAATCTCTTAACGCGCGACGATAATCCTCGCCGTACGCGAAGTAATACTTGTCGTTTATCCCTTTCTGCAAAGGTTGTATCTCGCCGTCGACGATAGACAAGCCGCGGCTGTCGTCCATCATCGTAACGCCCAAGCGGGAAACCACGCCGTCTTTCAAGGGTATTGATCCCACGACGTTGTCGAGAGTTCTCGCAGTGCCTTTAAGGTTACCTTTTTTGAAGTTGGATATCCTCTTATCGCCGAGAATAACTACGACCTTTCCTTCGGCGCTTATCTCGAAAGAAACTTCGTTGGTTTTTACAATTAGTTTTCCGTTTCTTTTGTCAACGGTGTATTCTGTCTTGCAAAAATCTCTGTACCAAACTTTTTGAGTGGGCTCGTCGCGGAATATTCCCTTTTCCACTCTTATAAGTCGGGGGGTTATCACGCTGACGCGGATCTTTCCGAAGGTCACTATCTGCGCCGCGTTGGTTTTCGATTTTACGTCGAGAAGGTATCTATCCATAAGTATCTCCTTTCCGATCCCTATTGAAATAGGATCTCTTTTATTTTTTTCTTGAGTTCGTCCACGCCTTCGCCCGTTTTGGCGGATATGTAAACGCTACCCATCACTTGTGGCAAAAGCACCTTACCGTAATCGAAGCCGTCGCACTTGTTATATACGACTATCCTCGGTATGCCGTCGGCGCCCACGTCTTTCAAAACGCCGCAAACCACGTCGTATTCGTCGAGTAGTTTGGGGCTCGTTACGTCAACCACGACAAGCAGTAAGTCTGCGTACCTCGCCTCGTCCAAAGTGGACTTGAACGCCCTAATAAATTCGTGGGGCAACCGTTTGATAAAACCTACCGTATCGGTCAACAGGTATTGCTTACCGTCGTCCCAAACGCTACGGCTCACCGAATCGAGAGTGGCGAACAGCTTATCTTCTTCGAGGACGCCCGCCTTGGTGATATAGTTCATCAAAGTACTTTTCCCCGCGTTGGTGTATCCGACTATGGATACGTTTTTAACGCCGTTTCTTCTTCTCTGTTCGCGACGGGAATCGCGGTTTCTTTCCACTACTTCGAGTTTTTCTTTCAAATCTGCGATGCGCTTCCTTATCACACGCCTATCGGTTTCCAATTTACTTTCGCCGCTACCGCCCATAGCATACAAGCCGCCTCTTTGACGGCTCATACCGACGTTTTGACCGACGAGCATAGGCAGCTCGTAGGATAATCTCGCGAGTTCGACCTGCAATTTGCCCTCGTTGGTCGTGGCGTGACGGTCGAAAATATCGAGGATAAGGGTGCTTCTGTCCAATATTCGCAAGCCCAACGCGTCGGATAAATTCTTAAATTGTATGCCGTTAAGGCCGTGGTCGCATATAACGGTTTTAACGTCTTCCACTTGGCAAATGAGCGCGATCTCTTCCACCTTTCCGCTACCGACGTAGGTGACCGAGTCGGCTTTCTCGCGTTTTTGGATAAGACGATAAACGGGGTCGTAACCCATAGTCCGAGCCAAAGACGCCAATTCTTCGAGAGAGGTCTCGGCGTCCGCGTCCTGCGAAACGTGCACTAAAATCGCGCGATTATTGACGGTTTCTTCCCCGCTTTCCTTTTTGCTTTCCTGTTCGGAAGCGATTATCGCGTCGAGTAGTTTACCGTCGTCGAAGTTTTCCCCCGCAAAATTAATTACGTTTACTCCGCTTTTCGCAAGATAAGCCGCCGACAAACCGGTGACTCTACCCTCTTTAACGCCTATCGCGGACATACAATCGTAGCGGTTTATCTTCAACGCGGATATATCCACGTCCGAAAGGTGATAATTGCCGCCGGGGTGGGTATGTATGACCCTAACGCCGTTTAGTTTTTTATTACCCCTTTTCTTGCTGACGTCCGCCAATGGTACGGTCGCGTTGCTACCTATGCCTATAGCCAATAATCTGCCGCCGCGGGAAATAAAAACGCTTATCTCCCTGTTTATCTTCGAGGAGATATCCACGACTACGTTCAGCGCTTCCCTATCTATAAAAAAAGTCCTATCGTAATCGCCTTCTAAATCTCGTAACCTATCGAGAGTATTGCGTTTTATTCCTTCGACGTTGCCGTATATCATATTAATTTATAAATTCCTCGTAAATGGCGTTGACCGTTCTATCAAAGTCCTCGTTTCTTACCGCGAGGATTATGTTCATTTCCGAACTGCCTTGGTCTATCATACGGATATTGATACCGTAACGGGACAACGCGCTAAACAATCTCGCCGCGGTACCCGGCTTGTAACTCATACCGTGACCGACGGTCGCGATAAGCGCCAAATTATCCTGAACCTCTATGTAATCGGGGCCAACCGCTTCTCTTATATCCTTTACCACGTCGTCGATACGACCTTTTATCTCGCTGTCGCTGATAACGACGGTCATGGTGTCGATACCCGAAGGAAGATGCTCGAAACTGATATCATATTGTTCGAGAACCGAGAGTAAACGACGAGTAAAGCCGACTTCGCTGTTCATCTTGTCCTTTTCTACCAAGATACTCGTGAAGTTCTTCTTACCCGCGATACCGGTGACGAGTCTATCGTGTTCGGTAACTTTATCGACTATCATCGTACCCGCGTCTTCGGGCGAGAACGTGTTACGGATATTGATGGGGATCTTTGCGATTCTTACGGGGAATACGCTATCAGGATGCAATACGCTCGCGCCCATATAGCTCAATTCGCGAAGCTCGCTATACGACATATATCTTATGACTTTGGGATTTTTGACTACGCGAGGATCGGCTACGAAACAACCCGAAACGTCAGTCCAGTTTTCGTATATATCCGCGCCCATCGCGCGGGCGACTATCGCGCCCGTTATATCGCTGCCGCCGCGAGAGAAAACTTTGGTTCTACCCGAGGGGGATTGCCCGTAAAAACCGGGAATAACGGCGTGGTCGTATTTAGACAACACTTTGCCGCAAATGTCGTTGGTGTATTCCGAATTGAAGTTGCCTTTCGTATCGAATTTTATCAACTGTCTTGCGTCAACGAAGTCCCACTTCAAAACGCTCGCCAATATCATAGCCGAAAGGTGTTCGCCCATAGCGACTATCGAGTCCGCCCTGTCGCTCGTGGTAAGTTTGGCGCGATATACGTTTATGGTGGACATAATATCGATATCTATTTCGAGTTCTTTAACGAGGTCGAGATATCTGTTTACCACGGCGTCGAAGAGTTGATAACTGTCTTCGGCGTTTTTCATCGCGAAACTCGCGTATAAACTGTCGGTTATCTTGATATCGTTTGAGTCGCGTTTACCGGGTGCGGAAACTACGACGAAACGTCTTTCGGCGTCCGCGTTGATTATGTCGGCTACTTTTCTGATGCTTTCGGCACTCGCCATAGAAGTGCCGCCGAATTTACAAACTTTCATTATTCCTCCGTCGCAGGCGTTATGAACCTGCTTTCATAATAATATCTTTTATCGACCGCTTCGCCCATTGAAAACGCTTTACGGGTAAGCACGCCGTTTTTTTCGATGTAAGAGAACATCGTCTCTTTTTCTATCGCGGGCATTAAAATACCAACGCCCTCACGGGAAACGCGAAGTAGATTTTCATATCCGTGTATATAGTCTTGTTTCGCCCCGTCGTGTGAAGCGATATAGGCGTCGAGATAGTTTTGAATACGCGCTATTATCTCGGGGGACGTCCCTTTGAGTTTTACCGCCTTTTTCTCGCCGCGAACGAAAAGGGTTATTTCCCTTCCCTCGTCGTCCGACGGGAAGTTCTTCACGAATTCTTCACCTACGCCTGTAACTACTCGATGAATAGGTTCGAAAGAAAGAGAGTCCTCGAATAAGTTCACTATTTCCACTAATGCGAAGCGCGCGGGGTGCGTAGATTTTTCTTCTTCGCCGAGTTTATCTTTTATAGCGAGCCAGCACTCTCTCGCCGCCGCCAAAGAGTGATTCCCGTCGCCTACGGCGAGATAGAAAGAGGAACGCCCCTCTCTCGAAGATTCCAAAGACGCGAACGCTCTATCTACGTCATCGGTATCCAAAGCGTACCCTTCGAGATATCCGCCGTTCATATTGAGAGGGAAGGAATACAACTTCGCTTTTCTCTTATCGCTTAAAACCTCTATAACTTTCTTATCCGGATCGTCGAGCAATATAAGTATATGCGGTAATTCCATAACGGCGTCCCGTCTTATGCGCATACGCAATGGAAGCCTTTCCCTTACCGTTTTTTCGGTCGCGCGTATTTGCAACGAGCCGAAAGGATCGTAGGCTTCGAGGTCTATCTCCGCGATAAGTCCCGTGCGGACTTTACCGTTCGACATAGTCCGCTTACACAAAACGTAACCGTCGTGAGAGACGAACAAGCCTTTTTCGCAATACTCTTTCATCTTGCGGCAAATGCAGTCGACCTCGCTTTCAAAATCGCTTTTACCTATGTACGCCTCGGGATAAATAAGGTCGAGAGTAGACGGCGAATCGCCTATGAACTCGCGAAGTTCCGCCCAATATTCGGGTTCGGAAGTGAATTGATCGCAAGCGACGACCGACCATTTCGAAGGATCTACGTTCTCGTTAGGCAGCAATAATTTCGGGCTTCTTACGGGTTTCATAGTTATTTTCTGTTGTGCAATTTCGACAAAACCGAGATGCCGTAAACGCCCGACAATTCGTCGAGAAGTTTCTCACTGGTGATAAACCTTCTAAATGAATTATTAGGATCTTTCTTTGCGACGGATACGATACCCGACTCTTCGCTGACGACTATAGCCATAACGTCCGCGCACTCGGTAACGCCGATAGCGGCGCGGTGACGAGTACCCAAAGTCTTATCGAGGTCGGTACGCGAGGTAAGCGGCAAGAAACAACCGGCTGCTATGATGGTATTGTTTTTGATTATTACAGCGCCGTCGTGCAAAGGCGCTTTCGTATTGAAGATACTTTGCAATACAGAGCAGGATACCAAGCAATTCAAACGGGTACCCGTGTCAACGATGGAGCTGGGCACGCTACCGGGGCAAACGAGTATCAAAGCGCCCGTATCCGATTTAGAGAGGGCTTGTACCGCCTTGACTATCTCGTTAGCGGATTCGATAAGATCGTCCTCGCTGTCGCCGTGAGTAACGTATTTCGAGTCCTTTCTATTTGCGTTACGCAAAAACGAGGTTCTTAAATCGGTTTGATAAACTATACAAAACGCGACTATCAAAAATACCGTAAAGTACCTTGCGATAAACGCGCCGATACGCAGGTATTGACCGTCCGACGCGAAGACAACCACTTCCAAAGCGGCGAAAAGCAACACGTACACGATACCGAACGCGATAAGTTTATAGTTGTGTTTCTTCGCCAAAAACACGATCATCGCTATCATAACGGCGAGGAATATCGCCGCGTCGAAGATCAAAGTCCAATTTGCAGTTTCCAAATAATTCTTAAGCGCTTCCATTTTTATAATTCTCCAAATATATCGTCGTCATCGCGACTATTATTTTCTTTTTCTTTCGATTCTTCTTCATTTTGAGCCACGCTTTCCGATCCGAAGTAATCGTTATCGGTCGGCTCGTTTTCGGAAGAACCGTCGTTTGTAGGCGAATCGTCAGTAGATTCTTCGCCGTCGAGAAAATCGTAAACGTCGTCTCTATCGGGCTTTTCTACAATATCGGGTTTAACGGTAAACGAAGGAACGTTAGAAGTCATCGTCTTCTTCGAATAGTATAATCCGCCCGCAACTACGAGCAATACTATTACGCCAAGAGCCACGCCCGTAAATACCCAATAGGTCGAGCGACGAGTCAAACCGCCGTAACCGCCTTTATAAGAACCGAACGCCTCCGCAAGCTCGCCGTCGGTCGCCACAGTACCCACGACAAAGTCACGAACGAGAATAAGTCTCTCGCTTACGGTCTTATGGTCGTAATTAGCATTCATATACGACAGCGTATCCGACGAAGTACCGAGAATGGTAGAGTTACCGAAAGACTGCCAGTCGTAGCCGAACAATTCCACGCTGGGAACACCCTCTTTCAAGAAGAAGTAGTTCGACGAAGAAAGCCCGACGTGCCTCAAAGCAAAAGCGTCCGAATCAAGCGAGAAGTATTTCTTGTCGAAAGGAGCGGACTTTATATCGTAGCCGAATTTTGCGATACGAGCGTCTATATACTTGCCGTGTTTGGTAGCTATTTCGTCGTAGTAAACGTTGAGGTCTTTGCCGCCGCCGACAGCGTAAAGATCTATATTCCCTAATAGAGTTTGCTCGTTGGTTTTCAAGAATTCTTTAACGCCCGAACTTTCGTAGCAACCCGCGCCGAAAAACGTGAAAGCCACGTCGAAACTCAATTCGGTATTTCTCAATTGATAGGCGATGGATAATAGCGCGGCTACCGAAGTAGCGAATTCGTACGCGCCTTCGCTCTTGTATTCGTCGCCGTAACCGTCCTTCAAGGAATAGGCGTTGCCGTATTCGCAACTAATCACCAACAGTTTAGCGTTTGCGGTTTTGCTGCGTTTATAGGCTATCACGTTGCGCGAAATAATATCGCGTACACCGCCCGAAACCGTAGGATCGGGTATGGTGGCGGAAAAAACCTCGATATAGTTTTCTACTGCGCTACCGCCTTTAACGCCGACGTAAGCGCTACCGCTCGAAGTCTTTATCGAAGAAAGCGCCTCGGCTATATACGAAGCGGCGTTAGTCTCGCCCGTGCTTCCCGCCGTTCTATCGGGGAATTTAGACGCGTAATCTTCGAAAATCGAATAAGCGTCTTTCAAGGAAACCTCTTCCGCCCCGACGGTCAACGCGGGTGAAAACGTGAAGGCTACGATGAAAACGATAAGCGTAAATATCAAAACCTTTTTCATCACACACCTCCTAAAACGCAAATTATCATTATGAGGCTTGCGGGAATACCGAGAGCGATAAACAATCTCTTGACCTGCCAATCTTCCGCGGCTCCGCGAATCACGAACCAACCCGCCACGAAGGACGCTATCAGAAACAAGTTCGAGAGGAACACCCAAAGATAATACGCGGTAGGCGCGACGTACATAAGCAAATTGAACGCCACTGCGAAGACGTTATATACCGAAGTCAAAAACATAAAGACCGCGCAGAATTCGTTATAGCCCATTGGCAACCTTCTTAAATTGTAGTCGGGTACGAACGCGGTATTTTTGAAGTATATACGCGAGCCGAAAGAATAGACGATACGAGCCGCCACTCTTGCGAGCAATCCGTAGGCGACGCCCATCAAAATAAGCATCACGACAAAAGACGCGATATTCGCCGCGAAAAGATTGCCCAAACTGTTAAAAGTCATTTCGGCTATAAACAAGTTGCGGCAGGATCCCGTAACGATAGCGATAATCATCCACGCCCACAAAGGCAGGGCTCTCGCTATCTTTCGGACGAATTCCGAGTATTTCACTTTATAATCGGTTACGTTCAACGTTTTCTCCTTTCTATCGCTTCGGCTATAGCCAATTCCATCGCCTCTTCCCCCGAAGTAACGCCCGACTTGATCTTGTATTCCAATTCGTAAAGAAGCTTCAATAAGTTCAATAAGGCTACTGCGGAATAGTTTTTCGCGGTCTTAGCGGCAAGCGAAAGCGGATAGGGTTTTATTTTTAAATAATTCGCCAGGTCGGCGCTGTCGCCCTTGTATATCTTTGCGTAAAATACGTTGCGATAGTACTTGGTCAGCGTCGCAAGTAGCGTTGTGGGCTCTACGCCCAATTTTGCGACAAGCTCGTAAGTTTCGGCATATTTGCCGTTTGAAACGAGGTCGCCGAGTTGATATATCTTATACGACACGTCGGGGGTAACGCATACTTCCACGTCGGGAACGTCTACCGTTCCGCCCTTCCCCACGTAAGAGGAAAGTTTCACGCACTCGGAAGTTATTTTTCCCATATCTTCGTCGCAATAATCCATCAAAAGGTTTATCGCGGCGGGAGTGACGAAGCAACCGAGGTTTTTCATCTCAAATACGATCGCTTCCTTTACGACGGCTCGATCCGAAACATTGCAATCTACAAGCTCGTAGCCTTTGACCGACTTAAACGTTTCGCCCACCAAAACGAACACGGTGGTGGGAGTGGGATCGGCGGCGTACTTTTCGAGATAGCCTTTGTCAACGTCCGAAAGGCGGGAAAATTCACGTAACACGACCACTCTCTTCTCGCTCAAAAGCGGAAAGCTTTCGGCTTTGTCAAGCCCGTCCGTCACGGTAGACGGCGGAGAAACGAGGGTTTTGTCGAAGTCGTCCACTTTGGAAGTCAAAGAAGCTATGACTCTCCTTATAAAGTAGCGATCCCCAACGACGTACAGGCAAGGCGGAACGTCGGGTAGCGATAAAGAGACGAATTCCCCGTACCTCATAGATTAACGCCGAATTTTTCTCTGAACATCCTTATGGAATCGGTAATTATTTCGAGAGCGCGTTCTCTACCCATAACTTCCAAAACCGTGGTATTCTTGTGTTCCAAAGTTTTATAGACGTTAAAGAAGTGCTTGATTTCGTCGGTGATATGATGTGGAATGTCCTCGATATTGCGATAGCTATTGAAAGTAGGATCGCCGTAAGGAATGGCGATTATCTTATAGTCGAAAGAACCTTCGTCAGTCATACCCATAACGCCGATAGGATAACAGCGAACGAGAGCGCAAGGCGCTATATTCTCGCTGCAAAGCACTAAAACGTCCAAGGGGTCCTTATCGTCCGCGTAGGTCAAAGGAATGAAACCGTAATTCGAGGGATAATGGGTGGACGTGTAAAGAACTCTGTCGAGAATGAGCATACCCGTATCTTTATCCAATTCGTACTTATTCTTCATACCCTTGGATATCTCTATGACGGCAATAAAATCGTTGGGCATAATTCTCGTAGGATCGATATCTTTCCAAATATTCATATTAACCTCTCTTATCGACCTATAGGTCGAGTCATTAAAATCATTTTCAATTATACTACATATATATTATATTTTCAATCTAAAAAACAAAAAAAATCCCTTTCGCTGTCAAAAAAGTAAGCAAAAAGGAAAGATTAAATAAAAAACTATTCCAAAGAATCGTAATACACTCTTAAAAACGCTCTTTGAAATTCGTTGTATTCCACTTTAACGAAAGTCCTGTCCCCTTGAACGTACTCGTCCCCCGAAATCGTGTGCGAATAGTAATTTGCGGTTCCTTCTTTAACACCCGACATTTTAAGATACAAAGAATTGAAAAAATCCCCGACTTCGTCCAAAAACGACTTTTGAGAAGCCCAAAACTTCGCTTGATAGTCGGCTTCTTTAAGAACAAGATAAGAAGGATACACTGCGGCGTATTCGTTCTTTTCATAGTTTAAGGCAAGAGCGTTTAGAAGATAGCCGTAGTAATTATAGTAACCGCAATAACGCAAATAGTCGTCATCCGAAGATATAAGCAGATAACAGGAAATCACGTTTGCGTCGCGTTCTCTCATGATACCCAAAGAATGCGCCGCCTCGTGCGCAGCCGTCCCCGTCAATTCGCTAGGCGGTTGATAGACGTTCAAGCCGCAGTCGCCGGTAGGCGTAAAGGTGATGCCCGTAATACCGGTTTTGGTGAAATAACCCGACAACAATTTAAGAGGTTTGCAATCGAAAGAAAAAACCTCTTCGCCGAGTATGCGCGAATACTCTTTTCTAAATATCTCGCCGAGTTCGTCAAGGGTGTACGGCGATATCACCGAGCCGTTTTCATCGCGAGCGAACTTTTCCGAAAGCACGTCGTAATCATTTTTGAAATACTTTACTGCTTCGTAGAATTCGTAGTAATCGGGATTTTCTTCGCAATAGATAGGTAAAAGCGCGCGATTATAGGCGAAACCAGCGGTAAACAAGTAATAGCACCCGAAAAGAGTAGCCAACGAAAACAAAACAATAAGGGTACGCAATGCGAAAAACCCTCGTTTCGTCGCAAGTAAGGCGATAATTCTAATCACGAAAAGGATAAGAAGTGCAACGGCTACTATCAAAAACGTCTCGAAAACCGAGAAAGAGACCTTCCCCGAGGAAGCCCCCGCCCAAGCGTTCATTTTCAAAGTCACGTTCCGCGTTATACTCTCGCAAACGGCGGAATTCGTTCTCAATATCAATAAAATGATGAGAAAAATCACGCTGACAGAAAGGGAGATCAGCGCGGGTAATAGTCTTTTTATACTCGGCTTTTTTAGTTCGTCGAGAACGATACGCGTATCCATTTTAAGCGTTTTAATATTGATATTTATATATTCAAATGCCATTCCCGAGGTCGCAGGCTTCGTTAAGAATATCCGTAGGAACGCTATTTGAGTTCTCTATTCCGCCCGCGAAAAAGGTCTTGAAGGACTCAACTTTTTCAAGGCAATCTATCCAACCTTGAACGCACTTTTTCGCGCCGTCTACGGCGTTTTCCGCGTCGTCCGCGGCGGTAGCGACAAGATAAACCTCGCGGAATTTGTAGTCGCGAGTATAAAGCGAATTCGCCCTATCTATCATAGTTTTCATACTTCCGCTTACCGAATAATAGTATATAGGAGTCGCCCAAACTACCACGTCGGACGAACAAATAGCGTCGGTAATATCGTTTGCGTCGTCTTTAATTACGCACTTACCTAACTTTTGGCACGCCATACAGCCTTTGCAAAACGCTAAATTTTTGTTCTTCAAAGAAATTACGGTAACGTCGTTTCCCGCTTCTCTTGCGCCTTTTGCGACCGCTTCGGCTATCGCTTCGGAATTGCTTCCGCTTCTCAAACTCGTACTGATAATAACTACTTTTTTCATATATTTTCCTTTTTTATTATAATTTTTTACAATTCAAACAGTAAAACGCTTCAAATTCGTTTAAGGATATAGAGCGGTAAAGATGATTCGACTTCGCTCAACGTGACGAGAGTAGTACGTTATTTCTAAGAACGTCGAGGAATCCCCTAAAAAAGAGGTAGTATCAATTGCTCTAATTGAGAGAGGCATAATCTATTTATCTCTTTCGTCGGTTATAATATGTTCAATACCGTTATGCGAGGTTTCAAGATACTCTTTCATAAACGAGGGATAAGCTCTATACTTATCTAATTCCGCGACGGGTAGCCAATACATATTCTCTTTAACGCCTAAAGTATAACTATTGCTTTTCAATTCTCTCGTACCTCTCGGTTTCATGAGAAAGTAAAAGGCTATTTCGTGGCAATCGTGTACTTCTGGCATTCCCTTGATTTTTTCGTAAAAGAAATTCTCGTGAATAACTGCTAATTTGTCGACTTCATACCGTACCCCCGTTTCCTCGAAAGCCTCCCTTTTTACGGCTTCTTCCGCGCTCTCACCCATATGAACGGCGCCGCCTATCGAATAGTAATAATCCGCGGTTTCATTCCCCGCGAATAAAACGTATCCATCCTCAACGATGATTGCCGCCGCCCTAAATCTAAACCATTTATTATCCGTTGTAAACCCGCAATCGTATTCCATAATCAATCTGTTTCCTTGTCTTCCTTTCATTATATCAAATCGACAGCCTAAATACAATTATTTTAACAAAACCATTTCGTTTGCCAACGTTGTAAGTTGTAAAAAGAAAAAAACCCCTTTTGTCGTGGTAGAGAAAAGAGGTTTCTTTTCTGGTGCGCCATAACAGATTCGAACTGTTGACCTACAGAGTCGGAGTCTGTCACTCTATCCAACTGGGCTAATGGCGCGCGTTTAACGATATAATATAGAATGTTTAAGGTTTATTGTTGCAGACCGAGAACTTCGTTTTCTGGGGCGGAAGCGGGTGTGACAGAAGCCAATTCAAGATAAGGTATAGGTCTACCCTCGGGATCTTGATTGTATTTGATTTGCCCGCGAATTATTCCCCAACTGTCATCCTTTACCGCAACTTTCGCAGAGCGATTGTCGCAAATCGTAAATAAGGGTTGGATGTCGTTTACGCAACAAGTCATACATAATCTCGAAGCTAAGAAGAAACCCTTGGGAAGTTTCTTTTCCAAGTTGATCTTCGCTAAGAACGTGACGTATTTATTGAAATATCGCTCGGGATACTCGTTCATTTCGAAGTAGAATACCGCGTAATCGTCGTCTTTCAAGGTTATCTCGTCGCAGAGTTTATAAGGAAGATCGTCTTCAAGAGATACAGGCCTGCCGTTCGAATCGAACAACAAGAAATTCAAGTTGCGGTTTATAACCATTATATTGCGTTTCAACGCGGATACTTCCTTTTGATCGTCGCAATTATACATTATCACAACTTCGGACGGGGTAAGAATATCAACGATCTTTTGGCGCATATTGTTCAAAAACACTCTGAAAGTAGAAGCGTCTATCACCGTTAGCGTTTGATTAACTTCCATCCAATCGGGCAACTCGAACTTAGTCCACATAGCGTTATGTTCGATATAGACCACGTCGGGATCGTATTTCGTTACGATCTCTTTAAGCTTACTTTCAGTAAAATCGCTTTCATTATCGAAGCTAATCACCGTAAGATGATTTCTCTTCAAAACGCTTTCGTCGTATTCTTCGAGCCCCTCTTCGCATTGAAGAATGACGCCCTTTGCGGAAGCGTCGATAAAAGTCTCCTGATCTATCGCTTCGTTCAAAAAGTGCGTTTTGCCCGCTTCGAGCAAGCCGTTGACAATTATTACCGGTACTACTCTATTCATAGCTTATTTATTAAAAAGCGCGATTATCGCGTCTTTGTCGAACTTAGAACCTATTACGCATATCTTGCCTACCACGTCAGCCTCGCCCGTTCTTATCTCGTAATCGCCGTAAACGAGGTCGAAGTGATACCATTCTTCTTTATCGGAAGCTTTTACAACGCCTTTCGCGCGTAAAATAACGCCGAATTCTTCGGTGGAAAGTTTTTCGAGTATCTCTTTGAGTTCACTTTCCGAGTAAGCGTAATTGGTGTTTGCGCCCCAACTCTCGAACACTTCGTCCGCATCGTGACCGTGATGGTGATGATGGCAACAATGATCGTGTTCGTCATCGTCTTCGTCGTGATGGTGATGGTGACAATGTTGGTCGTGATCTTCATCTTCGTCGTCATCGTCATGATGATGACAGCAATGATCGTGTTCGTCATCGTCTTCGTCGTGATGGTGATGGTGGCAATGATGGTCGTGATCTTCGTCTTCTTCTTCATCGTCATGATGGTGATGACAGCAATGGTCATGATCCTCGTCGTCATCGTCGTCATCATGGTGATGATGGTGACAACAGTGGTGATCGTGCTCGTCCTCGTCTTCGTCATCGTCGTGATGATGGTGATGATGAGCAGCCTCTTCGTGTTCGGCTTGAAGTTTCTCGATAAACGCCTTTAAATCATCCTTGCCCTCTTCCAGCGCGTCAAGCACCTTGTCGCCCGTAAGCGCGGACGTGGGGGTGGTCATTATCGTACAATCTTCGTTGTACGCCCTAATCTGCGCGACCGCTTCGTCTATCTTGCTTTGCGTCATTTTGTCGGTCTTACTGACTAAAACAGTGAAGGCTTCTTTTATTTGGTCGATATAGAATTCGCCGTAATTCTTGACGTACATACGGCATCTCGTCCCGTCAACTACGGTGCAAACGATATTTAATTCCAAAGGTTCGCCCACTCTCTCAATCGCCCTTATCACGTCGGACAATTTGCCTACGCCCGAAGGCTCGATTATAACTCTGTCGGGATTGAACTTTTCAACGACCTCTTTCATAGAGTCCTCGAAGTTACCCACGAGAGAACAACATATGCAACCGCTGTTTATCTCTCTTATTTGCACGCCGGATCCTTTAAGAAAACTGCTGTCGATACCTACCTTGCCAAATTCGTTTTCTATAATGACGGTCTGCTCTTTCGCGATACGCGATTCGAATAATTTTTTGATCAAAGTGGTTTTACCCGCTCCCAAAAAACCGGAAATTACGTCTACTTTAACCATTTATATCTCCTTTCGGAACGATTGGTTCCCTTTATTTTCTACGCTATTATAACTCTTTTTTTACGCTTTGTAAAATCGTTTTGAGGGGGTTAGCACTTTCTATTTTCGATAATTATTATTTTCTTATTATTTAGTTTGACATTTTGCGCATATTCTTATATACTTTCTATAATCTAAAACTAAGGATGGACGAACAAGTGCTCGAAGTTTTCTTGGATTCGTTAAAAGATAGCGCGATAATATTCGGTTTCGTACTGGTGTTGTACGTTATCTTTTCCTTTTTCGAAACCAAGCTCGCGAGAGCGTTCGAGCATAGCCATAAGTGGTCGCCCGTTTTAGGCGTAACCTTCGGGCTTATTCCTCAATGCGGTTTTTCGGTCGTAGCCGCCGACCTTTTCAACAAAAAGCATATAACAATAGGTACGCTCCTCGGCGTATTCATTGCTACGAGCGACGAAGCTTTGCCCATTTTCTTGGGAAACGTGGAAGATCCAAAGAAGATACTAATGGTGCTTCCATTGCTCGGTATCAAGTTTAGCGTAGGACTTTTGGTTGCGTATCTCGTCGATTTCGTCTATCATAAGAAGATAAAAGAGATACACGACCACGAAGACGACTGCCATTGTGAAGAAACTCATCACAAAGGTTGCTGCGGGCACGACATAGAGGGCGAAGAAGATCACGGCAAGTTTATGCAGAACTTCATCCATCCCCTTCTTCATTCCTTGAAGATATTCGCTTACGTTTTCGTTATAAACTTCCTTTTCGGAATACTTCTCTACTACGTCGGGGAAGATAAAGTCATTGCTTTTTTGGAATATAACAAGTTTTTAGCGCCTTTGTTCAGCGTAATCGTCGGCTTTATCCCCAACTGCGCGTCTTCGGTCATTATTTCCGAACTCTACCTATTGGGCGGTATTCCTTTCGGCGCATGCGTTGGCGGTTTGTGCGTAAACGCGGGACTTGGACTCTTCGTATTGTACAAAAACGTCAAGGACGTAAAACGCAACCTTATTGTTACCGCGATCCTCTTCGCTACAGGTTTGATTACGGGTTACGTTATTAGCGTATTCGAGTGGTTCGTGTTTTAACGATTTTAGAGTCATTCAAACGTTTTAAGAATACAACCATTTTTTACGAGGCTCGCTTTTAAAGAACGAAACAAAAAAAACGCCCGTCGGGAAACAGGCGTTAGGAACAAGCGTTATTTCGACGTTTATTATTATTTTTTAAACAGTTTCTTTGCGAACTCATATTTATCGTAAACGTATAGTATGATCGCTATCACCAGCACGGCATATACGAAGGAAACCGCGGAAGCGATTATGCCGAAAATGCTACCGTGAACGCCGTATAACGCGAAATAAACCGCTTCGAGAGCCGACAACACCGCGCCGCCTATATAAACGAGAAGATCGAGGGGCTTGAATTCACGTTTGAAAAACCGTCTTAAAACTATCATTCCATACAACAATATCACGCCCGCAAACGAGAGGAAACCCAGCAAAAACGAGAGCCAATACCAAACGGATACCGCTTGAACGAAGTTCACGAAGCCGAAAACGAGGCTTATTACCGCGTACATCAAAAGCGAGGGATTGTAGTCGTAATAGTAAGGATATTTCGGCGTCAATTTATAATCCGTCACTATAAGCAAAACGATAAGAAGCACGAATAATAACGAAAACATAAAACTTATGCTGAACTCGTGAACGAGTATCGACGAAACCAGCGTAAGCGAGGCGTCTATCAATCCGAATATCGTTACCAACCAAAAGAGAACTTTTTCTTTAGCGTTTGAATTGGTTATAAACTTCGCTTTCCACATCGGTACAAGCTGACTAATCGCCCCGTCAAGTTTATAGAAGAAGTTGCCTTTCGCGTTCAGTTTGCCTTTTTTCCACAACGCGTAAGAGATAATCACCGCCAAGAGCAAGGCGACGATGATACCGAACAAAACGAGATGAACAATAGAATTCGAGCTAATAGCCAATAGATTTTCCATAACAAGCTCCTTTAATATTATAATATCATATAAGCCGAAAAAATACAAGCGACCTTGACATAACCTTCACGAAGTGATATATTTTTTATAGATATTACGAGGTAAACGATGAAAAAACTATGCTTGCTATTGTTATTGATATTGGCTTTAATATGTTCTACACTGCTTTTTGCTTGCGGGGACAACTCACGAATGACCGAGTACGACGGTACGGGGTATTTAGAGGGTAACGCGTCTTTTAACGCTACGGACGTTAAAAAAATAAACGTCGTTTGGATATCAGGCGACGTGATAGTTTTGACGGAGGGCGAAGAAGTTAAGATAGACGAAGAATCGTCAAACGAGAAAATGCAATACAAACTCGAAAACGGGGTTTTGAACGTTTATTATGCGAAATCGAATGCGAAAATAGGCAAAATTACTAAAAATCTCACTTTAACTCTACCCGTCTCTCTCGTCCTCGACGAATTGACGTTAGGCGTTACGGACGGCGATATTTCTTGCGATATCGTCAGCGCTAAAAGACTCGAATGCTTGACTGCGGACGGAAACGTAACGTTAAAACACGCAAGCGGCGAAGATCTTTTCATTAAAAACGCGAGCGGCGATATAAGAATAACCGACGCTAATTTCTTACGATTCAAGAGCCAATCTGCGGAAGGCAGTCTATCCGCTTTATCGTTAAAAACGGATAACGCTAAAATCGAATTTGCGGACGGAAACGTTACCTTTGCCGACCTCACCGCAAAAGAGGTTACGATAAACGGCGCGTCGGGAAACGTTATGATAGGTTTGAGCGACAAGGTAGGCGGTTACTCTCTTACGGCGAAAGTCATAGACGGCGAAATAAACGCTAACGGGGCGCGAAAGGACGAAAGCGGGAAATACGTCTATTTTTCGGGTGACGGAATAACCTCTGAAATCACAATTAATCTCGTCGATGGAAACGTCGGCATAGTGACGCCCTAAAATGAACGCCGTTTTTATTTGCCCTGTTTGTAAGAAACCGTTAAACAAAGATAACGGATCGTTGACCTGCGGAAAGCACGTATTCGATATCGCAAGAAAAGGATACGTAAATCTTTTGACAAGCAACCAAAAGAAAACGAAAAGCCCCGGTGATAATAAGGTTATGATAGCCGCGAGAAAAACCGCGCTCGAAAGCGGTTATTATTCCTCTTTATACGCCGCTTTGAAAGAGATCGTCAAGCCTCTTTACCCCAAGACATTGCTCGACCTCGGTTGTGGGGAAGGAAGCCTTACCGACGTTTTGGCAGATTTTGCGGAAACAACGATAGGGTTGGACGTTTCAAAAGACGCGATAGCGGCGGCAAGCGGTAAAAAAGGGGTTTACGCCGTGGCAAGCGCGGCGAGCATTCCGCTACCTGACGAAAGCGTGGACGTACTTATAAACTGTTTTGCGCCATTATATCAAGACGCGGAAAGGGTATTGAAAAAAGAAGGGTTACTCATAAAAGTAACTCCCGCGAAAGAACACCTATACGAATTAAAAGAAGCGGTCTATCCCGAGCCCTACTACAATCCGCCCGACAAGGAAATACCGCGTTTCAAGGCTGTAAACAGCAAGATAGTTACTTCAACCGTTGTTCTTTCGGGCGAGTTGTTAAAAAGCGTAATAACTATGACTCCATACTTTTATAAAACCCCTAAAGAACTGATAGAAAACGTACTCGATAAAGAAATACCCACGACATTGGCTTTTTCGATAAGAGTAATGAAAAAGGAAGAATAAAAACGCCTCGCAAGAGGCGTTTTTATGAATTTTAGAATACTTTGCTCGGGATACTTCGGCACGCGATAAGTCGCGGCTAAAAATGCCTTACAAAACGTTTTCTTCGCGTTAGTATCAAATCCGTAGTTCAAAACTAATTATGATCAAGGCTTCGCTTTCGGTACGTCTATCGTTACGTCGGAAAGAGGGAACGTAGAACAAAGGTGGACGTAACCGAAGTCTTTATCCGCCATACGTCTACCGTCAACCGACTTGGGTATATATACTTTGCCCGAAACAAGGCGAGATCTGCACCAACCGCAAATGCCGCTCCTGCATTCGGCGGGCGCCGCAACGCCGTTATGTTCCAAAGTATTCAACAAAGTATCGTTCGCGTTAGCGGTCAACGTATAAGTTTCGCCGTCTACGGTTACCGTAAGCTTGAATTTTGCGCCTACTGCGGACTCGGGATAATCCTCGTTTTTAGCGGGATCGCGGTATTCGCCGAATACTTCGTGACGGACGAACTTCCTTTTAAGGTTAAGCGTCGCTATCTCTTTATCCGCAAAGTTGTACATCGCTTGAGGTCCGCAAAGGAATATGGAATACTCGCCTTTCGGCGCGTATTTTTTTATTAACTCGGCGGTGATAAAGCCATGCTCGTAGCCCTCGGCTTCTTCGTTGGATAAAACGTGAACTACCTTGAATTTATCCGTTCTCAAAGCCAATTCGTCGAATTCTTCTTTGAAGAGGATATCTTTTACGGTACGACTACCGTACAATAAAACGAGGTTGCAATCTTCGTCGCCGTCCGCTATAGCGTTGGCAAGGGATAAAAAGGGAGTGATACCGCTTCCTCCCGCGATACCTACAACGGTCTTGGCGTCCCTTAAAGGCTCGTAAGTAAATACGCCTAACGGTGCGCTGACTTCCACCTCGGTACCCACTTCCCAATTATCGAGGATATATTGAGAAGCCAAACCGCCGCCTACCTTCTTTATCGTCAATTCGTACTTCCCTTCCAACGATTTTTTTGGCGAAGAGGAAAGCGAATATGGCCGAGTCAAAGGCATACCGTCCACGTTCAAATAAACGGATAAGTATTGCCCTGCGCTGAAATAGGCGAGGGAAGACGTTCCTTTCACGTTGTTCGCGATAAGCGTAAAAGTCTTTACGTCTTCGCCGCGAGGGGTAACCTTTGCGACTTTAAGGTATTGTCTTTCGGGGTGAAGAGCCGCGGCGAGTTGATTTGCTTTGTACGAAGATAACGCGGGTATGGGTTCTTCGGAAGAATTCTTGATTTTAGACGTTCTATTCGCTATTACGGATACTATTTTCATCGGGTTAAGCGATTTGATCTTGCTCTTTGACATATTATTCTTCCTCCCCCAATAATTTGATTATTTTCCTGCCTACTTCGTCGCCCGAAAGATAGGCGCTTGAAAAACCGTCGCCGCGTTCGGCGTGGCCGCCGACGAAGTAAAGATTCTCGATAGTATGATCCTTTTCGCTATTCATCGTACGCATGATAACGCTATCCCAATCGGCGCAATAATAACCGTAGATTGTGCCGCCGGGCGTGCCTAAATATCTTGCGAACGTTACGGGGGTCGCGATGGATATTTCTTCGATATGAGGTAATATTGAAACGCCCAAAACCCTCTCGAAATCTTCTATATACTTTTTCGCGATTTCGTTTTTATACTTCTTGTAATCTTGAGGTTCGAGGTCGTCGGGAATATCGTCGCCGTAAACGGGAATTGCAAAGAACAACGTCGAAGTACCCTCGGGCGTACAATCGGGAATAACTGTGTTAAGACAGTTCACGATATACAAACTGAGATCTTTACGGTTTTCGTTTTGCGCTCTCGTATCCGGCGTATTATAAACGAATATCGTATAGTCTTTTATGCCCAATTCTTCGGCGGTACAATCGAGACCTATATACACCGTGAGAATGGATATACCGAAAGTCCTCGCGTTACATAACTTGGTTTCGTACTTTGGTACGTTGCCTTTGGACATACCGAAAACCGCGTTGGGAATAATATTCGCAACGATTTTCTTTGCGCGATATTCTTTTCCGTCCGCGATAACTCCGTAGCACGCGCCGCCGGCGTCGTAAAGGAATTCGGTAACGGGGGTATTATACTTTATCACGCCGCCGTTATCCATTATTATTTGAGCCAAAGAAACTGATATTTGATGCGCTCTCTTTAACGGCATAGCGGGGCGAGCGCTTATATAGCCGTCGAGCATAAGCAAGAAGTGCATTGCGTTCAATTCGTCGGTGGGTACGCCTAAATAACTCCAATAAGTACCGATTATTTGTTTAGCTTTTTCGGGCATTTTCAACGCCGTCAGTACGTCGTCTACCGAGTGCCCGGCGCAACGAACGAAATCGGGAAATTTAAGATACAAGGCGACGGGATTTATTTTACCGCCGTTAGCGTCAATATACGCCATCGCGTCCTTCAAAACGTCGATGAGCGCGAACATATTCTCTAAGCTCTCTCTCGAGCCTTGAGCCGCCTTATCTATCGCGTCGATAAAACCTTTCTTATCGCTGGGAATGGTAACGTCGTAACCGTTTTCACCGCGTAAAATGGCTCTAAAAACGTTGGACTCGTATTGCCAATCGATCTTAACGCCTAACCCCGATAAGATATTATATATTTCCATGGGCTTTTCTTCGGTGCCCAAATTCGACAATTCATGCAAAGATGGCTCGAACTCAAACCGTCCTCTTATAAAACTCGTAGCGCAACCGCCGGGCAAATTATGTTTCTCCAAAACCAAGGTTTTCAACCCCGCTTTCGCCGTCGTCGCAGCGGTTACCAACCCGCCGTTGCCCGCGCCGACTACTATTACGTCGTATTCGTTTTCCATATTGTCCGCTCCTTATTATCGCGCGTAAAAAAGTTAGATACGTAATTATCCGCGCGTATATTTTAATTATATATTTTCTATAATATTCAAGTCAATATGATATTATTAAAAAATGCAAAAAATCCTTGACCGTTTATCACTTTCAAGGCTATCTTTCAAAATATGATCTCTAATATTAAATATACAGTTTTATGGTCTTCTCTATCCAATAGGTAAACTCGGACGAGGGCGAATACTTTTCACATTCTTTCATTCTAAGATACAGATCCTTTCCGTCGGCGGGATCGTGCCAAATATCCGTGAAGATATAGTCGTATTTTTCCTTTCCGAGTTCCTTTTCCGCATACTCGAACGCGTCCGCGCGTATCACTCTAAACGGCTTGTTATCGGGAAAATAAGGACGAATATAACGATCGAATAAGTTTATCACGTTCTCGTCCAACTCTACTACGGTAACCGACGTAACGGCGTCTTTAAGAAGGCATTGAAAAGCGAAATAACCGAGTCCCAAACCGAACGTAAGCACTTTGCCGTGAGCCCTTTCTATATAGGGCTTTTGAGTGTCAACTTCGTCGGGATTTATCATCATCCATTCCCTACCGCCTTGTAATATTTGAGGGAAAGCGTACTCCTCGGCAAAATAGCCTATTTGAGGGATCACTCTTCCGTCGTCGTAAAAAACTGGTTCATCTCTCACGAAAAGTTCGTAGGGTTTGAATTTTCCAAGATTTATTTCCCAATCCTTATTCTTACAAGGTGTGAACGGTATCCTCTTTAAGTATTCGTCGTTTTTGTAATCGTCGACGGTCAGTTTTTTCAACATTTTCGGGAAATAGGACTTGAATAACGCGGCGTCTTTTTCGTCGTCCGCAACGTCGAGCCCCATCTCCGCCGCGGCTATCAAAGCGACCGCCGTTCTTTCGTCAACGCCGAAATCCTCGGTTAGAGACTTTACCTCTTCCGCGGTAACACTATCGGCTTTAAAGGTTAAAAACCCAGCCAAAAGTTCGAATATCCGTTCATTTTGATCTTCGTACATTACTTCAAAAATCCTTTCAGTATTTGCTCTTCGGCTTCCTCGGCGGTGAGCCCGAAGGTTTGAAGCTTCAATATTTGTTCGCCCGCTATCTTACCGATAGCCGCTTCGTGAACGAGTTGCGCATTGACGTTCTCGGCGCTAATGGCGGGAATGGAAGAAATCACCGCTTCGTCCATTATTATAGAATCGCATTGAACGTGCCCGAAACAACTGCTTTTACCGGTCATACAGGGATAGAACACCTGACGGGAACCGCCTTTTGCGACCGAACGGGAAATTATTCTCGCTCTTGAATTATTGCCTTCGAGATACACGTTCATTTTGGACTCCGCTCTTTGCTTGTCGTGAGTCAATAATCTTTCGGTAATAAGGCTTTCACTGTCTTTCTTTTGGTGTATCACGGTCTCTCTTATAGTATCGTCGATACCTCTTATTTGCGTGGTATCCATTTCTATTTTCGCGCCTTCTTCCAAATAAACCACGGTTTTGGGGTTCATGACTCTGCCGCCTTCGCCGTCGCCTGTTCCGTAATGCTTCTCTACGTATTTGACTTTGGAATTCTTGCCTATATAGAATGTATGCACGCCGTCATGTCGGCTGTCCTCTTTGCCGCAGTTGGAAATGCCGCAACCAGCAACTATAAGCACGTCGCAATCTTCGCCGACGTAAAAATCATTGTACACCATCTCTTTAAGTCCGCTTTTTGAGATGATAACGGGGATATGAACGCTTTGGTTTTTAGTGCCGTCTTTGATCTCGATTTTCAAGCCGCCTTTTTCCGAGGTCGTAATGGAAATACTTTCGGTGCTGTTTCTTCCCTCGCTCGCGCCGTTTTTACGGATATTATACGCGCCCTCGGGTATCTTGTGTAGATCGGCTATTTGTTCTAATAATTCAAAATCTATCTTTTCCATACTCAATTCTTCTTCGATAAAACGTTGCAAGTGTAAACGGTGGTCCCTATAATTTTAGGCATCAACTCTTGAGGAGTGCCCACGCCGTCTATAACGCCGTTTTTGATAAGCACTACTCTATCCGCCATATTTATAATACGCTCTTGGTGGGAAATTATGATAATAGTCGATTTACCTCTTATCGCGCCGAAAGTCTCGGTCAACTTGGTAAAACTCCATATATCTATACCCGCTTCGGGTTCGTCGAAAATCATTAAAGAGGAATTGCGGGCGAGGACGGTCGCTATTTCTATTCTCTTTATCTCGCCGCCGCTAAGATCCGAGCCTACCTCTCTGCCGAGGTAATCCTTGGCGCAAAGACCTACGGTATTCAAAAGCGAACAGGTCTCGTTATGGGGTAGTTTTCTGCCTGCCGACAAAGTGATAAGATCGTTGACGGTAAGCCCTTTAAAACGAGGCGGCTGTTGGAAACCAAAGCTCACGCCGAGACGCGCACGGTCGGTTATACTCATATTCGTTATATCAGTTCCGTTGTAAACGATACTGCCTTTTTCGGCGGGCATAATACCCATTATCGCTTTCGCAAGGGTGGTTTTACCGCCCCCGTTAGGACCGGTCACGACTATAAACTCGTTATCGGAAACGTCAAGATCGACGCCCCTTAATATTTCGACGACACCGCTTTTTGAACCCGCGGAAACGCACAAATCTTTAATACTTAACATACGTGCAATTCTATCCTTTTCGTTATTTGGAATAACCTTACTAATTATATCAAAACCCGCCTAATTCGTCAAACGATATAATATGAATGAATGGTTATTATTCAATCGCTGCTATAAACGAGATTATTTTGATATTTTTTAATTTTCGGTATTGTAAAAATAATTGAAATATGTTAAATTTATAATATAGCGATAAATATGGAGGTCGTATATGAATTATACCAAAACAGAGTTTAGTTTTCCCTCGGTATCGGGTCTTGCCGATATACACGCGGCTAAATACGTTCCCGCCGACGCCCCAAAAGGCATTTTCCAAATCGTCCACGGTATGGCGGAACACTTCGAACGCTACGAAAAATTCATCGACGTTTTGACCGCAAACGGTTTCGTGGTTTTCACCCACGATCATTTAGGACACGGTAAGAGCGTTTCCGATAAATGCGTCAAAGGCTATTTCGGCGAAGGCGGCTATAAGACGCTCGTTTCCGACGTGGCGGCTTTGAACGATATCGCAAAAAAGGAATATCCCTCTCTTCCCTACGTTTTATTCGGGCACAGTATGGGATCGTTCGTCGTAAGATGTTTTGCGGGGACTCCCGAATACAACAAAAAGATAGACAAATTGATTGCTTGCGGCACCGCGGGCGCAAATCCCGGCGCAGGGATAGGTATCGGTCTATGTAATTGCATCGCCGCTTTCAAAGGCGAAAAGCACCTCAGTAAAATGATAGACGGCATCGCTTTCGGCTCCTACAACAAAAAGTTCGAGGGACGCACCAATTTCGATTGGTTGACGAAAGACAACGATATCGTTGACGCTTACATAGCGGACGAAGATTGCGGCTATCTCTTCACCCTTAACGGTTATAAAGGTTTGTTCGGCGCGTTGAAGTTTGCGAATTCAAAAGAGTGCTTCGCGGCTACGCCCGACACTCTCCCCATTTTACTCATAGCGGGCGCGGACGACCCCGTAGGCAATTACGGCAAGGGCGTTCAAGAGGTTTACGATAAGTTCAAAGGTCGCGGAATAAACGTTGATATCAAACTTTATCCCAACGCTCGTCACGAAATACTTAACGAAAGCGACACGTTCGACAACGTAGTCGCCGACGTATTGGATTTCGCAAAATAGGCTTAATTAACGAATAACATAAAAAACGCTTCTCATGTCGGGAAGCGTTTTTATTATACGACAGTTTGTCGTGTAGTATTTCAAGACGTTCGATAGTTACCTATCGTTTCTTATAATATATACTTTTATCTAAACAAATAGAAACAACTACAAATCGTAATACTTTGAGTTTTTCGCTCATTGTTCCAAAGCGGCGAGGGCTTCGGCTTCGGCTTGAGCGATGGTCTCTTCGTCCGCGCCTTCCGCGCGAAGTTTTCTACGAACTGCAAGAGCGGTCTGCATTTGCTTCTTAACTTTGAAATCGATCTTATACCAGAATACGGGGATCATACTCAACAAGCAACCTATTCCCTGCAACGCCATATATGAGAAGAAGAGGATATTTTGCATTTTCACGGTTATCTCACCCGCAACGAACGCCGCGTGAGTATAACCCGAGATCGCTACGAAGAAGATACCCGAGGCAACGCCGAACGCGTGGCTCAATTTGAAAGACATAGAGAGTATCGCAAAGTCCACACCCTCTTTTCTTTCCCCCGTCTTCCACTCGGTATAATCTATTATATCGGCGGTCATTACCATAGGTAAGTAGCCGTGAGGTCCAAACAAAAGCCCTGCGAATACGTTCATTACCCATATCATTATCAAAGCGGGAAGACCGGTACGCAAGGTATGACCTTCGGGAAGACATACGTAGAAAATGAAGAATATCATACAAACGATGAAGCCGTATATCGCGAAGACGAGGAAGGTCTTCTTTTCGCCCCATTTTTTATTGATAAACGGCGCGGCGACAACGCTCAACATACAAGTTACGGCGGAAGTAACGCCCAATATCCATCCCGCGTTCGACGTAGGATCGAGAAGACCGCCGCCCGCAAACACTTCGGAAAGCACGGGGATATATACCTTTCCGACGATAGCGCCGCCAGTTTGCAACGCAACCGCAAGACCTATCGTACGAGTAGAACCTAATATATAGGATATGAACACGATAAAGATGAGCTTATTGTGTTTCAACTCCTTAAACATTTCTTTCATTGTAACCGTTTTATTCGCTACGCTCTGCACTTTTTCACGGTTGCAGAAGTAGATAAGCAAATACAACGCGGTACCAAGCACGCATATAACGAGGGCGGTTATAAGGAAATACTTTCTTATGTACTCGGGGTCGGTATCGTCGCGCTCTTTTATCGCGCTCATTACGAGCATTACGAGGGTCACGAATAAAGAGGGGATACCCAAGCCTACCGAACGCAAGGTATTGCTGATACCCGCCGCGCCGTTTCTCTCGTTTTCGTTGGGCGTAAGCAATGATAACATTCCCTGCGAGGGGATATCCGCGAAAGTCATAGCCACGTTCCAGAAGACGGTTGTAATGGTTATATAGATATACATAACTATTTTACCGATCGTCTGCCCCAAATTGGAAAACGGAATGTAAATGAACATCATAGTCGTAAAAACGGCTATCGGGAACGCGCTATACAGCACCCACGGACGCATTTTGCCACCTTTCAGATGGCTACGGTCTATTATCGTTCCTATTATCGGATCGGCGAAACAACTGATAAGCTTACCCGCCAAAATGATTATCGCAGCCGCATAAAAAATATTCGAGTCGAACGACGAATACATTTTGTTATAAAATTCAGTTTGAAAACCGTTGACGTAACCTATCAACAGTTGAACACCCATTATTCCGATACCGTATATGATAGCGGATTTCGTGGAGAGTATTTTAGCGTTCTTATTAGCGTCGCCCATAGAGTTCTCCCTTGTAGATATTTAATATTTAATATAATAACTTATTTTAGTAAATAAAGTCAATAGGGAATATGAATATCAACCGTTTTTGCGTACGAATTCTATCAATTCGTCCACGTCGGCTGCGGTTGTCGAGAATGTCGTAACGAATCGCAACAAAACTCTATCGCCCAAATCACGCCATCTTTCGCAACCGTATCTTTCGGAAAGAGTATCTGCAAAGTCGCAGTCAAAATAGAAAAACTGCTGATTCGTGTTGGAATTCTCGCAATTATACCCCAAAGCCGATAAACCCTCTCTTAAACGAATAGCCGTATCGCGCGCGTTTTCGGCAAGGCGAAGATAAAGACCATTCGTAAACAAAGCCTCGAATTGAATACCTACCGCAAAACCCTTTGCGAGCATCGCTCCTCTATTTTTGATATGATAGCGAAAATCCCTTGCGAGAAAAGCGTCTTTGAATACCACCGCTTCCCCCATTATCGCGCCGTTTTTCGTACCGCCCGCGTAAAAAACGTCGGCGACTTCGCCTAAAACAAGAGGCGTTACGTCCGAAGAAACCAAGCCGACAGCCAGCCTCGCGCCGTCGATAAACAGTTTCAAACCGTACTCGTCGCAAGTCTTTCTTATATCGCGTAATTCTTTTTTAGAGTAAACGCTGCCCGTTTCGGTCGCGAAGGATATATAGACTACTGAGGGTTTTACCGAGTGTTCGTCAAGATGAACGGATAGTATCTCTTTTATACCGTCGGGGGTAAGTTTCCCGTCTACGTTTTTCGCGGTCAATATCTTATGACCGCTCGCTTCTACCGCGCCGGTTTCATGCACGTTTATATGGGCGGTATCGCAAGATATCACCGCCTCGTAAGGACGCAATAAATAGGATAATACGGTCATATTCGCGACCGTACCGCCCGCGAGAAAAAATACAGCCGCGTCTTTCAAACCGAAGAAATCGCGTATCAAACGCGCGGCGTTTTCACTGTGAGGATCAACCCCATAGCCGACGTTTTCCTCTTCATAATTCTCGATAAGCGTCGATAAAACGCTTTTATCCGCCAATACCGAATAATCGTTTCTAAACATAATTACCTCTCCTTCAACTCGTATATGCCGCCGATAAAGTATATCGGGGCGCCGCTTTCGTCGTTATAAAAACTTACCTTTTCTTCGCCGATCTTTTCAAAACCGACCGCAGATAGAAACGCTACAGAGGGAAGATTGTCGACAGCGGTACGCGCTATCACTTTCTTATTGTACAATAAAATAAAACCTTTTAGCTTTTCCATCGCCTTTTTTGCGAGTCCTTGCCCTTGATACGCCGAGTGGAAGCAATACGACGTTTCCCAAAATACACCGCGATAGACGAAGTTTATAAAGCCTATCATTTTACCTTCCGTCCAAACGGCGAATGAAAAACCGCCTTTCGACTGTTTTTCCGCCCATTTCGCTATCATCGCTTTTACAATCTCTTCATCGGTCGAATGAGGTCGATCGAAGCGAGCGTACGGGGATTTATTGAAGTCTTCCCATATCTCTTTTATCGCCAAGTAATCTTCGGCTTTAACGAGTTTACATTCCACGTCGCTCATAATAATTCCAGCAAGAAAGTTACGGGGCGAAAGCCGTCGTTACAGGATAGCATCGCCGATTTTTTATTCTTCATCCAACCGTCGTAAAAGTCTTCGCCGCCAAGAAGAAGCGCCTTAACGAAAGGAAACAGCGTCGCCCACGCGCTACCGCAAAAAGACACGGGGCAAGTTAAATCTTCCACTATAAAACTATCGCCCGTCTTTAACGAACAGGGGATTTCCAATTCGTTTTCGTATTCCTCTTGTAAGTCGGCGTAATTCGCCGTTTTCATCACAGTTATTTTGACTCTTTTCATTTAGCAAATAATTATCAAATCAAAGATTAAATACTCTTACTTTAACATAGCGAAGTAGACGTTGAAAAAACCTTCTTTGGTTTCGAGAGGAAGCTCGCGGTCTTCGGGTACGATTATTTCGTCGCCGTTAGAAAAAACGAATTTCAACGTTTCGTCCTTGCGAAACACGTTTATCCTACTTTGCGGCAGGTCGCCCCAAGCGAACATTTTGCGTCCTTCTATATTGCGTTTTATACCGTCGATTTTCTCTTTTGCGATAACGTACTCTTTCTCGTACACGGGCGTACCCTCGTATTTCGCCTGTTCGGCGCAACGTCCCGTTCCGTCGGGTAAAATCGCAAGCTCGCGATGGGTAAAACCTCCGTCTTTTCTTTTCTCGTCGTATATGATTTTTACGAGATCTTCAAACTTAGGTAAGCTCACTCTGCGTTTTTTCAACGAGGCTTCGAACGCTTCCGCTATCGCAAGGGCTTGTTCTATTGAGAGTACGGGCGACTGATTGTTTGAGATAGAAATCGCTTCCCCGCCGCCGTAAAGAATCTCGATATATCCGCCGAAGTCCTCGGGCAAGCCGTAGGTGTGAGAATGGCTGCCGTTTCCCTTTACGATATCATACTTTTCCACCAACTCGACGAGAGCGGAGAAAATATCGGCTTTTATATATTCGATATTTTGGCGAACTTGCGTATCATAGCGATCCCCTTCTTCCAATTTAAAAACGATAAACGTTCCTTTTTTCGCGGGCGCGGCAAAGGCGGAAATACGCTGATAATTATACTTTTTATTAATAATTTGACCAAGCGCCGACGAAACGTCGAACATTATCATTTCTTTGGATTTTATGGTTTTAGGCGCGTCTGTATTCAATGTTTCTTTAGTCCCCCCGCACGCTCTTTGATCCACGTCTCTAATGATTTTGATGGGCATAGTATCACCTCTACTAAACTCTCGCGAAATCGATTCGCCGAATTCTTTTATAATATAATATTATACTATACTTTATTACTATAATTCAATATTAAAATAGCTATTTATCCTTTCTGGAACAAAAAAGGCCGTTAAGAGACCGAAGTTTCTTAACGGCAGGTATCTTGCTTACGCGAAACGCGTAAGATAAACGGATATTACTTGCAGCCGCAACCGCCGAACTTTTGACCGCAACCCATATTGTTACCGCCGCAAGAGCCGCAGCATTCCAAGATGAGAAGCAAAGGAAGGATATCGCATAAACAGTTGCTACCGCAGCAGCAAAGCAATACGATCAGCCATAAATTGTTATTGTCTCCGAATAAATTCATATGTACCTCCGATAATTCTTCGTAAACGGGACGTATCCCTACTTCATATTACGCAAAGAATAATCGATAGGTGACAAAAAAAGACTGCGAAAAATCGTTTTACGTAATTCATTAAATAACTACGATTTTCACAGTCCGATGAAATAGTAAGTTTCGTTTTCGCTCTATTAGAAAGCGAACCGCTCGACACTTATAAAAGGGTGTTATTCGGGTTTTTCCTCTTCGGGGGAAGTATCGGTTTTAACCCCGCCTTCATCCGCCAAAAAGTCGGAATAGTATTTGGAAAAATCTGGGACGTCTTCGCCGTAGAACTCTGCGTTAAGGAAAGTCAATATTTTCATATTCGCTTTCTTTGCGGCTTTCGAACGCCACGTCAAAGAGAAAGTGTGATTATCGAAAACACTTGTGGAAGCAAATCTTTCGGTTTTCACCCCGTCTTCTTCCAACCTTTTCAACAGCTCTTCGCCTTGCCCTTTACAGAAGATATCCTTCTTCGCGTAGATAACGTAACTCGAGGGGAACGCGGGCGTTAAATAGTCGATGGGCGACATTACGTCCAAATACTCGTAATCTTCAAGGTTTTTGAGTTTTATTCCCGCAAAACTGAAACAAATGCTGTCTGCAATAAGACGAATATTTTTGTTTTCCAAAGCTTTTTTGATATCGTACAAACCGCAATTCAAAACCGCGGCTTTTATCTTGACTTTTGGAGTTATTTCGAAATACTCTTGCAGTTTTTCGTTAGACGAAAGCGCGGCGAGGTAAGAAGAATAATAGCCGCCTGCGGAATCGCCCGTTACCGCTATATTATCGAGGTCTAAATTCAACTCCTCGGCGTTCGCGTATATCCAGTCGAACACCGCCGCCAATTGTTTAACGGGATAGGGGAAGGAATATTTGGGCGCCAATCCGTAATTCAAGTTCATAACGAACGCGCCGGTATGAACGGCGAACCAAGCGGAAAGACAGGCGCGGTATTTCTTATCGCCAGCCACGAATCCGCCGCCGTGGATCTCGATTATCACGGGATACTTCGAGCCGTCCTTGCGCGGTACTACGTAGGTATCAAGCAAACAAGCGTCGGGATACTCTTCGTTATAAACGATATTGTGAGCGCACGCGACCTTCTCTTTGTTTTGTTCGGTCTTTTTCTTTGGGTTTTGAAATGGATCGAAAAAGTAATCTATTGCAAAAAACACGTTTGTAGCCAAAGACATCTTTATTCACCTCTTTTTATATTTTTCGTCGAGTTTTTCGGCGTAATATCTCATTATCGCATATGCGGTCTTTCCGTCGCGTATCTCGCCGTTCAAGACCATTTCGTAAGCGTTTTTCAAGGGCGTTTTTACGAGATCGATAAACTCGGTATCGTCCAAGCGCATTCCCACGTCTTTCCCGACTATGGCGCGGAAGATATACAACTTTTCGTTAGAATATCCGGGCGTGGGATAGAAAACGCCGTATTCGATTATCTCTTTGCACTCTCTTCCCGTCTCTTCGGTCAATTCTCTTTTTGCGCATTCGACGGGGATCTCGCCCTTTTCGAGTTTGCCGGCGGGTATTTCGAGTATCTCTTCTCTATAAGGATACCTGAATTGCCGTACCAAGTAGACGTTATCTTCTTCGTCCAACGCAAGAATCGCCGCGCCGCCACGGTGGGAAACGTATTCGCGGTTAGCCGTCTTTCCGTCGGGAAGCAAAACGACGTCGTCGTAATACTCGGTTATACGACCTTTATGTATCAACGTAGAATTTAAGGTTTTTTCTTCGAGTTTCATTTTTTATTCAAGCGCTTCTTATGAGCCGCCAAAGTATTTACGAGTAAAGTCGCTATCGTCATAGGTCCTACGCCTCCGGGGACAGGGGTATAATAGGAACACTTTCCGAACGTTTCGGGATCTACGTCGCCGACGATACCGCCGTCAAGGCGATGAACGCCGACGTCTACCACGATCGCGCCTTCTTTTACCATATCCGCGGTGAGAAATTTAGGTTTGCCGACGCAAACCGCCACGACGTCCGCTTCCAACGTTATCGATTTGAGATCGACCGTTTTACTGTGGCACAAAGTCACCGTCGCGTTTCTCTCGGTAAGTAGCGCCGCCAAAGGTTTACCGCATAGCTCGGATCGTCCGATAACTACCGCCCTTTTGCCCTCTAACTCGACGGCGTATTCGTCAAACAGTTTTATAATGCCCGAAGGGGTGCAAGCCGCCCAAGGTTCGACGCCGTACGCGAGCAATCCTTGTAAGTAGTAGGTCAATCCGTCCACGTCTTTTTCGTGTACGACGGTATTTACTACCGCGTCGCTATCCACACCTTTTGGCAAAGGCAACTGGACGAGGATTCCGTCCACCGAGTCGTCTTCGTTGAGCGTTTTGACCGCCTCTTTAATCTCGTCTTCGGTTGCAGTCGCGGGCATACGTTTAAGTATGCTCTCTATACCCACTTCACGACACGCCTTTATTTTATTTGCGACGTATATCTCGCTTGCGGGATCGTTACCGACGAGGATAACGGCTAACGATATCTTCTCACCTATAGTCGCTATCTCGTCTTTTAGCCCTTCTCTTATCTTTTTTGCAGTCGCTTTTCCGTCGAGTATCATCATTCGTCCACCGCTTCGATTATCAAAGTGAAGTCGCCCAAAGAGTTGCAGTAGTTCTTATCAACGGGGGTAAATTTGACGATATATTCGCCTATCTCGACGGGCGCCGCAGGCTCTCCGTCTCGCAAGAAGGTTATTTCGATCTCAATACCCTCGTCGCAAACGGCGAACATATTGACTGAATTGCCGTAAACCGAGCGAATGGTCTTGGCGTCCATTACCGCTTTGGAAAGCGTCCTGTTGTTCAAGGTTATAACCATATTGGAAATCGCTATGGGTTTAATAGTGAATGACGTGACGACAGAACCAACGTATCTATCGTTGTCAACGCTTATTTCTACGGTATAATCGTCGGCGACAAGCAGGTCTTCAAGCCCGTATTTCTTGCCGTCCGAACCTGTAACGACTATGACGAGTTCGTCGAAAGTGAACGCGTTGGTGTTGATTATGGAATAGGTCGCGAACAAATCGCGGAGCTTATAACCCTCGGAATAGGTAATGTCGGCGTTTTCGATGGAAGCAAGGCTGAACGCTTCGCCCGTCAAAGTAACGTACTTCTCATTATAAGTGCATATCGTTTGAACGGGACCCGTCTTATCGCCGAGAGTCGCGCTTTGATACCACAAGTTGAAGTAGAGGTAATTCTTGCCGTTAACGTTCTTCCTACTCCAAGAATAGACCAAGCCTTCTCTTCCCGCTACGTACTCGCGAGCGGTAAGAACTTGAGACACCTTGTTGCCGAGTTCGTCTACGTAATAGCCAACTTCGGCTTTCAGCGAGGTCACCAAAACGGTAAGCGCTTCCCAAGCTGCGTTTTCTTCGTCGGTCGAACCGAACGAACGGAACGTACGTCCCTCTATCGTTTCGGTATAGACCACGCCGCCGTCGACGGAAGCTACTCTTTCGTCTTCACAAGTCAGCGATAACAAGGTATTCTGCACGTTATAAATCGAATAGCCGCCCACGGCTTGATATCCGCCCGCTTGGCTACCCACGTAAACCGTGACGTTAGAAGCGATGAGACCGCCACCGTAATTCATAGCATAATCGGTTATATCGTATTTCAAACTCAACGGATAGAGATCGTCGTCACCTACGAATTTGACGGCTACGCTCTTATAAGCGAAGATCCTTCCGTTTTCGGTTTGAACGTTGCTACCGAACGCCGTCGACGAATAACCGTCTACGTAAATACGTTTGACGTCGCTTCCGTCTACGTAAACCCTCTCTATCTTTCTCGATATCAAGGTCACGTTGACGGGTATCACCACGTCTATTTCGTAAGGCGCGTCTACGTATGCGTAAACCACTGCGGTAGCTCCGTTATAGAGATCTACGCCCTCGAAAGCGGAAAGATCCCAACGGCTGATGATCGCCTGCATATCTACGCCCTTATGCGAGAAGTCCAAAGTGGTGGGGTATTGTTTCCCATCCAAAGGACTTGCGAGATAGGGATCTATGGTGAGATTCAATCCCTCCGCCGTCATAGAATACGAACCCATATTTCCGCCGTAAATAGACGAAGACGAATGAGACAAACCGCTCAACTGCATATTGGACATAACGCCTTTTTCTATCGTCAACGTGATAATACATTCGGTGTCGTCCACTTTAGCGATAAGAGTAACGTCGCCGCCTACGTCTTCGAGGGCGGTGCCCTTAGCGATCTCTGCCGCGTAAAGCGCGGATATCTTTTCAAGCCCAACCCATTCGGTGATCTTGAAATAGTCGCTTTCAACGTTCTTATCCGAATAGTCGAAGTAAATGCGACCTAAACATTTTTCATCGTCGCAATCGCAAACGAGATCGTGCAAAGTCTTCATTTGGCGGAGATCTTTGACAACGAGTTTTCCATCCGCGCCCAAGGCGAATATGGACGAATACAAGTGATTACTGCTGTTTGCAACGTCGAGTTCGTTGCCGATGAAGGCAGGTTTGATATAGTAGTTATCGGGTTTTTCAGCCGCTATCCAAAGGGATACGTCCGCCACTTTTTGACTTCCTGCGATATAGAGACCTACCGAACCGAAGAAACCTTTTTGAGATACGTCTGTTGCAGCGGCGAGCGCCGAAATATCCCATACCGCGTCAAGATCCTGCGTTTGTCCGTCACGGAAAGTGACTCTTACGCGAGCGGGATAGCTATCGTAACACAGGTAGTCGGTGGAAGTGGGATCGATGATAAGACGCTTAACGTCTTTTTCGTTGGGTTTCTTATAGTAAACCGAACTCGTCACGCCGTCGACGATGGAATAGGCCGTACCTTCGAGTTTTTTGTCCGAATAAACGTAAACGCCGTCTATGCGATAATAACTACCGTTTTCATCCGCCGCATAGGTTT
Organism: Clostridia bacterium; assembly: GCA_017444385.1. GTDB lineage: Bacteria > Bacillota > Clostridia > Christensenellales > CAG-1252 > RUG14300. The sequence goes on along the minus strand of JAFSWQ010000005.1, from coordinate 18,382 downwards.
GAGGAGTGGCGACGGGTAAGGAAGGATCGAGATACTCTTCACCGTTTTCGTCGATGAACGACCAAACGTCCTTTTCCAATATCTTGGTGAGGAAGGACAACTTCAAAGATATGGTAAGATCAGTAGTTTTGGATTCGCCCGTGTATTCGACGGTGGAATCTTTTTGCCATATAGTATCGAAATCGAAGCCCGCTAAATTCCAATTCACGCCCTCTATTACTTTGCTTCCCGCTGGATAATTGCGAATAGCAACGCCATTATAACTGCAAGAGAAAGTGCCGTAAGTCAAGGTCACGTCCTCGGGATAAACGAAGCCGTAAGGATTTTGAGATAACAATTCAAAGGATAAGGTCGTAGCGTAGTCTTTCTCGGCAACGACGACGCCGTCGGAAGTGAGCGCAACCTTGCTAACGGGATAGTTGAGGAATATATAGTCGATATCGATGGATTGTAAACCTCCCACCGCGTTGCCGATGATAGCGGAAATAGTGCCTTTAATATCGCTTTCCGCGCTTATTTTTACTCCGGTGAAGTCGGGGGTTTGCCACTTAATTGTATTGATACGCGAGCTATCCGCCGCGACGTCGGTAAAGAAACAGGTCATAGATTTTGCGAAAGCCATTTCGCTGTGAATGGAGTCTATGACGATAGGATCGAGAATGAGCAAACCGAACGCTTCCCCCGCCTTCCTGTTTTCGTTGGGGATGAATTCCACAACGCCAGCCGAAAGGTCGTTCAAAGCAACCTTTTCAACTACTCTCGGCTTAACGGTAATGGTCGCGTCCTTCTTGACTTCGGTGTGTAAAGAGGTTTTGAATTTAACGGAAATTGTGTATTGACCGCTGAGTTTGTAGAAGTTGTTTTTGAGCATTTCCACGATATTGGAAACGGTCGCGCCTTCCATATTCTTGTACTTGATGGAAGAGATATCCCACTCAAGACCATTGATTACGATAACACCGTCTTCTCCAATCAAAGTGAACTCGGTATTCGCTGCGAGATAGGTCGCGGGCGATAGGGGATCGGCGTTGCCGTACGCGTAAATTGTCAAGAAGTTATCCCCATTCTTAATATCTCTTACGCTCGCGCCTTCGAGTACGAGCCTGTAAGTAGCGTCGAGTTTAACCTTATTTCCGAAGAAGTCGGTGATAACGGGGTTCAAGGTAAACGCGTCTTGGGTTTCATCGCCTTGATTGGTGAACGATTTTTCGTTTAGTTCGACGTTACGATTCATCCATATAACCTCTTTTTGCACGTTGGAAACTATAGCGAGATTATACTTGTTGATTATCAACGCGATGGGATCTACTTCGCTATTGTAGCGAGGGAATACGAAAGCTTGTTTTCCGTCGTTCTCACGCAAATAACTTCTATATAGGTCGTTCTTATCCTCGCCTTCTTCGAGAGTCTCAAAATCCGGACCGTTTCGGTTATAAGAAACCTCGACGTTTTCGGATTTGGTGTAATCGACCTTTATAACGTCGTTGATCTTTTGACCGAACACGCGGACGTAGGCGACTATTTCCTGAACGCCATCTGTTTCGTCAAAATCGGGGAGGTCTTCGTATTGCCAGCCGCCGAAGTCCTCTACCGCCACGTTGAAGGAACGAGCGAGAGAGCCTTTGCCCAACGTTATCTTTATAGTATCGGGCATATCGTTGTTTTGATATACCGATACCACCCTATCGCCGTGCGAAGAGGTTTGTCTCGTTGCGACGGCAAGATCCTCGTATTTCAAAGATACGTCGTTAATCTTTAAGTCGATAAATCGGTTATTGCCGTACCAAGATCTTAAGCTCGCGCCGTCTTGCAAGGTCAAGACCATGTTATCAAGCCCCAATTCGAGGGGAACAGATAGGTTACGCGCGTCAGTGAAAACAGATTTAACTGTTCTCAATATAACGTTCAACGCCTCGGAATTCGCTTCTATGATAAAGCCTTTTTGAGTGTTGCCCAACGTAAAGGCTGCGGGATTTTGATCTACCGCAACGTTGCCGTTGATAGTATGCGCGAATTCGCCGAATCTCGATTCGGATAGCATTTTCAAAGAGGAAACTCTCGCTACCCCGTTGCGTACGGGCTCGATAACGTAGAAGGTGTCGGGTTCCGCGTAATTATAGAATAAAGTGCAAACCGCGTTCCCGTTAGCGTCAGTGAATTCTATTTCGAAGACGGATAATTTACCTTTCGCGGTGTAATTCGCCATTAACTTGAAGTTTTTGATATTGCCTTCGAGTTCCACTTTCTCGCCGGATATACTGTAAACGAGAGATTCAACGAGTTGAGTATTGCTTACGTTGGGAATATTCGTGTTGATCTCGCCTTCGACTATCGGCGTAACGATGGATTGAGCGTTGAAATCCACGCAATCGCTTATCCATTCTGGCTCGACGAGTTGAACGTCGTAACCTATCTTGGGATAACTTGCAGAAAGTTTAACGTTCGCGCCTTTCATAGACAAGGTGACGTCGACGCCTTTGAACGTACCCGCTTCAAGATTAAGATCGATCTTTATCGAATTATAATCGAATACGGGATCATAACCCGCTTTCTCAAACATGAGGTCGAGCATATCTTTGCTTATAACGTAACTCACCACGCCTTTGTTCTCTTTGCGGCTCGCAAAAAGGTTCGCCAACAAGTAAAGCGTCTCTTTGCTGTCAAGTTCGCGGGGATCGAGCAATATTTCCATCGCTTTCAAAGCGCCTTCGACAAAATCCCCGTCGAATTTAACGAACGGATTATCGCCGATGAACGAGGACGCGTCGACGTATAGATCGCCGTCGTAGTACGCGGAGAAGGACTTTTCATCCTCGTTACCGCTCGAAAGGTTCAAATGGGCTTTGAATCCGTCGGCAGTGTTTTTGGAAACGAAGTCGTACATACATTCGAACGAAGCCATTTGAGTCGCAACGTTTAAAGGTTTGTTAGCGACGGTCGCGGTAGTGTTGACCGAAGACAGATTCAAACTTGCCACGCCCGACAAGGAAAGATTTTTGAAATCGTAAGGTTTATAAGAATCGAGGTTATCCGCCAAGTTGACGGGATAATCGTTTTGATTTACGTCGGTAACCGCGTCCGCTTTGAAGGAATTCAGGACGAAGGTTTTAGACGAAGTTTCGGATACCGAAGTCAAGGTCGCTTTTTCAAAGGTCTCGACGTCGCCAGAAACGGTGGTGATAACTTCCAAGGTGGAAACGTAGTTCGCTTCCATTTCGTTAAGTGATTGTTGGGTAACCCCGAAAATGTCGAGAACGTTTTGACGAGTCACCCCGATATCGGCGGAGGACAAAACCACGTCCAAAGCGCCCGACAATTTGGAAAAGTCGACTTTGAATTTATAGGTGCGTTTACTTCCGTCTATTCTCTTGGTGCAGTCGGAAAGAACGTGCTCCGCAAACGTGGGAAGCAAATCGACGGTAGTACGCCATTTGCCGCTCGTGCTGTTAGAACTGCGAACGAGTTTTTGAGTGATACCTTCGAGATCGAAACCGCCGATAGCCACTCTCGGAAAAACGGGAGCATAGTTCAAATAGAGATTACCGCCCTTCCAATACGCCTCGAAGAGAGAAACGTTCGTGGTGTCTTTCTTGACTTTGAAAGCGAGAGTGCTTTTGCCAACGCCCTCTTCATCCTCGCCGACGTGTATCTTCGCGTCGAAACTGAACAAAGTAGCGGGCGTAGGCTCGTTGCCTTCTTTCTCTTCAATAGAACCGTCGAAGCCCACGTAAATAACGTCCGCGCCCGTAATGGTGCGGTTGTTTTTAAGCGATTGGAAAACCGCGAACACCGCGCTCGAAACGTTTTCGCTATTCACACCGCCTTTTTGTACCTCGCCGGTAGTTTTCTTACAACCCGTGAATACGGCTAATGATAAGCATACGACTAAAAGCGCGACGATGATTCTCACAATGTATTTAGATCTCATATTTGCCTCCGAGCAGTCTTGCGACCGCAACATCAGTAATTATATATAATAATACATATAACATTTTACTACTTCCGCGCGCATTTGTCAATATGCAATATTTTTTTATAAATATAATTTAACCAAAAATAGAACCGTTTTGTCAAAAACGGTCCAAAAAAAGAAAAAAGACGCCCCCTTTTCGAAAGGGAAGCGTCTTAAAACGAGTTATTTATCAACCGAAGACCGCAAGCAAGAAGCCCGCGGCGACCGCGCTACCTATAACGCCCGCTACGTTAGGCCCCATAGCGTGCATAAGAAGATAGTTGTCGGGATTGGCGCGTTTACCTTCCAAGTGAGCGACTCTCGCCGCCATAGGAACCGCGGAAACGCCAGCCGAGCCGATAAGGGGATTAATCTTGCCCTTGGTTATCTTGCACAGAAGTTTCCCGAACAACACACCGCCCACGGTCGCTACGCAGAACGCGAAGAGACCTAAGAAGATAATCTCGAGAGTTTGAATTTTAAGGAAGGTAGCATAATGTGCGGTAGCGCCTACCGAAACGCCCAAGAACAAGGTAACGATGTTCATCAAAGCGTTTTGAGCGGTATCCGACAATCTACCCGTAACTCCGCACTCTTTTAAGAGATTACCAAACATCAAACAACCGAGTAAAGGCGCGACCGAAGGAAGAATTATCGCGGTTATGACGGTTACCAAAATGGGGAATATTATCTTCTCTATTTTGGTGACGTTACGCGATTGCTCCATTTTTATAGTACGCTCTTTTTCGGTGGTCAAAGCGCGCATTATAGGGGGTTGTATCATAGGTATCAACGCCATATAGGAATAAGCAGCGATGGCGATAGGTCCCAAAAGTTCGGGCGCCAATTCCTTGGTGAGATAGATCGCTGTGGGGCCGTCAGCTCCACCGATAATCGCGATACTCGCGGCTTGAGACCCGCTGAAACCTATCGCGATGGCGACCAACAACGCTACGAAAATACCTAACTGCGCCGCAGCGCCCAAAATAAGGCTCTTGGGGTTTGCGAGCATAGGACCGAAATCGGTCATAGCGCCTACGCCCATAAAAATCAAGCAAGGGAACACGCCCGTCTTAACGCCTATGTAGAAGATGTCCAATAGCCTTCCGCTCTGCAAAACGGCGAGGTAATCAACTTTACCCGACGTTTGCCATACCTCGGGGGTAAACAACGTTACGCCCGGAAGATTAGTCAGGATCATACCGAAAGCGATACCGACGAGAAGAAGCGGCTCGAACTTTTTGACGATAGCCAAATACATAAGAACGCAGCCGATAAGCAACATTAATATTTGTCGCCAATCTACTTGGATAAGCCCTGTCGATTGCCATAAATTGACGAAAATTTGACCGATATCCATAGTTTACTCCTTATTTGATTACGCAAAGAATGGTACCGGATTGTACGGATTGACCTTTGGTAACGCTGATGGAAACGATGGTCGCATCCTTACCCAAGGTGACTTCGTTTTCCATCTTCATACTTTCCACTATAAACAAGACCGAACCAGCTTTGTAGGACTTGCCAACTTCGCACTTGACGGCGATAATCGTTCCGGGTAAGGGTGAAGGAAAACCTTCTCCGCCGCTTACGGTTTGAGGAGCGGCGGGGGCGGCGGCGACAACCGCTTGAGGCGCAGATTGTACCGCGGGGGCTTGGGGAGCAACCGCTTCGTATTCTTTTTCGAGCATCGCTTCGCCTTGCTCGACTACTACTTCATATACTCTATTGTTTAATGTTATCTTATATTTCATTTTTCTACCTCCGCGTCGGTAATATCGGTAATGGAAATAAATCTTAAAGTGTTTATGGGCGCGCCCGTTTGATCGGCGATTATAGCCATTATCATAGCCGCGTCGCGTTCGCTAACGCCCACGAGCTTGATTTCACCCGCCGAGCCTTTTGCGTAAACGGGGGCTTCTTCTTTCTTTTCAACTTCGCCTTTGGTTTCTTCTTTGGCTTTCTTCTTTTTGTCAGCCGCCGCTTGTATCTTATCCGCGGCAAGACTCAAAAGCTTAATAACGAGCATCAAGAACGCCAAAACGAACAAGGTCACCGCGAAACCGAGCAAACAGTACAATAAAACGGTGGGAACGGTGGGGCTCAACTCGAAAGCGGTCTCGCTTTTGAGATAGCAGAATTCGTTGTTGCCGTTTTCATAGTCAAGGGACAATCTCTTTGGAATGAAAGCGTTGTCGGTATAGCGATAATCGCCCTTTTTGCTCTCTAACGATTCGGCTTTATCATAAGAGCCAAGCGTTTTATAAGCCTCGATTATTTCAGCAGTCAAAGTGTTCGCGTCGCTTGCGTCCGCAACTTTGAACGTATCCAAAACAAACTTTCCGTTTTCGGCTTTCAATACTTCGACCGTCGCGGCGCCGCCGCTTATTTTTACGTTCGCATACACGCCGTTGGCGTCGGCGACTTCTTTACCCGAACAGCCGCAGAGAGCCAAAGCGGTAAACGCCAAAACGAGCACGGCGAGAACGATGATAAAATTTCTCTTCATAATCAATCCTCGCATTTGGTGACAGTATATTTAACGCGTTTGCTTCTCGCTTCTTCACGAGCCTCGAAATACGCTTCGGCTTGTTGAGGGAACGCGATGTAGCTCAAAACGTCCTCGATACTTTCGGCTCTATCGCCGAGTTCGGCTTTTGCGCTGTCGATAGCGGGCTCCAAAGTATCCGCAAATCTACACGTAATCTCTTTTTCGTCGCCCAAGGCTTTCGCTTTGAGTTCGGCGTTGACTTCGCCGGGGGCTTTGCCGTATTCGCCGCGCAAATAGGCTTTTACTTCTTTACCGATTATCTTGTATCTCTCGCCTTGCAAAACGTTGGTGACCGCTTGAACGCCTACCATTTGACTCATAGGAGTAACGAGAGGGGGATAGCCGAGATCCTCGCGAACTCGCGGGGTTTCGAGCAAAACTTCCTCAAATTTATCCATAGCGTTTTGCGCTTTTAATTGCGCGATAAGATTGCTGAGCATACCGCCGGGAATCTTATAATTCAAAGCGTCGGTATCCGTGCTTAATACCTTGGGTACCAATAAGCCGCTCTTGACGTATTCTTCTTTAACGGGTTTAAAGAAATCGTTGACTTGTTTGATGACTTTTGTATCGAGATCTACGCCGTAACCCATTTGAGAAAGGGCAAACGCCAACGTCTCGGTTGCTGGTTGAGAGGTGCCGCCCGAGAAGCAACTGGTGGCGGTGTCTATGACTTCGGCGCCCGCTTCCACCGCTTTGAGAACGGTCATATACGCAAGCCCTGTGGTGCAATGGGTGTGAAGTACGATGGGAAGATCGACTTTATCTTTGATGGCTGAAACGAGATCGTACGCTTCCTTGGGGCTCATAACGCCCGCCATATCCTTAATGCAAATGGACTTAACGCCCATCTTCTTCATTTCGACGGAAATTTTAGCAAAACCTTCGAGACTGTGAACGGGGCTTTGAGTATAAGAGATCGCGCCCGAAGCGATACCGCCCGACTTGACGGTTTGTTCCACGGCAACCTGTATATTGCGTAAGTCGTTTAAAGCGTCGAATATACGAATGATATCGATACCGTTCGCGATACTTCTATCCACGAAAGTCTTAACGAAATCGTCGGGATAGTGCTTGTAACCCAAAACGTTTTGACCGCGCAATAACATTTGTAATTTGGTATTGGGCATTGCTTTTTTGATTTTACGCAATCTTTCCCAAGGATCCTCGTTCAAATAGCGCAAACAACTGTCGAAAGTCGCGCCGCCCCAACACTCTACCGAATAGTAACCCGCTTTGTCCATAGTCGTCAAGATACCTTCGAACTTTTCAAAAGGAAGTCTGGTGGCTATGAGGGATTGGTTAGCGTCTCTCAAAACGGTTTCGGTAAACCCGACCTTTTGAGTCTTCTTACTGATTTCTTCTGCCATTTTTATCTCCTTTGGGGCAAAGCCCCATACCGATATACTTAAAATATATCGCAAATTTCACCGATTACCATTATATCAAACTTTTGTCAAAAATGCAATCGTTTTTAGAAAAGGATATTAGTACTTTTGCTACACTTTTCATTATATTCCTTCTATTTCAAAGCGAAACTAGGGAAGATGATGCGAGAAGGCGGCAGGAATGGATAAATACGCGTTCAAATATGAACGATAATAGAAAACTAAAGCGTTATTAACGAGCGTTTTATCTCGCGTTTCACGACAAAAATTGACGTAAAATTCAAAATACCCCCTTGACGAAAACGTCTATTAATGTTAATATATTACATATTAAAATCATTATAAAAAGAGGTCAACGAAATGAAAAAATTTATAGCCGTCGTTTTGATAGCAACTCTTATGACAGTTTTATTTGCCGCTTGCGCAGGCGCGGATACGAATAAAACGGACGAAAACCAAACGAAAACCGAGACCCCCGTTTACAAAAACGCTCTCACCATCGCCGAAGAAAAGGCGGAGTATAACGAGCCGACCATAACCGATTACGCGGTGGATCCCGATTTCGACGTTAGCAAAGTAAGACTTAAAATATACAACGGAACGGGTTGGGAAGCAGCCGACGAAGATTGCTGCTTCGACCCCGATAAACCCACGTTTTTGTTTGCGCACGGTTTAGGACCCGATCTCCACGCGAGAGAACCCGAAGGCATATACGAAAAAGGCTATAACGTATTGAGTTTCCTTAGGGGTTGTTTGTCGGGCAACAGCCTCGGTATAATTAAAATAGGCAAATGTATTTGGGAAAATATCGACTGCTACACCACCAACGATAAGGACCTTTACACGAGCGATAAATTCGATTGCACCGTACCCGAGCTCTATCTTGCGAGATACTGCGATTTCTTCAAGAATTACCCCGGCTATTCCAAGCCTATAATAATGACGGGGCACTCCTACGGCGGTCAACTTACTACCGCAATGTCGGGGCTTATGACTAAATACCTTAACGAAGGTCGTCTTAATCCTCGTATCTATCCCGAAAAATTCATGCTTATCGATCCTTACTACGATACTTTAAACGTAGAGTTTAACTGCAAGTGGTTCGGTCAAAAATTCACGGGTAGTTCGGTAGGCGCTGCGGGCGCAATATTCGATTACGACGCTGAAAACAACGTCGCGATAGAATTACTCCGCACCTCTCCTTTGGTAGAACTTGCCAAGTATATGAATATGACGGGAAGCGACGACGGTAGTTCCACTATCGCATACACGAAAGAAGTTGAAAGAAAGGTTATGTACGTCGAACTCGAAGACGTCACACAAATAGACAAACAACTCTCGGGGCTTTACGACGTCGGCGCGAGAAAGCATAGCGTTGCGGAAGACTTTACTCTTACCGTATATAGAGAGAATAAGACCTACGACGTTTACAAATACAAGTCGGGCGAGATAATGGTGGGCGCTTTAGACGTCTACACCGACGAATTCGGCAACCCCTTATACGGCAAATTCGCGCCCGCAAGTCTCGACGTCGCGCAGAGAGGGATGCACCTTGACGCGAACACTAACGGCGAAGATTTCAATAATTTTAGCGAATGGACTATCTCGCACACCTATTACGACGAGGACAGCATCAACTGGGGTTTGGTAGAAATGGGCGAAGAGATGGAAGAAGAAGATAAACTCTATATGACCTATTCCTGGTTTACCGAAGATTACAGCAAGATCGCTGGATTCGTCTACGCGGACGTAAACGCCAACGGCAAAACGGACGACGGCGCAAGCTCTCGTTTGAACGGCGTCACCGTTGAACTAAAAGACGCAAACGGTAAAACTTTGAAAACCACGGAAACCAAAAACGGCTACTACGAATTCGAAGTGGAAAAGAATAAGGCCTACACGGTAGAGATCCACAGCTTGAATTACGCCGACCAAAAAGCGACCGTAACCGCAAACGGCGCGTGCAACATATCCGACTTCCTCGCGGTGAAAAAATAAAAAAATGAGGTGAAAGAATGATCAAATTAAACGAAAACAAAGAAGTTGTGCAGGGTTTAAGAGACGCTATGAAAGCAAACGGCGGATACTGCCCTTGCCGCAGAGAGCATACTCCCGACACAAAATGTATGTGCAAAGAGTTCCGCGACCAGATAGCCGACCCCGAGTTCGAGGGTTATTGCCACTGTATGCTCTATTACAAAACCAAAGACTGATTAGCGAGGTGAACTATGAGCGTATATGATTTTACGGTAAAAGATAGACAAGGTAACGAAGTTTCTTTATCCGACTATTCGGGCAAGGTTCTTCTCATCGTAAACACGGCGACGGGTTGCGGGTTTACCCCTCATTACGACCCTTTGGAAGCGATGTATAAGGAATTCAAGGATAAGGGTTTCGAGATACTCGACTTCCCCTGCAATCAATTTGCGGATCAAGCCCCCGGCGACGACGAGGAAATACACGCGTTTTGCAAAATGAAGTTCGGTACCGAGTTCCCGCAATTCTCGAAGATAGACGTAAACGGCGAGACGGCAAGTCCTCTATTCGCTTACCTTGCCACCCAAAAACCTTTCGAGGGTTTTGGTAAAGGTCTAAAGAACGCTTTCCTCAATAAGTTCTCGGCGTTAAACAACAAAAAATACGGCGACAAAGCTTATATCAAATGGAATTTTACCAAATTCCTCATCGATAGAAAAGGCGAAGTCGTAGCGCGTTTCGAGCCTACCGTCGCTATGGACGACGTTAAAAAAGCGGTCGAGGATATTCTTTAATAGATATACCGCTTGCAATAAAGCAATTAATCACGATAATCTAAACGATAAAACGGGGCGTTCGGTCGAGCGCCCCGTTTCGTTTGCAATCATATGTATTAGCGAAAATACTTACAATAATCAAAGATTCTATCTTATTTTATAAACGCCGCAAAAGCCTTATGTGCCGAGTAAACGTCGGCTTTGTGAATAAGTTCGTAGGGCGCGTGCATGGAAAGGACGGGAACGCCCAAGTCCACCGTGTCGATATTGTAATTAGCCAAGAATTTTGCTACAGTACCGCCACCGCCGATATCTACCTTGCCCAATTCGCCCGTTTGCCAAATAACGCCGTCTTTTGCGAACGCTTGACGTAAGAAGCCGATATATTCCGCGGAAGCGTCATTCGAACCCGACTTACCTCTCGCGCCGGTGAATTTATTCATCGCAACGCCGTGACCGGCATAGGCTACGTTGTTCTCTTCGAAGACGTTAGCGAAGTTGGGGTCGTAAGCGGTGGTAACGTCGGCGGACAAGCACTTGGACGCAGCGCGTACTCTTATCGGATCGGCTTTCATTGCGACGCTCAATTCGTCGATTATATCCTTTATTAAAATACATTGCATACCCGTATTGCCTTCGCTGCCTATTTCTTCCTTATCCGCTAAAATAGTCAAAACGGTTTGAGTGGTTTCGGTATTCAAAGTCGCGGTTATTTCGGGATAAGCGCAAACTCTGTCGTCGTGACCGTAACCGCCGATAAAGGATCTATCAAGACCTACGTCGTTGCTGTTAATCGCGGGGACCGCCTCTATTTCCGCGCTCAAAAAGTCTTCCTCGGTAATGCCGTACTTCTCGTTGAGAAGCTTCAAAGCGTGCGTTTTAACCGCGTCGTCTTCGTCGTCGCGCAAAGGCGAACCCGCTATGATAATATTTAGGTTTTCCGCGTTAAACGCTTTGGATACCGTTTGCGACGCTTGATCCTGAGCCAAGTGAGGAAGTAGATCGGTAATATAGAAATAAGGATCGCCGGGTTCATCGCCTATTTTGACGTTTACCTTACTTCCGTCCGCAAGCATCACGACGCCGTGAAGAGCCAAAGGAATGGTCAACCATTGATATTTTTTAATACCGCCGTAATAGTGGGTTTTAAGGTAAGCGATATCCGCTTTTTCAAACAAGGGTACTTGTTTAAGATCAAGTCTCGGACTGTCCACGTGGGCGACGAGTATTCTTATTCCGTTTTCTTCGAGGTTTTCGCTACCTACCTTAATTAAGAACAACGCTTTGCCGCGATTGTTATAATAAAGTTTATCGCCCGCTTTGACTTTAGCGCCTAAAACGTAAGGCTTGTAACCCGCTTTTTCCGCCATTTCAACGGTGGTGGAAACGGTCTCTCTTTCGGTTTTGCTCTTGTCGAGAAATTTTTTATAGCCTTCCGAATAATCGACAATCGCTTTTATCTCGTTTTCATCGGCTACTTTGTAAACGTTAGTTCTTTTGTATTTAAGTTCCATTTTAAGACCTCCGTCTTTTATTTTTCTATATTATATCATATCGAACGGCTTTTAGCAACGAAACTATCCGTCGATTATGGGCGAAACAAAAAAAGCGTTAAGACGCATCCACCGACAACGCGGAATACTTCTCGCGTATTTCGCCGAAACGAGCGTAGTTTTCCGCCCAACGCACGTATTTTTCTGCGGCGGCGAATACCGCGGTAGCCTGCAAATAACGCTCGCGTTCTTCGTTCGCTTTTTTCATTATCACGGTTATTTCCTTTTGCTTGATTTTAATCCATTCGATATCTTCTTTAGAACCTTTTTCCTTTAAAAGTTTAGCTTTCTCTTCCATTACCAAGTTATACTCGTCGTACAAATCGTCGTACGCCTTTTTGTCGAATTCGATTTTCCCGTCGGGATAATACTTATTCGCGGCAAGTTTGCTTCTTACGCCGAGTTTAGCGTCCTCTATAGAGGCTTTCCTTTTAGCCTTTTCCATCGCGGTATCTTTCGGCATAGCTTTCGCCCTTTCCACCTCGCTTTCGTCGATATACGGTATCCCTTGCAGACCGTTTGCAACTATACGCTTCGCCCATTCGAGCCGAGCAATGGAATCCTCTCTGGTAAACCGTTCCATCTCTTCCATTACCATCAAGGATTCCTCGTATTCCTCGTTTTTTAATTCCGCGGCTTTTATCGTCTTTTTGTCAGCCTTTTGCGCCTTTAACGCTTTGATATCCTCTTTACCGCCCGCTATCGACTCTTTGGCTTCCTTGATCAAAAGCATAGTTCCCTTCATATCTTCGTCTTTCAGAACGCCGTTTCCGTAGTCCTCGAACATCGCGCGTATTTTTAGTATTTTGACGATAGCTTTTTGCTTGGTTTCGGTAAGGTCGTAAAAGAAATAAGGTATTGCGTTCAACGCTGCGCCCACAGCGGACAATATTACCAAAACGCCGACGAGCCGATAAAGGGTGGGTAGATCGTACAAGACGTCGTACATATTTTCGTAGCCGTTACCTTGATAAATGCCGTATTTCTCGTAAACGGCGGGCAATACCGAACTCGTTGCCATAGTAACGAAAGAGCCGATAAGCGCAACCGCGCCGAACATACCGTCTATTCTTTCGCCGCTCTTGTATTGTTGATAGTCCCTTATATCCGCTTGAATCGCAGGAGTTAAAATGATTATAAACGAATCCGCTATCGAGTTGAAATACATACACATCAATACCGTCCATATCGAGTGCATCAATGGATACACCAAAGCCAAAAACAGTACGTTGAAAATATTAGTCGCTATAAGTACCTTTTTCTTGCCCCACTTCTTGATAGCGAAAGGCGCTATGACCATGCCGAAGAAATACGCAGTTCCTTTGAAAACCGTTATTAGCGAATACTGCTCGGGGGTGCAAAGGTGAGCGTAGTTATACAGCCATTGCAAAACGATAAACGTACAGGTTTCGAGAAATCCCAACCAACCCGCAAGAGAGATTATCCAAAAATACTTGTTTTTGGCGACCTCGCGCAGGGCGTCCATAAACTTGACCTTCATAGGTTGCGACTTCGCCACGATTATCTTCTCTTGCGTTTTGGCGTAGACGAGGATTATCAAAGCGACGCCGAAAACCGAGATAATCGGGAAGAGGCATCTGTAAACGGTAAGGTCGTAAATATTGCCGCCCGCGACCTTACCCGCGACCAAAGGTATCACGAAGTTTATCACTGTAGGCGAAAAAGAATAGATTATGCTTTTTATAGCCGTAACGTTGGTACGCTCTTGAGAATTCGGGGAAAGAACGTATATCAAATTCTCGTAAGCGTCATAAAAGAAGTTATAAAAGAACTGTAAGCCGAAATTGTATATAAAAATGAGTATGCAACGCCAAATATAAGCCACGCTGCCGTATGGTGTGAACACGAACAAGACGGATATCAGCACGGTGGGAACGCCCATTCTCAAGAGGTACGGGCGATACTTGCCGCCCCTGTAGCGAACGTTGTCCACCATATTCGCGCGAAGCATGGTTAGCGGAATGTTAAGCACTACGGACAGCAAATACATAACGTAGATATGCATAGGTTGTATGCCTATGGTATTGCCGATTATTACGTTCGTAGTGGAAAGCAACAGGGTTTGCGCCACCATAAATATCGAATATGCGCCGAAACCGCCGACCGAGTAAGCGAAAATCTCCTTGTAAGGCATATAATTGCCTTTTTTAGGTTCATTCCAGAAGGTCTTGATATCTTTTAGCTTGCTTACGCCTTTTTTGAAAACGTTCACTCGTTCCCTCGCTGACTACGATATAATAAATAATAGCATAATAAAGCCTAATCGGTAAATAGAAATACGCAAATTCCTTTATAAGTATTCGTATATAATAAAACACGCGTTTTGATTACCTATTGACTATTCGCTTCTCTTCCGTTAAAATAATAGGTATCAAGCGATAGGAAGGAAAAGATGAAGAGATTATCCCTCGTAGGGAAATGGTCGTTTAAAGCGACCGACGAAAACAACTATTACGACGCGCTTGTACCTGGGTGCCAATTTTTAGATTTAATGAGGAACGGAATTATTCCCGATCCTTTTCTTTCAACGAACGAGAAAACCGCGCAATGGGTACACGAAAAAGATTACGTATATAGAAAGACCTTCCTTTTGAGTAAAGCCGATCTCGAATACGCCGATTTGGAATTGGTATGCGTTCAGCTTGATACGATTTGCGAATTAAAACTTAACGGCGAAGTAATAGGGAACGCCGAAAACTGCCATAGAGAATACCGATTCTCATTGAACGATAAAGCGAGAGAGGGCGAAAACATCCTTGAAATCACCTTTTTCTCGCCTAAAAAATACGTCGAAGAGAAACGTAAAATCATTCCTACGCCGATAAACTCGAACGGACAAAACGGAATAGTCCATATAAGAAAACCGCAATGTCATTTCGGGTGGGACTGGGGTCCCGTTTTGACGCCCGTGGGAATAAGCGGTGATATTTTTATCGAACTGTCAAACGTAAAACTCGGCGAGCTTACCGTAAAAGCGAAGAAGACCGTAAACGCCTTTAAGATAACCGCTATCGCTGAAAACGCCGAGGAAATCGTCCTAACGCACCCCGATGGAAGAACGCTCGTAATAAAAGGCGAAAATGCGGAATTTGAAGTGAACGACCCTGAGCTATGGTGGACGAAAGAATTATCTCAAAAAGCAAAACAACCGTTATACGTAGTAACCGCAAGGCGAAACGACGAGGACTGCGAAGAGCTGAAAACAAAAAAGATCGGGCTACGCACTATCGAATTAAATCGCGAAAAGGACGAGTACGGTTACAATTTCCAATTCGTTTTAAACGGCGTTCCGATTTTCGTAAAAGGCGCGAATTACGTTCCACCCGACTCGTTTATAACGCGTTTTACAAAGGATAAACTATCCGCGCTTCTCGACGCAGCAGAATTTTCAAACTTCAATATGTTGCGCATCTGGGGCGGCGGCTACTACGCAAGCGAAGAGTTGCTTTCCGCGTGCGACGAAAGAGGTATTCTCGTTTGGCAAGACTTTGCGTTCGCCTGTCAAGCGTACCCGTTCTTTGAAACCGACTTTTTGGAAAACGTTTTGAAAGAGGTGGAATACAACGTCAAACGCATTTCTTCACACCCCTCTCTTGCTCTATGGTGCGGCAATAACGAAATAGAAGATATGCACATGGCTTGGGTAACGATGAAAAAGTACGTTGACTGGACTGAGACTTTTTTCTATAAGGTATTACCCAAACAAATAGCGTTATTCGACGACGTTACGCCATATACGCAAGGTTCGCCGATAGGCTCTTCTCACAATCAAGACGTGGGTGCCGATCACGTTGGCGACACTCACCTTTGGGGCGTTTGGCACGGCTTGCAACCGATGAAGCATTATAGAAAACGAATGACGCGTTTTTGCAGTGAATTCGGCTTCGAGAGTTTGCCTTCTATGCAGGCGATACGCTCTTATGCTACGCCCGAAGAATACCCGCTTTCAAGCGAAACGCAAAAATCTCACCAAAAATGCAAAAACGGGAACGATAAAATGCTCTACTATATCGCCTCGCGATTTAAGTTGAGCGACAAGATAGAAGAGCTCGTTTACTTATCGCAAGTAACGCAACAAGAATGTATCGCGGACGCTACCGAGCATTGGCGACGAAATAAAGGTCGGTGCAACGGCGCGATGTATTGGCAATTCAACGACTGCTGGCAAACTTGCTCTTGGTCGAGCATAGACTATTTGGGCGTTTACAAAGCCTTACAATATAAGGCGAAAGAGTTTAACGATCCGCTTACACTTTCCATAGAAGACGAAAAAGATAAACTGAAGATCTATATTCTTAACGATTTACTCGACGAACAAACCGTCGAAATAGAATTCGTTACTTTCGATTTTTACTCGATTTTGAAAGTCGAAAGAATACCCCTTACGGTAAAACCGCTCGAAAACCTCTTCGTCGGTGAATTCTCTTTCGACGTAGATCGAAAAAAAGGCGGGGTGGCGGTGAGATTATACCGAAACGGCGTTAGACTTACCCAAAAGACGCATCTTTTCTACCCAGAAAAGAAACTCAAACTGCCCAAACCCGACTTTACCGTCAGCGAAACAATAACGGGAAATCTACGCGAGATAACAATCTCGTCCCCAAACTATCAGCGCCTCGTCGCGCTCGAAAACGAGTCGACCTTGCCCTTTTCGGACAACTTCTTCGATCTTTTGCCCGGTGAAAGCAAAACCGTTTATCAAAAAATTAATACCACGCGAGAAAGCGCTACTGAAACTTATTCTTCGACATTAAGCGAAAAGACGAATTCGAATGACACAATAATATTGAGCGACCTAAAACATAGTCGAAATATCCCCTATGATAATCAAATGAGCGATAATATGGACTACACTTTGACTATCCGCTCCGTCGCAAGTACGTCCCGCGCTTCCTTTATCAAAACCTGCAAAGCCAAGTTCAAGGTCTTTTTCTCAATCACCAACCTTGCCAACGCTTTCTATCACGGTAGGGTGAAGAAATCATGATTATAATAAATACTAATGCTGTATTTGATCGAATAGTGACTGTTATATAGGTTTGTCATTGTTTTTTGAAGCCATTATTATATCTGCGATAGATATCTACTTCGCGCACTATAGCATGTTTGAAGAAGCATTCAATCAACCGCATAGAATACTCGCAACTTGAATGTTTATCCAATAAAAATGACCTCGTTTGAGTCCGATTTTTGTTTTCTGATTTTTGTTTTCTGATTATATAAAGAACAAGTGTACGTTTTGTACACTTGTTCTTTGGTGCCCCAGCCCTTAGAATAGACGAACGTTTTTTCGCCGTTTTTATTTCCTTTTCTACCATCGCTACATACCATATGCAAAAAATGAAAACGATGTATTAATATCATTTTTAGAAAAGGATATAATAAAACAATATTACTGACATAACAGACGAAACTCTTATATGTCCGTTTGACGAGAACGAAATGGAATATGTATAAACGACAATTTTACTTGTTATGATTACGGCGAAGAGATAGGAATAGTCAGTGCCGACGTAATAGAAAAATTAAGGAAATGCAACTAAACTTGTAAAAAGAAAAAAGGGCGAAACGTCAAGCGGGTTAGCGACGTTCGCCCGTCTTTTACAAGTAGTTGGATCTTTGCAAAATCAAAGTGAAATTCGAGCAGGGCGGGACTTGTCCGCAGGGGCTTTAGCCCCCGCTCTCGTTATAGACAAGGACCGTCCTGCGCTCAATTTGGTAAAATCAACGATTTTTCGGTTCTATTATTGCCTTTAGAAAAACTTGATTATCGTTACGATTACAAGCTATCGGTAATAGAAAAAGGGCTACCAAGCGTGGCCTGATAACCCTCATTAAGTTTTACATATTTTGCTCATCATTTAGCGGATGAGCGCGCTTTTGTTTTTTACCCCTGACAAACGAGTTTTGTTTGATCTAAATGTTCCTATTTTGTTTTGCTTTGCAGCAAACAAACAAAACCAAATTATTTAGTTCATTTTTGTAACAGTGCAATAATATCCAAACGCTTTAGGATAAGTATTTTGTGAACCGTAAGAGGTAACTTCAGCACCATCTTGATAATATACATTAACTTGTGTTCCGCCATTTGTTACAATAACACTCATATTACCTTCTGCAATAATATTACTTCCGTTATATGCATAAAGCTTAACTGTTGCGCC